>CAYLKC010000074.1:0-9137 GCA_964384095.1 uncultured Chromatiales bacterium
TGGTGCATCTGGCCCGCGTGGATGCCGCCCGAGGCGACCGGCATGACCTTGTTCAGCGAGGCCCAGTCCTGCTCGAAGAACAGGCCATGCTCGAGGCTGGCCGGCGTGTGCGAGTCGCGCAGCGTGTCGTAGAAGCCCTTGATCATCAGCGGGTCTCCTTCCAGCTTGCCGACGACGGTGCCGGCATGAATATGGTCGACGCCGGCCATGCGCATCCACTTGCAGATCACGCGGAAGTTCATGCCGTGGTTCTTCTGCCGCGAATAGGTCGAGTTGCCGGCGCGGTGCAGGTGCAGGATCATGTCGTTCCTGCGCGCCCACTTCGCCATCGACTGGATCGCGGTATAGCCGATGACGAGGTCGATCATGATGATGACCGAGCCGAGCGACTTCGCGAACTCGGCGCGCTCGTACATGTCTTCCATCGTGCCGGCGGTGACGTTGAGGTAATGTCCCTTGACCTCGCCGGTCGCCGCCGAGGCGCGGTTGACGGCCTCCATGCAGTACAGGAAGCGGTCGCGCCAGTGCATGAACGGCTGCGAATTGATGTTCTCGTCGTCTTTGACGAAATCCAGTCCGCCCTTCAGCGCCTCATAGACGACGCGGCCGTAGTTGCGGCCGGACAGGCCGAGCTTGGGCTTGGTGGTCGCGCCGAGCAGCGGACGACCGAACTTGTCGAGACGCTCGCGCTCGACGACGATGCCGGTGGCCGGGCCCTGGAAGGTCTTCAGGTACGCGACCGGGATGCGCATGTCCTCGAGACGCAGGGCCTTGACGGCCTTGAAGCCGAATACGTTGCCGATGATCGACGCGGTCAGGTTCGCGATTGAACCGGGCTCGAACAGGTCGAGGTCATAAGCGATATAGGCGAAGTACTGCTGTTCGGTCTTGGTGCCCTCGCCGGTGTTCGGTACCGGGTCGCAGCGGTAGGCCTTCGCGCGATAGAGTTCGCAGGCGGTCAGGCGGTCGGTCCACACCACGGTCCAGGTCGCGGTCGAGGATTCGCCGGCGACGGCGGCGGCGGCCTCCTCGGGATCGACGCCGGGCTGGGGCGTGATGCGGAACAGCGCGATGACATCGGTGTCCTTCGGCCTGTAGTCGGGCTCCCAGTAACCCATCTTCTTGTAGGGAATGACCCCGGACTGGTAGCGCTCCTTGCCTTCCTTCAGTGTTTCGCTCTTGCCCATGGCACACCTCCGCTGGCGTTGATGCTCGTGGCTGGCAATGAGCCTGTGACTTATCAGGAATCAATGACAGTCAATTTTTTTTATAAATATGATAGATTGCAGTCTATGTATATAACTCGTTGAATCCCGGTCCGATGCGCCATCTCACGTTGCGACAGATCGAGGTCTTCGAGGCGATCGCACGTTGCAGGAGCTTTACGCGCGCCGCCGAGGAACTGCACCTGACCCAGCCGACGGTGTCGATGCAGATCAAGAAACTCGTCGAGTGTGTCGGCATGCCGCTGTTCGAGCAGATCGGCAAGAAGATCTACCTGACCGACGCCGGCAAGGAGCTGTACACCGCCTGCCGTGACGTGCTCGGCAGGATCGACCGTTTCGGCATGACGATTGCCGATATGCAGGGGCTCAAGCAGGGGCATCTGCGCATCGCGGTGGTGACCACCGCGAAGTACTTCACGCCGAGGCTGCTCGGACCCTTCTGCCAGCGCTATCCCGGTATCGAGGTCGCGCTGAATGTGACCAATCGCGAGCAGATCCTCGCCCGTCTCGCCGCCAACGAGGATGACCTGTATATCCTCGGTCAGCCGCCCGAGGACCTCGATGTGCACTTCGAGCCATTCATGGAGAATCCGATGGTCGTCATCGCGCGTCGCGATCATCCCTTTGCCGGGCGCAAGCGGGTGCCGCTTGCGCGCATCGCCGGGGAGCCGTTCCTGATGCGCGAGGCCGGCTCGGGGACACGCAAGGCCGTCGAGCGGTTGATCGCGGAGCAGGGGCTGCGTCTCAATGTGCGCATGGAACTCGGCAGCAACGAGGCGATCAAGCAGGCGATCGTCGGCGGGCTCGGCATTTCAGTGCTGTCGCGTCATACCCTCGCGCTCGACACCGCGATGGATGAACTCGTCATCCTCGACGTCGAGCACTTTCCAATCCGTCGCCAGTGGTACGCCGTGTACCCGTCCGGGAAGCAGCCGTCGGTGGTTGCGCAGACCTTCCTGGAGTACCTGTACGGCGCGGCGGCGGAGCTGAACCGGCGCGCGCCCGCGGCAGACGCGTGATGACAAGGCCGTGGTATTGCTGAAGTTTCGGTGCAAGCGGCCGATGACAGAGGTTGCCAACCGATTTCAACCCTGAGGAGAAGATCGATGAAAGGCAACCACAAGCACGAGCACGAGCATCAGCATCCGCATCGTCACAAGCACAGCCACGTCCATACCCACAAGGACGGCACCAAGCACGCCCACGAGCATGGTCATATGCATCGCCACGGCCACGCGCACGAGCATGTCCATGCACATGATCACGCGAAGGACAAGGCGCATACGCACCGTCATGCCGCCAGCTCGCTGCGCGGACATGAGCATGGCCACACCGGTCATTCCAGGGAAGTGCACGTGCATTCGCACCGCTGATTTCGGCAGCTGACGGCCGGCACAGGGATGTGCCTGCCGTTACGGCCTGTGCCGGGCTGCGATGAAATGGCGCGGCCCGTCCGGTACAATGGCCATTCGACATGCGTCAGCGAGGGGAACCAGCCGGGAGGTGTCCGGCGTCATCAGGCTATGATGCCACGGACGGAGAAGATCGCCCGAACCCCAGGCTGCGAGACATGTCACCCGTGTCTGATGTATCGCCTGGCAATGCAATATCCGCGCGCCATCCTGGCGCCGGTGCTGTCACTCCTGCTATGGACATCCGCGGCGTTCGCCGACGAACTCGATCTCGAACCGGATGATGAAGCGGATGCCGCGCTGAGCACGGAAGCGGTGGCCCCGGGACCGGCCGCACCGGCATTGCCGTTCCTCATCGAGGCGCCGGCAAGCGGCGGCGAGGACGGCGATGCGGTCGCAAGCGGGGACGCGCCGGCACTGTCGGATGACCCCGCGCAGTCCTCGCCGGAGACGGCGCAGCCCGAGGCCGTGCAGGCAGAGACCGCGCGGGTCGATCAGCTGCCGCTGCGACTCCTTGGCGAGGAGGTCCCGCCGGGCGAGATCCGCCGGCTCTCGTGGTATGCCGATGAGGCCGCCGACGGCCTGCCCGAGGCGACGCCGGTGCTGGTCGCGCATGGCGCGACACCCGGCCCCGTCCTGTGCCTGACCGCCGCGATCCATGGCGACGAGCTGAACGGCATCGAAATGGTCCGCGAACTGCTGTATGACCTCGATGCCAACCGCCTCTCCGGCACGATCATCGGCGTGCCGATCGTCAATCTCTATGGCTTTCGCCTGGGCGAGCGTTATCTGCCGGACCGCCGTGACCTGAACCGGTTCTTTCCCGGCAATCCGCGCGGCAGCTTTGCATCGCGCGTTGCGTATTCATTCTTCAACTCGATCGTGCTGCGCTGCGATTACCTGGTCGACCTGCATACCGGATCCTTTCAGCGCACGAACCTGACCCAGTTGCGCGCAAACCTCAACGATACTGGCGTGCAGCACCTGACCAAGGGCTTTGGCGCGACCGTCGTGCTGCACGATGAGGGCACGCGCGGCACGCTGCGACGGGCGGCGACCGATGCCGGCATACCGGCCGTCGTCGTCGAGGCCGGCGAGCCGCACCGCTTCGAACCCGACCAGGTCGCGCATGGCGTGCGCGCCTTGCGCAGCGTGATGAACCACCTCGGCATGATGGCGCGCTTCACGTTGTGGCGCGAGCCGCAGCCGACCTACTATTCCTCGAGCTGGGTGCGCGCGGAGGGACATGGCATCCTCTCAAGCCAGGTGCGGCTCGGGCAGCCGGTGCAGGAGGGCGCGGTGCTCGGCACGATTACCGATCCGATCACCAGCGCGCGGCGCACGATCCATTCGCCCTATGCGGGGCGCATCATCGGCATGGCGCTGAATCAGGCGGTGCGGCCCGGGTATGCGGTCTATCACATCGGGATCCGCAGGACCGAGGAGGAGCTGATCGAGCAAGCGCCGAAGCAAGATCCCCATCATGATGCCCGCGAGACGGGCGCCGATGCGGAGCATGACGACGCCGAGGAATAACCCTCCGGGTGCCCTTCGCAGCGTTTCAGCAAGAACCGGGTGGGAAGCCGTAACGCGTGCTGGCACAATGCCGGCATGGACGCCTACGACCGCATCGCCCGCGTCATCCGCTATCTCGACGCGCATCGCAGCGAACAGCCAGGACTGGCGCTGCTCGCGCGGCAAGCCGGGCTCAGCCCCTCGCACTTTCATCGCCTGTTCAGCACCTGGGCCGGCGTGACGCCAAAGGATTTTCTGCAATCGCTGACGTTCGCCGATGCCGCGGCCCGGTTACGCGCAGGCAATAGCGTGCTCGAGGCGGCGCATGCGTCGGGCTTGTCCGGTCCGGGACGGCTGCATGACCTGTGCGTGAGTCTCGAGGCGGCATCGCCGGGGGAGCTGAAGGCGGGCGGCGGGGGCTGGACGATCAGGGCCGGTTTTGCCGGTAGCCCGTTCGGGCGCTGCCTGATTGCGGAGGGACCGCGCGGGGTCTGTCACCTGGCCTTTACCGATGATCAGGGTGATGCCGAGGCGCTGTCCGGGCTGGCGACGGCGTGGCCGCGCGCGCGCCTGCTGCGCGACGACGACCACGCCGCCGGGCTCGTGGCGCGTCTCTTCGCATCGCCGCGCGGGGAGGCGGCCGGCGCGCCGTTGCGCGCCTTCGTGCGCGGGACGGCATTCCAGGTGCGGGTCTGGCGGGCGTTGCTGCAGGTCCCGCCCGGCGCGCTGGTCAGTTATCGCGCGCTGGCCGCGGCGGTCGGTCGGCCCGCGGCGGCGCGCGCGGTCGGCACGGCGGTCGGTCGCAACGCGATCGCCTGTCTGATCCCCTGCCATCGGGTGATACGCGAGACCGGGCTCATCGGTGGCTACCGCTGGGGCGAGGCGCGCAAGCGCGCGATGCTGGCATGGGAAGGCTCGATGCGTGATTTCGACCCAGAAAATGCGCCGGGAGGGCCGGAAACAGCCCGAATTTCGGGGTGATTTTGATAAATAACAATAGCTTGCCGTGGTCCGACCCGGATGTTGCGGGGGGTGGGGCGGGGGGGCATAATGACTGGACGACTGGCTTGGGCGGGCGCTATCCGGAGGGGGTTCGGTGCTGCGACGGAAGCTCAGGGATATGATCACGGTCAGCGATGCCTTCCGGCATCCTTCGCTGTTGCGCCGATTATCGCGTGTTCACCGCAATTCGATACGACCGCTGCCTTCCACCCATCCGATCTACCGCTATACCTGCCTGATGCATGTGTTCAGCTTTGCCGAACACGCGGATTACATCTCGATCGCCCGTCATGGTCAGGGCGAAGTCTTCGCCGGCGTCGATTTCGCGCACTGGCTGATCGAGCGCGGGCTGCTCCAGCCGTTGCGCGCCGACGAGGCGCGCGCCGGCGACCTGGTCTTCTATTTCGATGACGGGCGGTTCAGGCATGCCGGAATGCTGACCGCCGGCGGGAGGGTCGTATCGAAGTGGGGGACCGGGCAGCTCTATGAGCACGGGCTCTACGAGGTGCCGGACAATTACGGTGACGACCTTCGCTATTTCGGCTCACTGTCTTGCGCCACCGCGTTCGAATATTTCACCTGGTTCGCCGTCGAACGCGGCGTGCCAAACACCCTGCTGCAGGCATTGTCACGGGACACCCGTCCCGCCACCTCCGTGTCCGTCACCGCGCACGGCGACTGATCTCGCTATCCCGCCGCGCAGGCCCAAGCACCGGCCTGCCGCGATTTTGTCGATCCCGTTCGTACCGGTATGATGTGCCCGGTCATGAGCACGACGGATGCACTCGCGATCGAGGTCAGTGGCCTCGTCAAGCACTTCGGCGCGACCCGCGCGGTCAGCGGCATCGATCTCGAGGTGCGGCGCGGGACGATCTATGGCCTGCTCGGGCCGAACGGCGCCGGCAAGACGACGACGGTCCGCCTGCTCGCGACGCTGCTGCGTCCGGATGGCGGCAGCGCCCGCGTGCTCGGCCATGACGTCGTGCGCGAGGCCGCGCGTGTGCGTGAGCTGATCAGCCTCACCGGACAGTTCGCTTCGGTCGACGAGGACCTGACCGGCCGCGACAACCTCGTGCTGCTGGCGCGGCTGCTCGGTTTCACGCGGACGCAGGCGCGTGCACGTACGGTGGAACTGCTGCGCGCCTTCGGCCTCGACGACGCCGCGCGGCGCCAGGTCCGGGAGTACTCGGGCGGCATGCGGCGCCGTCTCGACATCGCCGCGAGCCTGTTGCGGACGCCGGCGCTGCTGTTCCTCGACGAGCCGACGACCGGGCTCGATCCGCGCAGCCGCAACCAGGTCTGGGAGATCGTGCGCGCGCTGGCCACGAGCGGGACGACGGTGTTGCTGACGACGCAGTATCTCGAGGAGGCCGATCAGCTCGCCGGGCGCATCGCCGTCATCGATCACGGCAGGGTCATCGCCGAGGGGACCAGCGCGATGCTCAAGGCCTCGGTCGGGTCCGGTGTGCTGCGCGTCCGCCTCGACGATCCGGCGCGGCGTGAGCAGGCCTTGCGGATCCTCGGCGAGCGTTGCGACGGCCCGGTGCACGCCGAGTCCGACCCGCGCGCGCTGACGGCGCAACTCGCCGATCCGACGCGTGCGGTCGCGGCGCTGGCGGCGCTTGCCGATGCGGGTATCGCGGTCAGTGAGTTCTCGCTCGGGCAGCCGAGCCTCGACGAGGTGTTCTTCGCGCTGACCGGACACCCGGCGGTCGAGGATGAAGGTGGCAATGCGTCGCCGCCGTCTACGGACGGGGAGCGCAAGCCATGAACGAACCGCGCAGGTCCTCGCGGTCGCCGGTCGACCCGGCGCTGCTCGCGGCGTTGACCGAACGACATGCGCCGCCGCCGGCAGGCGCATTCGCGAACGCATTCACCTTCGGCTGGCGCACGCTGCTGAAGATCCGTCACACGCCTGAGCAGCTGTTCGACGTGCTGATCACGCCGATCATGTTCACGCTGATCTTCACCTGGCTGTTCGGCGGCGCAATCGCCGGTTCGCCGGAGGCGTATCTCCAGTTCCTGCTGCCGGGCATCCTGGTGCAGACCGTGATGTTCACGGCGATCTACACCGGCTTCACGCTGAACACCGATATCTCGAAGGGGATCTACGACCGCTTCCGCTCGATGCCGGTGTGGCGGCCGTCGCCGATCGTCGGCGCGATGCTCGGCGACAGCGGGCGCTATACGACCGCGGCGGTGATCGTCGTCGTGATCGGCGGCCTGATGGGCTATCGCGCCGACGGCGGCCTCCTCGGGATCGTCGCCGCGGTCTTGCTGCTGAACCTGTTCTCGTTCGGCATCGGCTGGATCTTCACCGCCGTCGCGCTGCTGGTGCGGACGCCGGGGACGGTGATGACGCTGTCCTGGCTGGTACTGATGCCGTTGACCTTCTTTTCGAACATCTACGTTGACCCGGCGACAATGCCGTCATGGCTGCAGGCCTTCGTCGCCGTCAACCCGGTCTCGCTGATGACGACCGCGTTGCGCGGCCTGATGGACGGCAACCCCGGATTCGGCGACATCGGCCTCGCAATGATCGCCCCGCTGATCATCACCGCCACCTGCGCCCCGCTCGCGATGCGTCTCTACCGCCGCGAACGCTGATTCTATTCCCCCCCTTCGCGAGCGAAGGGGGGTTAGGGGGGATGCGAGCGCAGCGAGTACCCCGGCAGCATCTCCCGCAACCGCCGATGATCCACTCGTTTCCCGACCACCCCCGTCGTGCTTTCAGGCAGGCAGAAATCCCCGGGCAGCTCCCCCGCCGCCTGGTAATGCGCAACGAGCTCGCGCCAGGCAAGCGCTTCGCCGCCGGTGACATTGATGCGCTCGCCCGGCGCCGGGTGCGCGAGGAACTGTGCGATCACCGCGACGATGTCCTCGACATGGACCAGATTCACGAGCTTTGCGCCGTCGCGGATGCGGCCGCGGCGCAGCCAGTCGAGCGGGTCGCGGCCGGGGCCGATGATGCCGGCGAGCTGGAGCACGGTCGCGCCCTGCAGGCGCAGCCATTCCTCACCGGCGACGCGCGGTTGCTCGAGGTCGAGCGGTGAAGTCTCATCGACGGTCGGGACGGCGTCGCTGTCGTCGATCCGGTAGGCCGAGGTGCTGCCGAGGACGATCAGGGCGCCAGCCTCACGCAGGTGGCGATGGTGAAAGGCCTGCACGCGTTCGAGCGGCGCCGCAGGAAAGGTCCACACGATCTGACGACCGGCGCAGGGCGGATTGCCCCAGGTGCCTGTATCGTCGAGATCGAAGCGATGCGCGCGCGGCGCATCCGTCGCGGCACGCCGCGTGTGGTCGGCGTCCGGGAATCGCGCGAGCAGCGCCTTGCCGACATAACCGGCGCCGAGGATCGTCAGCCTGGGTTTCTGCATCACCCGATGATAGCGCAGTCATGCCCGCGAGGCCCCGACCGCTACGGATCGGATGGCGCGCAGGGTCCCTTGCGGGGTTACGGGATCGTGAAGCTGACCGAACCGCTGACGCCCTGGTGCGAGGCATAGACGAGCATCCGTCCGCTCGCCGTGCGGGGCAGGCCGGCCTCGCCGTCTCGACCGGCGTTGAGCGGGAACTTGCGTCCCTGTTCGGGGTGGATCTGCAACGAGGCCTGCGCGGGATTGCCGTTGTGGGTCGCGCGCAGGCGGATGCGCTCGGCGCCTGCGCCGGCCGCGAGGTCGTCGACGACCGCGATCTCGAAGCCGCGCCCGAGGCCGGCGGCCGGCGGTTGCGCCTCGCCACCGCCGACGCGCAGCTCGCCGCGCGTCGTGTACATCGGGATCTCACCGCGGCGGGCGTGGGTCATGACCATCTGCGCCGTGAAGGCATAGCGGCCGTCGGCGCCGGCGGTCCATTGCGCCACGGCGGCACCGCTTTCGTCCCGGACGAGATCGATCGGTTTCCGCTCGCCCTCCGGTCCGGTCACGTGCAGGCCGGTGAAGGTGTCCGGAAACTCGAAGTCCTCGCACAGCGGGAAGTCATG
>CAYLKC010000075.1:0-9093 GCA_964384095.1 uncultured Chromatiales bacterium
GAAGGGCAGCGCGTCGCGCCCGAGGACTATGCCGACGATCGCGCGCAACGCCTGGTCCGGCGCGAATTCAATCTGTCCTGGGCCGAGCAGATGCAGGCCGACAATCGCATCGTTGCCGGCGAATGGTGGACGCCGGCGCAGCATGGCGACCCGGTCGTGTCTGTCGAGAGCGGGATCGCAGAGACCCTCGGTATCCGCCTCGGCGATCGCCTGGTCTTTGACATCGGCGGCCATGAGGTCGCAGTCGAGGTGACCAGCCTGCGCGATGTCGAATGGGACAGCTTTCGCGCCAACTTCTTCGTGCTCGCGCCGCCGGGCGTGTTCGATGTCCATCCGGCCCAGTACATCAGCAGCCTGCATGTGCCGCCCGGGCAGCACGGGATCCTCAACGACCTGGTCCGGGCCTTTCCGAACGTCACCGTGATCGACATCGCGGCAATCATGGCGCAGGTGCGCCTGATCATGGAGCGGGTTGCGACCGCGGTCGAGTATGTGTTCCTGTTCACGCTGCTGTCCGGCCTGCTGGTCATGTATGCCGCGATCCATGCGACGCTGGATGAGCGCATTCGCGAGACGGTGCTGTTGCGCACCCTTGGCGCCGCGCGCGCACAACTGCTGCGCGGCCTGGTTGCCGAATTCACGACCCTCGGCCTGCTCGCCGGACTGGTTGCTGCGGCGACCGCCAGCCTGCTCGGCTGGTGGCTGTCGACGCAGATCTTCCGGCTCGAATACAGCGCGAGTCCCGTCCTCTGGCTGACCGGCGTGCTGGTCGGGGCGATCGGCGTCGGCGCCGCCGGGGTGCTCGGCACGCGCTTCATCCTGCGCACGCCGCCGGTCAAGGCACTGCGCGAATCGCTGTAGCGCGCCTCTGGATGAGGCGGCCGTGCTGGGGTATGCTTGCCGGCATGAGCGATGTCCTGCGCCGACGTTTCCTTGCCTTCTGGCTCGCCGGCCTGGTGCTGGTGCTGGCGGCCGTGCCGGCCACGGCCCGCGACTGGGCCGACAAGCCGTGGCTGAAGACGGCGAAGCCACTGCCGGGCGATGGTCAGACCGTGAGCCTGCCGACCGCACATGGCACCCGCTTCACCGCCTATCTGAACGGCCCCGAAGACGCCGCCACCGCCGTCCTGCTGATCCACGATCGCTGGGGCGTCAACCGCCAGGTCACGGCCTGGGCCGACCGGCTCGCCGCGGAGGGCTACCGGGTGCTTGCGGTCGATCTCTATGACGGCCGCGAGGTCCGCCGCGAGGACATGGGTGATTTCGTCTGGCGCCAGATCGACCCGGCCTGGATCGAGACCAATCTCGATGCCGCGGTCGGCTTCCTCGGCGAACGCCAGTCGCGGCTGGCGGTATCGGCCTGGGGCAAGGGGATCGAGGCCGCGGTCGAACTGGTCCAGCGCCGCGGCGACGACATCGACGCCCTCGCGCTCTATCCCGATCCGTCGATGCAGGCCTATGCCGAGGGCCTGCCGTGGCTCCCGGCGGCGGTCCTCCGACACCCGGTCCCGCGCAGCCCGGTGCACCTCCGCAGCGACCGCGCGACGCCGGGGATCACCGACGAGGCCCTCGACGCGACCCTCGCCTTCCTGACCGGAGACGGCGACGCCGCCTCCCGCTGAGTCCGGCCCGGCGCCGCGGCCAAGCCAGAATTCCCACAGCTTTCAGTCGCTTCCCCTATCTTTCGGGGTCCGAAATATTTACAATGTCCGTTTCCTTCGATTTTGGGTGACTGCCCGCGTGGCGGGCAGGGCATCCTGCTGAACAGGGGTCATCGGGCGTGGAAATGACGGGTGCGGAGATCGTGGTGCGTTTCCTGCGGGACGAGGGTGTCAAGCACATCTTCGGTTACCCGGGCGGCGCCGTGCTGCATATATACGACGAGCTGTACAAGCAGGATGCGGTCGAACATATCCTCGTCCGTCACGAGCAGGGCGCGACCCATGCCGCCGACGGCTACGCGCGGGCGACCGGCAAGCCCGGCGTCGCGCTGGTGACCTCCGGGCCGGGCGCGACCAACGCGGTCACCGGTATCGCGACCGCCTACATGGACTCGATTCCGCTGGTCGTCCTCACCGGCATGGTGCCGACCCACATGATCGGCAACGACGCCTTCCAGGAATGCGACTCGGTCGGCATCACCCGTCCCTGCGTCAAGCACAACTTCCTGGTCAAGCACGTCGATGATCTCGCGATCACGCTGAAGAAGGCGTTCTATATTGCGATGACCGGCCGTCCGGGCCCGGTGGTCGTCGATATCCCGAAGGACGTCACCGCGCAGCGCACCAACTACGTCTGGCCGGAGAGCGTCAGCCTGCGTTCGTACAACCCGGTGGTCAAGGGTCACAGCGGACAGATCCGCCGCGCGGCGAAGCTGATGGCCTCGGCCGAGCGCCCGATGGTCTATACCGGTGGCGGCGTCGTGCTCGGCAACGCCTCGGAGGCGCTCACCGAACTGACCCGGCTGCTCGGTTTTCCGATCACCAACACGCTGATGGGGCTCGGCGCCTATCCGGCGACCGATCGGCAGTTCGTCGGCATGCTCGGCATGCATGGCACCTACGAGGCCAACATGGCGATGCACGGCTGCGACGTGCTGGTCGCGATCGGCGCCCGCTTCGATGACCGCGTTACCGGCAACATCGAGAAGTTCTGCCCGACGGCGAAGATCATCCATGTCGATATCGATCCGGCATCGATCTCGAAGAACGTCAAGGTCGACGTGCCGATCGTCGGCGCGGTCGACAACGTCCTGCGCGAACTGATCGGGGTGATCCGCGAAGAGGGACTCAAGCCGAATGCCGAGGCGCTGGCGAAGTGGTGGCAGCAGATCGACGAGTGGCGATCGACCAATTGCCTGCGCTATCAGCACAGCGATGAGGTCATCAAGCCGCAGTACGTGCTCGAACAGCTTTACAAGGTCACGCGCGGAGATGCCTATGTGACCTCCGACGTCGGCCAGCACCAGATGTGGGCCGCCCAGTTCTACAAGTTCGACAAGCCGCGGCGCTGGATCAATTCCGGCGGCCTCGGCACGATGGGCTTCGGCCTGCCGGCGGCGCTCGGCGTCCAGCTCGCGTTCCCCGATGAGACCGTCGTCTGCGTGACCGGCGAGGGCAGCATTCAGATGTGCATACAGGAACTGTCGACCTGTCTGCAGTACGGGCTGCCGGTCAAGGTCGTCAACCTGAACAACCGCTATCTCGGCATGGTCAGGCAGTGGCAGGAGTTCTTCTACCAGGGCCGCTACGCGATGTCGTACATGGACGCGCTGCCCGACTTCGTCAAGCTGGCCGAGGCCTACGGCCACGTCGGCATGCGCATCGAGAAGCCGGCCGATGTCACCGGCGCGCTCGAGGAGGCGATGAAGATCCGCGACAAGGTCGTGTTCATGGACTTCCTCACGGACCAGAACGAGAACGTCTACCCGATGATCCCGGCCGGCGCCGGGCTCAACGAAATGATCCTGGTGTGACCATGCGACATATCATCTCGATACTGATGGAAAACGAGGCCGGGGCGCTGTCGCGCGTTGCCGGGTTGTTCTCGGCCCGCGGTTACAACATCGAATCGCTGACGGTGGCGCCGACCGAGGACCCGACGATCTCGCGCATGACGCTGGTGACGCGCGGCTCGGAGGAGATCATCGAGCAGATCACCAAGCAGCTGAACAAGCTGATCGACGTGATCAAGCTGCTCGACCTGACCGAGGGCCCGCACATCGAGCGCGAGATGATGCTGATCAAGCTGCGCGCGATCGATCACGAGCGCGACGAAGTCATACGCCTGGCCGGGATCTTCCGCGGCCGCGTCATCGACGTCAGCCACCGCACCTATACCATCGAGCTGACCGGCACCAGCGACAAGCTCGACGCCTTCATCACCGCGGTCGGGGACATCCCGATCATCGAGACGGTCCGCTCCGGTGTCACCGGCATCGCGCGCGGTGAGAAGAGTCTGAATCTGTAAACGCATTCTGAAGAGGAAACACGTGGCATGAAGATTTTCTATGACAAGGACGCCGATCTGTCGATCATCCGCGGGATGAAGGTCGCGATTCTCGGCTATGGCTCGCAGGGGCATGCCCATGCGAACAACCTGAAGGATTCCGGCGTCGATGTCGTCGTTGGCCTGCGCGCCGGCTCGGCCTCCGAGGCCAAGGCGAAGAAGTCCGGCCTCATCGTGAAGCCGGTCAGAGACGCCGTCGAAGGCGCCGATGTGATCATGGTACTGGTGCCGGACGAGCATCAGGCGCGCCTCTATCGCGATGTCATCGAGCCCGGCATCCGCAAGGGCGCGGTGCTCGCCTTCGCCCACGGCTTCAATATCCACTACGGCCAGATCGCGCCACGCGCCGATCTCGACGTGATCATGATCGCGCCGAAGGGGCCGGGGCACCTGGTGCGCTCGACCTACACCCAGGGTGGCGGCGTGCCGAGCCTGATCGCGGTCTACCAGGACGCCAGCGGCAAGGCCCGTGACATCGCGCTGTCCTACGCCAGCGCCAATGGCGGCGGCCGCGCCGGCATCATCGAGACCAACTTCCGCGAGGAGACCGAGACCGACCTGTTCGGCGAGCAGGCCGTGCTGTGCGGCGGCGCGACCGCGCTGGTGCAGGCAGGCTTCGAGACCCTGGTCGAGGCCGGCTACGCGCCGGAGATGGCCTATTTCGAGTGCCTGCATGAACTCAAGCTGATCGTCGACCTGATGTACGAGGGCGGCATCGCCAACATGCGTTATTCGATCTCGAATACCGCCGAGTACGGCGACCTCACGCGCGGTCCGCGCGTCATCACCGACGAGACCCGTGCCGAGATGCGCCGCATCCTGAAGGAAGTCCAGGATGGCCGCTTCGCGCGCGAATTCATTCTCGAGAACCAGGCCGGGGCGCCGACGCTGACCGCGATGCGCCGCCTGAGCCGCGAGCATCCGATCGAGGAGGTCGGCGCCAGGCTGCGCGACATGATGCCGTGGATCAAGGCGAGCAGGATCGTCGACCGCGACAAGAACTGACGCGGTGATGACGGCAGGAGGCCGGATGCAGGCGCAATGGTGATTTGCCGGGACCAGGGGCACGGCATCCGGCTATGAACCCGGACAGCAAGGAAGTCAGGCGTCGCCGCGGCATCTATCTGCTGCCGAATCTGTTCACGACGGCGGCGCTGTTCGCCGGGTTTTACGCGATCATTGCCGCCAAGGGTGGCCAGTTCGAGGCCGCTGCGGTCGCGATCTTCATCGCGATGATCCTCGACGGGCTCGACGGCCGCATCGCCCGCCTGACCAACACCCAGAGTGATTTCGGCGTCCAGTACGACAGCCTGTCGGACATGATCGCCTTCGGCCTGGCGCCGGCGCTGGTGATCTATGAGTGGTCGCTGTACGACGCCGGCAAGCTCGGCTGGCTCGCGGCCTTCGTCTATACGGTGGCCGCGGGGCTACGCCTGGCGCGCTTCAACACCCAGGCGGCGACCGCCAACAAGGGCTACTTCCAGGGGCTGGCGTCTCCGGCCGCCGCCGCGCTGATCGCCGGGCTGGTCTGGATCGGCGCCCACTACGAGGCGGTGGGCGCCGAAATCACCGCGCTGACCGCGCTGGTGACCGCGCTGGTCGGCGTACTGATGGTCAGCAATATCCGCTACCGCAGTTTCAAGGACCTCGACCTGCGCGGCAAGGTGCCGTTTTTCACGGTGCTCGTCGTCGTGCTGATCTTCGTCTTCATCGCACTCGACCCGCCGGTCGTGCTGTTCGCGCTCGCGGTGGCCTATGCGCTGTCCGGCCCGGCGCTGACCTTGTGGCACCTGCGCCAGCGCCGCAGGACACGCAAGGCAAAGCCGCCTTCCGCGGATGACACCGAGCCGGGGCCGTGAGGCGGGTCGCCGGGGTGGGCCCCTTGGCGGCGGCCGCCGGATCGATTATATTCGGGGCATGACCTCTTCCACCGGCAATCTTTCGCATCTCCCGGCCATTGCGCGCCCGCGCCTGCCCGCCGCGCTGTTCCTGCTGCTGCCCTAGCGGCAGCGGACCCCTTACCCCACGAATATCGATCGACAGCGTACGCCCTGACCGGCGCGCCGCGGCCTGTTTCGAAGCGGCGACGCGGTCGGGTAAACTGGACACAGGACAGGAGCAAGCCGATGAATGCCAAAGAAAGACTGGTGATCTTCGATACCACCTTGCGCGACGGCGAACAGAGCCCGGGCGCATCGATGACTCGTGACGAGAAGGTGCGTATCGCCAAGGCGCTGGAACGCATGCGGGTCGACGTCATCGAGGCAGGATTTCCGATCGCGAGCCCGGGCGACTTCGATGCGGTCCAGGCCGTTGCCCAGGCAGTGACCGAGAGCACGGTGTGCGGACTCGCGCGTGCGCTCGACAAGGACATCGATCGCGCCGCCGAGGCGCTGAAACCGGCGGCGTCGAGTCGCATCCATACCTTCATCGCCACCTCGCCGATCCATATGAAGGCGAAGCTGCGCATGGAGCCGGAACAGGTGCTCGAACAGGCGGTGCGAGCGGTGAAGCGCGCGCGCAGTCATGCCGACAACGTCGAGTTCTCGCCCGAGGACGCCGGCCGCTCCGATGTCGATTTCCTCTGCCGTGTCATCGAGGCGGTGATCAGGGCCGGCGCACGCACGATCAATATCCCGGATACCGTCGGCTACAGCGTCCCCGAGCAGTTCGGGGCGCTGATACGTACGCTGATCGAGCGCGTGCCGAACTCCGACCAGGCGGTATTCTCGGTGCATTGCCATAACGACCTCGGACTCGCGGTCGCGAACTCGCTGTCGGCGGTCATGAATGGCGCGCGTCAGGTCGAGTGCACGATCAACGGCCTCGGGGAGCGCGCCGGCAATGCCGCGCTCGAGGAGATCGTCATGGCGGTGCGTACGCGTCCGGATGTGTTCACCTGCGATACCGGTCTCGACACCACCCAGATCGTCACCTGCAGCCGCCTGGTGTCGAGCATCACCGGTTTTGCGGTGCAGCCGAACAAGGCGATCGTCGGCGCCAATGCCTTCGCCCATGAATCCGGCATCCACCAGGATGGCGTGCTCAAGCATCGTGAGACCTACGAGATCATGCGCGCCGAGGACGTCGGCTGGACGACCAACCGGATGGTGCTCGGCAAGCACTCGGGACGCAACGCGTTCAGCTCGCGCCTGCGCGAACTCGGCATCGAGTTCGCGTCCGAGGCCGAACTCAACGAGGCCTTCGCGCGGTTCAAGGACCTCGCCGACAAGAAGCACGATATCTATGACGAAGACCTCCAGGCCCTGGTCTCGGAGGCGAGCGCCGCCACCGACAATGAACGCATCCGGCTGGTATCGATGCGCGTCTGTTCCGAGACCGGCGAGACGCCGAGGGCCGAGGTGACCCTGTCGATCGACGGCGCCGAAAGCAGCGCCACCGCGAATGGCGACGGACCGGTCGACGCGACCTTCAGGGCGATCGAGTCGATCGTCAGGAGCGGGACCAGCCTGCTGCTCTATTCGGTCAGCAATATCACCGGCGGCACCGATTCCCAGGGCGAGGTCGCAGTGCGCCTCGAACGCGGCGGGCGCATCGTCAACGGCCAGGGCGCCGACACCGACATCATCGTCGCGTCGGCGAAGGCCTACCTCAATGCGCTGAACCGGATGACCGAGCCCGGTGAGCGGGCGCATCCGCAGGTCTGATGCCGGCGCCCGCAGCGGAGTCGCGGTGGTGACAGGCGCGAGACAGCAGCGCTATCTCGATGCGATCGGGATCGAGACCTGGCGCCTGCGGCGGCCGGCCGGGGTGCCGGAAGCAGAGACGACGACGGCCCCCGATGCGGATGCGCTCGGCTGGGAGGCGCTCGAGGCGCGTGTCGCCGGCTGCACCCTTTGCGATTTGCATGCGGGCCGCAGCCACACCGTCTTCGGCACCGGCGACCGCGTCGCCGAGTGGATGATCATCGGCGAGGCCCCGGGCGCCGAGGAAGATCGCCAGGGCGAGCCGTTCGTCGGCCGTGCCGGCATGCTGCTGAATGAAATGCTGCTCGCGATCGGGCTTGCGCGCGAGGCGGTCTATATCACGAACATCCTCAAGTGCCGCCCCCCGGGCAACCGCGACCCGCGTCCCGATGAGGTCCTCTGTTGCGAGCCCTATCTGCGCCGGCAGGTGGCGCTGGTCAGGCCGCGCATCATCCTCGCGGTCGGCCGCATCGCCGCGCAGAACCTGTTGAAGAGCGAGCGCAGGGTCGGTGAGCTGCGCGGTCACGTCCACCGTTATGCCGATATTCCGCTGGTCGTCACCTATCATCCCGCCTATCTGCTGCGCTCACCGCTCGAGAAGCGCAAGGCCTGGCAGGACCTCCGTCTCGCGCAGTCCGTCTTTCATGGCGGCGAATCCGCGGGCTGAAACCGTCTTTCGCGCGATGACCGCGGTGGACCTGCCGCGGGTCATGGCGGTCGAGCGTGCCTGTTACGAATTTCCGTGGACCGAGGGCAACTTCCGCGATTGCCTGCAGGCGGGCTATTACTGTTGCCTGATGCTGCGCGAGGACGGCATCGCCGGTTACGCGATCCTGACGGTCGCAGCCGGCGAGGCCCATGTGCTGAACCTGTGTGTGCGCAGGGAATTACAGGGTCTGGGTTACGGGCGCCGCCTGATGACGCATCTGTTCGAGCATGCCCGCACCGCGAAGGCCGGCTGGATCCTGCTTGAGGTGCGGAAGTCGAATGCCGCGGCACTCGCCCTCTACCAGGGGATGGGCTTCATCGAGGTCGGCCTGCGGCGCGCCTATTATCCGGGCAGGCTCCAGCGCGAGGATGCGATCGTGCTGTCCTGCCCGGTCACGCCAGCTTGCGATACTTGATCCGGTGCGGCTGATCGGCGTCGACGCCGAGGCGGCGCTTACGGTCGGCTTCGTAGTCGGCATGGTTGCCCTCGAACCAGACCACCTGGCTGTCACCCTCGAAGGCGAGGATGTGGGTCGCGATGCGGTCGAGGAACCAGCGGTCATGCGAGATCACGACGGCGCAGCCGGGGAATTCGAGCAGGGCATCCTCGAGCGCGCGCAGTGTCTCGACGTCGAGGTCGTTGGTCGGCTCGTCGAGCAGCAGCACATTG
>CAYLKC010000076.1:0-9050 GCA_964384095.1 uncultured Chromatiales bacterium
GCATGGATGCCGAAAAGCGTGTCCCGCCGGCAGGGGGAGCCCACCCCACGGCCCCGCCCGCTGACCCCACCCCACTGGCTCCACCTGCTGGCCTCACCTGCCAGACACACCCGATGGCTGCGTTCAGCCTCCAGCGCCGGCGGCAGTCATCGCCCCGCGCTGTCGCCGCGCCTCGAACAGGCACACCGCCGCCGCGACCGAGATGTTCAGGCTCTCGACCGCCCCGTGCATCGGGATCGAGACGTGGAAGTCACAGTGTTCGCGGGTCAGGCGGCGCAGGCCGCTGCCCTCGGCGCCGAGGACCAGCGCCAGCGGCAGGGTCAGGTCGGTCTCGTAGAGGGTCCGGTCACCGCCGGCATCGGCACCGGCGATCCAGATATCGGCATCGCGCAGGCGGCGCAGTGTGCGGGCGAGATTGGTGACGCGAACGAAGGGGACATGACCGACCGCCCCGCTCGCGACCTTGCACACCGCCGCCGTCAGCCCTGCGGCGCGATCCTTCGGCACGACCACCGCGTCGATGCCGGCGGCGTCGGCGCTGCGCAGGCAGGCGCCGAGATTGTGCGGGTCCTGGACACCATCGAGCACCAGCAGCAATGGCGGCCCCTGCGCATCCGCCAGCAGCGTGTCGAGATCGGCCTCATCGAGGGTGACCGCCTCGGGATCGAAGGCTGCGATCACACCCTGGTGCCGCGCACCCTCCGCACGCGTATCGAGATCCCCGGGTGGAAGGCGCGTGATGGCGATGCCCGCGGCGCGCGCCTGTGATTCGATCGCCAGCTGGCGTTCATTCAGCGCGCCGTCGATGAGCCAGAGGGCGCGCAGCGCGGCGGGACGGCGTTCGAGCAGACCCGCAACCGCATGCAGGCCATGCAAGCGGCCTTCGCCGCCGCCGGTCGCGGCGCGGCGCCGGCGGGCTGTCACCGGGCGGTGTCCTTCTTCTTGCGTGTCTTGCCGCGTCCGCCGCGGCGACGCTTCTTCTTTTTCTTCGGTTCGCTGTCTGCGCGCGCGGTCTTGTCACCACCCGCCTCGGCCTTGCCTTGCGGCGCGGGCCTCGATGATTTACCGGTTTTGCGCCCGCGGGACTTGTCGGGCTTTGCCGTCGCCGACGAAGCCGCCGGCACGAAGTCGATCGCACGCTCGTCGAGATCGACGCGCACGACGCGGACACGAATGCGATCGGACAGGCGGAAACGCGCGCCGCTGCGCTCGCCATAGAGCATCTGCTTGACCGGATCGAAGACGTAGTAGTCGTCCCCGAGCGTGGTCACATGGACGAGGCCCTGGACATAGATGTCGTCGAGCTCGACGAACAGGCCGAAACCGGTGACGCCGGTGATGATGCCCTCGAACTCGGCGCCGATCTCCTCGAGCATATACTCACACTTGAGCCAGTCGACCGCATCGCGCGTCGCCTCGTCCGCGCGCCGTTCGGTCATTGAGCAGTGATCACCATGTCCCTGCATGTCGGAGCCGGTGTAGCCATAATTGGCCTCGTCACCGCCCCGCAGCGCGTGACGGATCGCGCGGTGCACGAGCAGATCCGGATAACGGCGGATCGGCGACGTGAAGTGGGTATAGGCCTCGAGCGCAAGGCCGAAGTGGCCGCCATTCTCCGCGCCGTACATCGCCTGCGCGAGGCTGCGCAGCAACACGGTCTCGATCAGGCGGCGATCGGGGCGATCGGCGGCATCAACGAGCACCTTCGAGAAATCGCGCGGCGATGGCTGATCGCCGCCGCCGAGCTTGAGGCCGAGTTCGCGCAGGAACAGGCGCAGGTCCTCGAGCTTCTGCATTTTCGGCGTCGGATGCGAGCGATACAAGGCCGGCAGCGCCTTGTCGAGCAGGAACTCGGCGGCGGCAACGTTGGCGGCGATCATGCACTCCTCGATCAGCCGGTGCGCGTCGTTACGCTCGACCGGGACGATGCGATCGATCTTGCGTTGCTCGCCGAACACGATGCGGGTCTCGGTGGTATCGAAGTCGATCGCGCCGCGCTTGCCGCGGGCGCGGCTGAGCGCCCCGTAGAGGCGATGCAGCTCCTCGAGATGGGGCATCAGCGATGCGTGGCGTTCGCGCAGCGCCTGATCACCGTCGACCAGCATCGCCGCGACCTCGTTGTAGGTCAGGCGCGCGTGCGAGCGCATCACGCCCTCGAAGAAGCGATGACCGCGAATCTGGCCGGACTGTGAAATCTGCAGTTCGCAGACCATACAGAAGCGATCGACCTGCGGCCGGATCGAACACAGGTGATTGGACAGGATCTCCGGCAGCATCGGCACGACATGGCCCGGGAAATAGACCGAATTGCCGCGCAGCCGCGCCTCCTGGTCGAGCGCGCTGCCCGGGCGGACATAGTGGGAGACGTCGGCGATCGCGACCAGCAGGCGCCAGCCTCGGCCATCACGTTCGCAATACACCGCGTCGTCGAAGTCCTTGGCGTCCTCGCCGTCGATCGTCACCAGCGGGGTGGCGCGAATGTCGGTGCGTCCGCCGATCTCCTCGGGCGCGATCGTCTCGGCGAAGGTCCTTGATTCGCTGTCGACCGCCGCCGGCCAGCGGTGCGGAAGCTCGTGACTGCGGATCGCAATCTCGATCTCCATGCCGGGCGCCATGCGGTCGCCGAGGATCTCGCTGACGCGGCCGACCGGCTGCGAACGCGTGCTCGGCTGTTCGGTGATCGCGGCGACGACGATCTGGCCATCCGCGGCGCCGGCGTCCTCGCCGGACGGGATCACGATCTCGTGACTGATGCGCTTGTTGCTGGCGATGACGAAGCCAACGCCACCCTCGCGATAGTAGCGGCCGACGACCTCCTGGGTATTGCGTTCGAGCACCTCGACCAGCGCGCCTTCGCGACGGCCGCGGCGGTCGACGCCGATGACGCGGGCGATGATGCGGTCGCCATGCATCAGCGGCCGCATCTGTTTCGCGCTCAGGAACAGGTCGTCGCCGCCGTCATCGGGGACCAGGAAGCCGAACCCGTCCGGGTGTCCGATGATGCGGCCGCGGGCCAGGTTCATCAGGCTGACCACGCCAAACTGACTGCGGCGATTGCGCACCAGCTGCCCGTCGCGTTCCATCGCGTTCAGGCGGCGACGCAGGGCCTCGAGTCCATCGTCGTCGGTCAGGTCGAGATCGGCCGCGATCTGTTCCAGACTGAGCGGCGTACCCCGCTCCTTCAGGTGCTCAAGTATGAACTCGCGGCTCTTGATTGGCCGTTCATAATTCTGCGCCTCGCGCGCGGCATGGGGGTCCTTCCGGGATTTCCTGGGCATCGTTTCTCGTTTACTGGTGGCAGTGGTTTGACATTATGACACTCTATGGGTAAAGTTGCGCAGTTTTACGGCACCGCCGAGGTGGCGAAATTGGTAGACGCGCTAGCTTCAGGTGCTAGTGGGGGAAACCCCGTGGAGGTTCAAGTCCTCTCCTCGGCACCACACCTGCGAGCCGTCCCGACGCGACACACCTGAGGACGCGCCCGCTCACCGCGCCGGCACTGCCGCCGCTCGCTCCACCCGCCGCGCGTTTCGCGCCCGGCCGGTGACCAGACTACAGACAAACACTACGGCCACACTCACAGAATTCCGGGAGCTCATCGTCCAGGTCTGGCAGGAAGGCGTCTTCGGGGTGAATCTCTCCGACACCCTGACCGCACTGTTGATCCTGCTGCTGTTCCTGGTACTCCGAAACTTCTTCGGACGCCTGCTGCTGAGGATCCTGAAACGCGCAGCCGTCAAACCACCGGCCCGCGGCCAGGACTGAGCGCCACGCCGCGGCCGCTCATCGTCCCGGTTGCCATTCCAGCGTCAACGCGCCCTCCTCCGGCGACGCGCGCCAGCCTGCACAGACACAGACACCGGCGATCGCCACCAGCGACTCGCCGGCATACAGCATCGGCACGCGATCGCGCAACCACGGCGGGATGCCGGCATCCTGCAACAGCCGCTTCACCGCACGCGACCCGCCGCGTCCGGCCGGTCGGCAGCGCTCGCCACCGTGTCGGAAACGCACCGTGAGCGGGCCGTCCCCGGCATGCAATGGCCGCAGGCCGCCCGTCCGATCTGTCGCCCCCCGCGCAGGATGCGCCAGCAGGCGTCCACCGTCCGGCAAGGTCAAAGGTCCAACGAGGTCCCAGGCAAGGACGATGCGCGGGTTCTGCGGCGCAAGCGGTCGCATGCCATACAGATCGTTGCGATAGCGGCGGATCTCTGCCCCGGGCCAGCACAACCTGGGCATCGCGTCAGCGGCGGCGCCCAGCACATCGACACGCAGGCGCTCCAGCTGCGCGGTCGTCGGCAGCGGCAGATCGAGCCGGTGCAGCCAGCGCCGCAGCGCGTTCGCCTGCCGTTCGCCGCCGAGCGTGGTCAGTGCCGTCACCGACAGGGTGCCGACGATCCTGCCCGCGACACGGTCCAGGTCCTGATCTGCAAGCGTGTCGAGCAACACCGCTGCCGAGGCAGCGTGCCGCGCCGCGCGCGCGAGCGTGCGCGCGGCAGCCGGCCATTGCGACTTCAGCCGCGGCAGGATCTCGTGGCGGAGATAATTGCGCCGGTAACCGGTATCGGCATTGCTCGGGTCATCGATCCAGCGCAGGCCGCTGCGGAGTGCATGGGCATGCAATGTGTCGCGGGCGCAAGCCAGCAATGGACGCGCATGCCAGCCGCCGCCGAAATGCTCGATTGCCGGCATCGCGGCGAGCCCGTGCGGACCGGCGCCGCGCAGCAGTTGCAACAGCACGGTCTCGGCCTGGTCATCCTCGTGATGCGCGGTCAGCAGGCAGTCGCCGTCCCCGATCAGCGGCGCGAGGGCCGCGTAACGCGCCGCGCGCGCGGCGGCCTCGGGGCTCTCGCCCCTGGCCGGTCGCGCATCGACCCTGAGGGCGAGGAACGGGACATCGAGGCGCGCGCACAGGGCCTCGCAATGGCGCGCCCATTCAGCGGAGGCCGGCTGCAGGCCGTGATCGACATGGACGGCGCTGACGGTCGCGCCGATGCGTTCGCGCGCCTGGGCGCAGAGATGGAGCAGTACCGTCGAATCGAGGCCGCCGCTGGCCGCAATGCGGTAGTGACGGACCCCGGGCAGTTGTTCGGCCAGCGCGATGAGACAGCGCTCGAGACCGGCGGTGTCCGCGGCCTCAGCCCTTGTAGACACCGTAGCTCATGAGGCGCTGATAGCGGGCCTCGACCAGCGCCTCCGGCGTGAGGTCGGTGAGCTCATCGAGCGCGCGGCCGAGCGCCTTGCGGATCGATTGCGCGGTTGCGTCGATATTGCGATGCGCCCCGCCGAGCGGCTCGTCGATGACCTCGTCGATCAGGTTCAGCTCCTTCAGCCGCTTCGAGGTGATGCCCATCGCCTCGGCCGCATCCGAGGCCTTTGCGGCGCTCTTCCACAGGATCGACGCGCAGCCCTCCGGCGAGATCACCGAATAAGTGCTGTACTGGAGCATCATGACGCGGTCGCCGACACCGATCGCGAGCGCGCCGCCCGAACCGCCCTCGCCGATGACCATGCAGACGACCGGCGTCTTCAGCCCCGACAGCACGCGCAGGTTGCGCGCGATCGCCTCGCTCTGGCCGCGTTCCTCGGCGCCGACGCCAGGGTAGGCGCCGGGCGTGTCGATAAAGGTGACCACCGGCAGACGGAAGCGCTCGGCGAGCCCCATCAGGCGCAGCGCCTTTCGATAGCCCTCGGGACGCGGCATGCCGAAGTTGCGTTTGACCTTTTCGTTGACGTCCCTGCCCTTCTGATGGCCGATGATGATGACCGGACGCCCATCGAGGCGGCCGATGCCGCCGACGATCGCGGCATCGTCCGCATAGCGGCGATCGCCATGCAGCTCCTCGAAATCGGTGATGATGCGCTCGACATAGTCGAGGGTGTAGGGCCGCTGTGGATGACGCGCGATCTGGGCGATCTGCCACGAGCTCAGGGACGAGAAAATCGATTCGGTCAGCGAGCGCGCCTTGGCCTCGAGCCGGGTGATCTCCTCGTTGATATTGATTTCCTTGTCGTTGCCGACGTAACGCAGCTCCTCGATCTTCTCCTCGAGTTCCGCAATCGGCAGTTCGAAATCCAGGTAGCTGGTCTTGTTCATCGTCCTTGGCGGCATCTCTGCGACTCTGGCCAAAGTACGCCATTATACGGCATCCGGGCGATCTGTCCCCCTCTGAAGGCGGGAAGAACTGCCCCCCCCTTCGCAAGCGCAGGGGGGAATAGATTGCTCAGTAGATTACGCGGACGGCGTCCTCACCGGCGACTTCGCTGAGGCGGTTCAGTAACTCGTCGGTCGGGTTGACCTTCCATTCCTGGCCGAGGCTCATGCGCACGCGCGCGGCGGGGCTGCGGTAGTTGATCCAGACCGGGCAGATGCCCTCGCGAAACGGCTCGAGGATGCCGGCGAGCATGCGACCGAGACCGTTCTTATCGCCGTCGGTGCGGAGGTCGATCTCGAGGCCGCGGGCGAAGTGCGCGCGGGCGTGGTCGATGTCATGGATCTTCTCGGCATTCATGCGGAAGCCGCCGGAATACTCGTCGACGCTGACCGCGCCCTCGATGACCAGCAGGCGGTCCTTGACCAGCAGGTCGCGATAGCGCTGCCAGGCCTCGGCGAAGACACCGATCTCGATGCGGCCGCTGCGATCGTCGAGGGTCAGGAAGGCGATGCGGTCGCCGCGGCGACTGTTCATCGTGCGCAGCGCGACGACCAGGCCGGCGACGATGACGTTCTGGTCCGAGGTCGGGCGCAGCGCTGCGATCGAGGACGACACGAAGCTTGCCAGTTCCTGGCGATAGCGTTCGATCGGATGACCGGTCAGATAGAGCCCGAGGGTCTCTTTCTCGCCCTGCAGGCGGCGTTCCTCGCCCCATTCGGGGACATCCGCGCGCAGGGACTCGTGATGCGCATCATGCTCGCGCACCGCCGGGCTGGCGCCGAAGAGGTCGTCCTGGCCGACCTCGAGATCACGCAACTGGCGCTCGGCCCACTGCATCGCCTCGGTCAGCAGGTGCATCGATCGGGCGCGATTGGCATCGAGGGAATCGAGCGCGCCGGAACGGATCAGGGCCTCGAGCACGCGGCGGTTGGCGCGGCGGGAATCGATGCGCCTGCACAGGTCGAACAAGTCGGTGTAGGGGCCGTTGGCAGCGCGTTCTTTGACGATACCGCCCAGCGCCGCCTCGCCGACGCCCTTGATCGCGCCCAGTCCGTAGAGGATCGTGCGCTCACCGGCGACGGTGAAGGTATAGTCGCAGCGGTTGATGTCCGGCGACAGCACCTCGAGATCGAGGGAGCGGCATTCATCGATCAGCATGACGACCTTGTCGGTGTTGTCCATGTCCGCGGACATCACCGCGGCCATGAAGTCAGCAGGATAGTGCGCCTTGAGCCACGCCGTCTGGTAGGCGATCAGCGCGTAGGCGGCCGAGTGCGACTTGTTGAAGCCGTAACCGGCGAACTTCTCAACCAGGTCGAAGATGTATTCGGCGGTCTTTGCCTCGACGCCGCGCGCGGTCGCGCCGCTGACGAAGCCATCCTTCTGCTTGGCCATCTCCTCCGGCAGTTTCTTGCCCATCGCGCGCCGCAGCAGGTCGGCCTCGCCGAGGGTGTAACCGGCGAGGACCTGCGCGATCTGCATGACCTGCTCCTGGTAAAGGATCACGCCATAGGTCGGCCGCAGGATCGGCTCGAGATCCGGATGCGGATAGTGGACCCTGGCGCGGCCGTGCTTGCGGTCGATGAAGTCGTCGACCATGCCGGATTGCAGCGGCCCCGGACGAAACAGCGCGACCAGCGCGATCATGTCGTCAAAGCAGTCCGGCTGCAGGCGCTTGATCAGGTCCTTCATCCCGCGCGACTCGAGCTGGAACACCGCAGTCGTCGCGCAGGCCTTGAGCAGATTGAAGGTCGCGGCGTCGTCCATCGCCAGGCGGGTGATATCGATATCCGCGCCGGTGCGCCGGCTGACCGAGCGCACGCAGCGATCGATGATCGTCAGCGTGCGCAGGCCGAGGAAGTCGAACTTGACGAGGCCGACCGCCTCGATGTCCTTCATATCGAACTGGGTGACGGTATTCGTGCTGTCCTCTTCACAGTACAGCGGCGCGAAGTCGGTCAGCGCCGACGGCGCGATGACGACGCCGCCGGCGTGGCGACCGGCATTGCGGACCACACCCTCGAGCTTGAGCGCGAGGTCGATCAGCGTCGCGACCTCCTCTTCCTCTTCATAGCGCCGCTTCAGCTCCTCTTCGCTCGCCAGCGCCTTCTCCAGCGTCATGCCTATCTCGAACGGAATCAGCTTGGCGAGTTTGTCGACGAAACCATAGGGATGGCCGAGGATGCGGCCGACATCGCGGACGACGGCCTTGGCCGCCATCCGGCCGTAGGTGATGATCTGCGAGACGCGATCGCGACCGTAACGGTCCGCGACGTAGTCGATGACGCGGTCACGACCATCCATGCAGAAATCGATATCGAAATCCGGCAGCGATACGCGCTCCGGATTCAGGAAGCGCTCGAACAGCAGGTCGTAGGCGATCGGATCGAGGTCGGTGATGCCGAGCGCCCAGGCCACCAGCGAACCGGCCCCCGAGCCGCGGCCGGGTCCGACCGGCACGCCGTTGTCCTTCGCCCAGCGGATGAAATCGGCGACGATGAGGAAATAGCCGGGAAACCCCATCCCGGTGATCACGTCCAGTTCGTGATCGAGCCGGGCCTGGTAGAGGCCGGCGCGTCCGGGTTCGGCGATGCCGGCTGCATCGAGCCGGCGTGCGAGTCCGGCGCGGGCCTCGCGCCGGAACCAGTCGCCGGTCGTCATGCCGTCCGGGACCGGAAAGTCCGGCAGCACGTTCTTGCCGAGCGTCAGTTCGAGATTGCAGCGGCGCGCGATCTCGACCGTGTTCTCGATCGCCTCGGGCAGATCGCTGAACAGCTCGGCCATCTCCGCGGGCGTGCGCAGATACTGCTGCTCGCTGTAATGACGCGCGCGGCGCGGGTCGTCCAGGGTGCGGCCCTCGTGTATGCAGACCCGGGCCTCGTGCGCCTCGAAATC
>CAYLKC010000077.1:0-225 GCA_964384095.1 uncultured Chromatiales bacterium
ACCACGGGCACCTGGCCGTCGTGCGTGGCGAAGAAGTCCGTGAGCGCATCGACCTGGTCCGGCTGGATATTGATCAGGAAACGGTTCGGCGCATCCGGTGGCAGGCTGCTCTCCCATGCCGAGAGCATGTCATTGCGCACGACCAGCAGCAGCAGCAGCACGGTGATGCCGAGACCGAAGGCCATGACCTGTATCGTCGCAGTGCCCGGGCGTCGCGCCAGGCTC
>CAYLKC010000077.1:235-9021 GCA_964384095.1 uncultured Chromatiales bacterium
ATCAGCCCCGCGGTCGCCAGCGCGAAGGCGCTGAGGGCGATGATCGCGCCGCCAGTGATCGACAGCGCCAGCCGCGGATCGCCGCTGTGCCAGAGGATCAGCAGCGTCATCGCCACGGCGCCGCCGGCATAGACCATGAGTCCGGCGCCGGACATGCCGCCGAGTTCGCGACGCATGACACGCAACGCCGGGACGTTGCGCAGATGCAGCAAGGGCGGCAGCGCGAAACCGAGCAGCGTCACCAGCGCAGTCATCAGGCCGAGGACCAGCGGGCGCATCGACGGTGGCGGCAGCGACATCTGCAGCAGTTCGCCGAGCAGACGTTCGATGCCGAACTGGGCGACCCAGCCGAGCGCGCAGCCGGCAGCAGCGGCGATCAGGCCCAGCCACAGCAGTTGCAGCGCGTAGAGCCCGAGGATGCGCGACTGGCGCGCGCCGAGGCAGCGCATCACGGCGCAACCGTCGAGGTGACGGGCGATGAAGCGCCGCGCCGACATCGCGACCGCGACGCCGGCGAGCAGGACGCTGACCAGCGCGGCGAGGCCGAGAAAGCTGCGCGCCCTCCCCAGCGCCTCGCGCACCTGCGGCTGCGCATCTTCGAGATCGGCGATTCGCTCGCCCTCGGCCAGATTGGCGGCCGCTGCTGCGCGAAAGTCGTCGATCGCAGCCGGTTCGCCGGCATACAGCCAGCGATAGCGCACCCGGCTTGCCGGCTGGATCAGGCCGGTGGTCTCGAGATCGGCGATGTTCATCATCACCCGCGGCGCGACGCTGAACAGCAGGCCGCCATCGCTCACCGGTTCGCCGGTCAGGATCGCGCCTACCCGCAGTCGCGCCTCGCCGAGCTGGAGCGAATCGCCGATCGCCACGTCGAGCAGGCCGAGCAGGCGCGATTCGATCCAGACCTCGCCGGACGCGGGCACGCCGTCGGCGACTGCATCGGGGGCAAACGGTTCGGCACTGGTGCGCAGGCTGCCGCGCAGGGGATAACCGTCGCTGACCGCCTTGATCGCGACCAGGTTGCTGCCGCCTTCCGAGACCGCCATGCTCGGAAATTCGACCGTCCGCGCGCGACGAAGATCGTCGCGGACGACGCCTTCGACCGCCGCACCGAGGGCGCGGTCGCTGGTGATGACGACATCGGCGCCGAGCAGCTCGATCGCCTGGCGTTCGAGCGCGATGCGGATGCGATCAGTGAAAAAGGCGACCGAGGTCGCGGCGGCGACGGCGATGACAAGCGCGATGCCGAGCACACGCAGTTCACCGGCGCGCGCATCGCGCGCCAGCATGCGCCATGACAGGGCCACTGCCATCAGGCAGACCCGCCCAGCCGCCCGGCCTCGATCATCAGCCGCCGCGTGCAGCGGCGGGCAACCGATTCGTCATGGGTCACCATGACCAGCGTCGTGGCATGCTCGTGATTCATCGCGAACAGCAGCTCGATGATGCGCTCGCCGGTCGCCTGATCGAGATTGCCGGTCGGCTCGTCGGCGAACAGCAGCCGCGGTCCGGTGACGAAGGCGCGCGCGATCGCGACGCGCTGCTGCTCACCCCCCGACAGGTGACGGGGATAGTGCTGCAGGCGATGACCGAGACCGACGCGGTCGAGCACCTCCGCCGCCGCCGCGCGGGCATCACGCCGGCCGGTGAGCTCGAGCGGCAACATGACGTTCTCGATCGCGGTCAGGTTCGGCAGTAACTGGAAGGACTGGAATACGAAACCGATCATGTCGCGGCGCAGATCGGCGCGCCCGTCCTCATCCAGCGCAAAGATATCGATGCCCTCGATCAGGACGCGGCCCGAACTCGGCGTATCGAGACCGGCGAGCAGACCCAGCAACGTGGTCTTACCCGACCCCGAGGCCCCGAGGATCGCGACCGCCTCCCCGGCGGGGATGCTAAACTCGATATCGCGCAGGAGATCGAGACGACCCTCGGGACTCCTGACATGCTTGCACAGATCGATGACTTCGATGACGGACCGGTTGACCGGATTGGACATGCTGAAAAGACTCCTGCTGATACTGATTCTTGCGGCGCCAGGCGCTGTGGTCGCGGCGCCGGTCATCATGGTGCTCGGCGACAGTTTAAGCGCCGCTTACGGTATCGATCAAAACGACAGCTGGGTACAGCTGATGCAGCAGCGGCTGGACCGTGACGGCTTTCCGCATCGCGTCGTCAATCTCAGCGTCAGCGGCGAGACCACCAGCGGCGGCCTGTCCCGCATCGACGCTGCGCTGGAACGGCATGAGCCCGCGATCGTCATCGTCGAACTCGGCGCCAATGACGGCCTGCGCGGCCTGCCGCTGACCGGCATCGAACGCAATCTCGCCGCGATCGTCACCCGCATCCAGGCGCACGACGCCGGTGTCGTGCTCGCGGGCATGCAGCTGCCGCCGAACTACGGCCCCGCCTACACGCGCGGTTTCAGCCGCCTCTTCGCCGACCTGGCAGAGTCACACGGCACGGCGCTCGTCCCGTTCCTGCTCGACGGCCTCACTGACGACGGCACGCATTTTCTCGATGACCGCCTGCATCCGAATGCCGAGGCCCAGCCGCTGATCCTCGAAAACATCTGGGCAGCGCTCGCGCCGATGCTGCGCTGAAACTCCGCCTTTGCCAGGGGAACTTCTGTTCAGGCATCCGGCGCGCCGACAAGTTCCCTGACAAACGGGATCGTCAGCCGCCGCTGCGCCGTCAGCGACGCGCGGTCGAGGCGATCGAGCAATGCAAACAGCGCCGTCGCGTCCCGCTCACAGCGTCGCAGCAGCCAGCCTGCGACCTCGTCAGGCAAGTCAAGTCCGAGGGCCGCAGCGCGCAGGCGCAGGGCCTCGCCGAGCGCGGTGTCGTCGAGCGGGCGCAGCTGGAATACCGGCCCCCAGCCAAGCCGCGTCGCCAGATCCGGCAGTCCGAGACCGAGGGCGCGTGGCGCGCGATCGCCGGCAATCGCCAGTGCATGCCCGCGTTCGTGCGCGCGGTTGTACAGGTGAAACAGTCCCTGCTCCCACTCTGCCGCGCCGGCAATCGCATGAATGTCATCGATGCAGACCAGCGCCAGCGTGTCGAGACCCTCGAGGATCTCCGGCGTGAAGTCGGCGGCCTGCGCGAGCGGCAGATAGACTGCCGAGCCGCCGCACGACGAGGCCTCATGACAGGCTGCCTGCAGCAGATGAGACTTTCCGGTGCCACCACCGCCCCACAGATAGACGCTGCGCGCGTCGTGCCCGCGGGCGCGCAGACCGGCAACGGCCCCGGCGTTTGGACCGGCGACATAGCCGTCGAAGGTCGCTCCGGGACGCAGGCCGATGCCGAGCGGCAGCTGCAGGCTCATCGCGCGACTCAGGCGCCGCCGCCGGGCGGCGGCGATTCGTCATAGAGCTCACTATCGACGTAGCGGCGGTGCAGCTCCCGCAACAGTACGACCAGCACCGCCGCGACCGGCAGCGCGAGCAGCACGCCGATCGCGCCGAACAGCTGTCCACCGGCGAGCACCGCGAAGATCACTGCGACCGGATGCAGGCCAACCCGGTCGCCGACCAGCCACGGCGTCAGTACCAGCGTCTCGAGCAGCTGGCCGGCCGCGAACACCGCCGCCACCGCAAGCAGCGCCGAAGGCTCGCCGAACTGCATCAGCGCTGCGATCGCGCTGATCGCGAGCCCGACGATCAGGCCGAGATAGGGCACGAAGCTGACCAGCCCGGCGATCATGCCGATCAGCAGGGCAAGATCGAGACCGGCGAGCCACAGGCCAATCGAATAGATGCCGCCGAGCGTGAGCATCACCAGCAGCTGTCCGCGCAGGAAGGTCGCGAGGACATCGTCGCATTCGCGTGCGAGCCGCACCGCGTCAGCCTCGATGCGGCGCGGCAACAGCGTGTTGATGCGCTCGAGCAGGCGCGGCCAGTCGCGCAACAGATAGAAGGTCACCACCGGAATCAGCACCAGATTGAACAGCCAGCCGAGCAAGGCAAACCAGGAGCGCGTCATCGACGACAGCAGTCCGGCAGCGATGCCTCCCGCCTGTTGCCAGTGATCGATCAGCGCCTGTCTGACAACCTCGAGGTCGAGCGTCCCGGCATCGAGACCGAAGCGGCCATGGACCCATGGGATCATCGATTCCTGCAGCCAGTCGACGAATTCCGGCCAGCGCGACACCAGCACCGAGACCTGGCGCTCGAGCAGCGGGAAGGCGATGACCGGGGCCAGCGCCAGCGCCAGGAACATCGCGATAAATACGACGACGACCGCGAGCGTGCGCGGCAGGCGCAGCGCCGCCAGCCGCTCGACCAGCGGGTTGCCGAGGTAGGCGAGCAGGGCGGCGGCGACGAACGGCATCAGGATCGGCGACAGCACCCACACCAGACCGGCGCTGACCAGCCCGATCGCCAACCACCACCAGCCCTGTCTGCCACTCATGAGACCTTCTCCCTGCGCGCGCACCAGGCCCGCCGCCCCCAGATCCACAGGTAATCGAAACCGCTCAGCACCGTGGTGCCGAACACGAACAGCACCAGCCAGCCGATCAGCGCTTCCGGCACGGCGAAGACGCCGGCGGAAAAGACCACCAGCAGGCCGAGTGCGATCTGCGCGACGGTATTGAGCTTGCTGATCAGGGTCGGTTCCATCTCATACTTGCCGATCAGCAGGTGATAGAGTCCGGCGCCGGCCAGAATCAGCAGGTCACGGGCGACCACCGCGACGGTCAGCCAGAGCGGAATCAGCTCGAGCCAGGCCAGCGCGATATAGGTGCCGACCAGCAGCAGCTTGTCTGCCAGCGGGTCGAGGATCGAGCCGAGCCGGCTCGTCCATCGGTAACGCTTCGCGATGTAACCGTCGAGGCCGTCGGAGACGCCCGCGATCGTATAGAGCAGCAATGCCAGCAGAAACTGCTCGTTCAGTAACGCCATCACGGTCGGCAGGACCAGGAAGACGCGCGCCATGCTGATCAGATTGGGGATGTCGGCGCGGGTCACGGCAGCAGGCGGTAACTGAGCTCCCGGACACCGTCGTCCGCTGATTGCGCGGGCGCCTGCGGCACCAACACGGAACCGAATCCGATCAGGCGCACGAGCGACTCGGGACTGCCGCTCAGGTTGAGGCGGAAGCGCAGCCGGTCGCCCTCGAGTCCGACTACCTGCAGACGCTCGACCGGATCGAGACCGGCGAGGTATTTCATCGCGCGCTCGTAGCCGTCGATCCCGCGAACGTCGGTGACGACGAGTTCGATGGACTCCCGGTCGTCGGCAGTGACCACCCGCGCATGCCGCGACGCAAGCAGGTCGGCGACGCCGTGGATGCCGGCCGCGATGACGCCGTCACTGTCGGCGGCGGCAGCGGTCCAGTGATCGGTATGGCCGTCGTGATACAGAGACCAGCGCGCGCTCCAGCTGTCATCGGCTTCGTGCAGCAAGCGGCCGGCGAGCACCGCGCCCGGCTGGTAACGGGCGGAGGCCTGCAACAGCGTATCGCGGAAATTACCCCAGATGTCGGTAAAGTGCAGCTCACGGCGGTCTTCCAGGTCCATCAGCGGCAGCAGCACGGGGATGCCGCGCACGCGCGCCTCGCGCTCGATGGCCGCGCGCTGCCCGATGCCGACCTCGCCGCCGAGCACCCGGCGTTCGCCGCGGTCCTCGACCGCGAGCCAGACCAGGGTAACCGGTCGCGTGCGGCCCCATTGCGGCACGCCGGCCTCGCGCAGCAGCAGGGTCACGGCGTTGACATCGAAGCGGACGCGCAGCATTTCGCGCTGCCCTTCCTCGCGCAGCCGCTCGCCGGTTTCGTCAGCAGGCAATGGCAGGTAGAGGTACTGCTGGACGTAGCGCATCGGCTGGCGCAACGCGGCCTCGATCGCCGGCGCCCGGGCGGTATCGCGGTGCCCGGTGACCTTGAGCAGGACCTGTTCGAAGGCGACGCGCAGGGCGCGGGTCCGTTCGCGCTCCTGTTGTCCGCTGACCGGCACTTGGGATTCGTAGAGATCTTCCGCCTGCGCGGTGATTGCGCAACCGAACAGCGCGAGGGCGACGATCAGGCCGCGCGCAATCCAACCGCTTCCCCTGCCCGCTGGAGACTTCACACGCATCACCTTTATATTCACCGGCGCAAACGCTGCATGATACCGCATGGCCATCATCAGAACTACACGCCCGCTTCCCAAAGAAGCGTTCCGTGGTGTCCGGAGGCCATTATCCCGGTCGCCGCGATTATGGGTTACAATTGCGGCTCGCGGACACCCCGAATCACGCAACAAGAACGCATCCCCGTGAACCAGGACACCCCCCCCAGCGGATCACTCAGCTATCGCGATGCCGGCGTCGATATCGACGCCGGCGCCCGCCTCGTCGAACAAATCAAACCGGTGGCAAGACGCACGGCGCGGCCCGGGGTCATGGCCGGGCTTGGCGGATTCGGCGCCCTGTTCGAACTGCCGCTCGATCGCTATCGCGAGCCGGTGCTGGTGTCAGGCACCGACGGCGTCGGCACCAAGCTGCGTCTCGCGATCATGCTGGGACGCCACGACACGGTCGGCATCGACCTGGTCGCGATGTGCGTCAATGACCTCGTGGTCCAGGGCGCGGAGCCGCTGTTCTTTCTCGACTACTACGCGACCGGGCGCCTCGATGTCGATGTCGCCGCCGACGTGATCCGCGGCATCGGCGCCGGCTGTGAGCAGGCCGGGGCGGCCTTGATCGGCGGCGAGACCGCCGAAATGCCGGGCATGTATGGCGAAGGTGATTACGATCTCGCCGGCTTCTGCGTCGGCATTGTCGAAAAGTCCGCGATCATCGACGGCACGCGCGCGCAGCCCGGGGACGTGCTGATCGGGCTGGCGTCGAGCGGGCCGCATTCGAACGGCTATTCGCTGATCCGCAAGGTCATCGAGACCCGCGGCGCCGACCTGTCGATGTCTTTCGGCGCGGGCACGCTCGGCGATGCGCTGCTGGCGCCGACACGCATCTATGTGAAAAGTGTGCTGGCGCTGATCGAGGCAGTCGATGTGCGCTCGATCGCGCATATCACCGGCGGCGGGCTCACCGAGAATATCCCGCGCGTGATCCCGGACGAACTCCAGGCGGTCATCGATGGCGCGAGCTGGCCGCGCCCGCCGGTCTTCGACTGGTTACAGCGGGAAGGCAATATCGCCGCAGACGAGATGGCGCGGACTTTCAACTGCGGTATCGGCATGGTCATCGCAGTGCCTGCCGACGATACCGAACAGGCACTGGCAACGCTCGCCACTGGCGGCGAAACCGCCTGGCGAATCGGCCAGCTCGCATCGCGCCCGCCGAACGCGCCACGTGTCGTCATCGCCTGAACCACGGCGAGCGCCACCGGCGCTGGTCATCCTGGCCTCGGGCCGCGGCAGCAATCTGCAGGCAATCCTCGACGCCGCGGCGCGCGGCGACCTCCCGGTCACGATCCGCGCGGTGGTCAGCGACCGTCCGGGCGCGCAGGCGCTCGATCGTGCCGCCCGGTCAGGTATTGCCGCGGTCGTCGTCGACCCGGCCGGGTGCGACGACCGCGCGGCATTCGATCGGGCACTGCTCGATCGCGTCGTGTCACTGGCGCCCGACCTCGTCGTGCTGGCCGGTTACATGCGCATCCTCGCGCCCGATTTCGTCAGGACGTTCAGCGGCCGCCTGCTCAACATCCACCCTTCCCTGCTGCCGGCCTTTCCGGGTCTGAACACCCATCGCCGCGCGCTGGAGGCCGGCGTTGCCGAACACGGCGCCAGCGTGCACTTCGTCACCGATGAACTTGACGGCGGTCCGGTGATCCTCCGCGGGCGGGTGGCGGTACGGCACGACGACGACCCGGCCACGCTGGCGGCGCGGGTGCTCGAGGTCGAACACCGGATGTATCCGCTCGCGATCCGCTGGTTTGCCGAGGGCCGGCTGCGCCAGCAGGCGGGACGGGTATTGTTCGACGGGCGTCCGCTGGCGACGCCGCTCGATTTCGCGGAGGCCGGGGATTCCGGTGACGCTTCTGCCGACCACGACACCACCCCCCCGGGCTGACCGCGCCGGCGGCCTCCTGTCACGCGCGGCGGCGATGGCCGCGTGTCTCGTCATCCTGCCGGCGTGGTCACCCGCCGTCCCTGCGGCGGCGGCGCCCGAACCGTTCACGATCCGTTACGAGGTCAGGCACAACTCGATGCTGCTCGCGCGCATGGAGCGAAGCCTGCGCCGCGGCGATGACGGCAGCTGGATCCTCGAATCGGTTTCGCGACCCGCCGGCTTCCTGTCGACGATGCTGCGCGACCATATCGTCGAGCGCAGCATCTGGGAATATGTGGAGGAGCGTCCGCGCCCGCTGAAGTACGAGTATCACCACACCGGGCGCAAGGATGAACGTCATGTCGTGCTCGATTTCGACTGGGACCGGGGTTCGGTGACGAACACCGTGAACAACGATCCGTGGCAGATGAAGATCCCGAACGACACCCAGGACAAGCTGCTCTACCAGTACACGATGATGCTGGACATGCAGGACGGCGGGATCGGTCGCGAGTACCACGTCGCCGACGGCGGCGAGCTCAAGTTATACCGCTACGAGGTCGTCGGTCGAGAGGAGCTGCGTACGCCGGTCGGCCGCCTGAAGACGATCAAGCTCGAGCGCATGCATGGTGATCGCCGCACGGTGATCTGGTGCGCGATCGATCTCCGCTATCTGCCGGTTCGGCTGGAGCAGCATCGCGGCCACCGGATGGTCGCAGTGACGGTATCGGCGATCGAGCACGGTCCTTAGCGGGCAGTTCAAAGCGTCCGTCGGGTTTGCGCAGCGAAGTC
>CAYLKC010000078.1:0-8842 GCA_964384095.1 uncultured Chromatiales bacterium
AACCGCAACGTCAAGGGCCTGATGGTCGATGGCAAGGTCGCGTGGATCGGCACCTCGGGCGGGATGATCCGCTACGACACCGAGACCGAGGCACACGAGGTCTTTGACAATCGCGTCGACGGCATCCTGTCGAACGGCATTTTCCATGTCAGCAAGCTCGATGACCGCATCGTGGCCGGCACCTATGGCGGCGGCATGTCGCTGTACGATCCGGCGACCGGCAAGTGGAAGAACTACAACATCCCGGACGGGCTTGCCGACCAGTTCGTCTATGGCGTGATCAAGGCCAGTGACGGCGATGTCTGGATCGCGACCTGGTCCGGCGTCAATCGTGTGCGCGGCGGTGATCTCGATGATCGCAGCAAGTGGGAGACCTTCACCGTCGAGAATACCAACGGCGGCCTGCCGAATCCGTGGGTCTACGGGCTCAGCGAGGGCAAGAACGGCGACATGTGGTTTGCGACCGAAGAGGGGCTCGCGCTGTACCGGAACGGCGAGTGGACGAACTGGCGGCACCGCGACGGGCTCGGCGCGCCGTTCGAAGTGGTCAGGGACTCGATCAGTTTCAACAACGATCCGGCCTCCTATTCCGATCACCACGCGCAACAGCGGGCCGACCTCGGCATGGAAGAGGCCAGCGGCGTCGCCTATAACCCGAATTACGTGATCTCGCTCGCGGTCGAGGAGGACGGCATCGTCTGGGCCGGCACCTGGGGCGGAGGCCTCGGGCGATTCGATGGCCGTGAGTGGCGCAACTTCACGACCGCGGACGGCCTGCCGGCAAACCACATCTTCATGCTGCACCTCGATGACGACGGCCGCCTGTGGATCGGCACCAGCCACGGCCTTGCCCGCCTGAATCCCGATGGCCACAGTTTTTCGGTGATGACGACCACCGATGGTCTGTTTGCCGACAACGTCTTTTCGATGTCCCTGGCCGATGACGGCACCCTGTGGGCCGGCAGTTTCGGCGGGGTCGCCCGTATCGCCTCGGTTCACTGACCCTGGCGCGCGGCGGAGGCCTCCCGGTGAAACGACTCGCCGCCCGCATTGTCATCGAGCTGTCCCTGCTGCTGTTCGTCCTCTTGCTCGCCGCCGGACTGATGATCGGCTGGCTGGCCGGCGCCGCGCCGGTCTGGCAATGGATCTGGTTGCCGGCGCTGTTCGGCGGAGTGGCCGCCGGCCTGTGGCTGCGCGGGCGGGTCGTCGGTCCGCTGGGGCGGCTCAGCCAGGCCCTGGACCAGGCCGGCGCCGGTGATCGCGCGCAGAAATGGTCGGGTCGCGAGGACGATGCGGTCGGCGCGGCCGGCCGCGCCTTCAACCGGATGCAGGATCGCCTGCAGACCTCGGAGACGCGGATGCGCGCGGTGCTGGAGTACCAGATCCTGCACGACGCGCTGACCGGCCTGCCGAATCGCACGCTGCTGATGGACCGGCTGGAACAGGCGATACTCGTCGCCCGCCGCGAGCACCGCCATTTCACGCTGATGATCACCGATCTCGATCACTTCAAGGAGATCAACGATACCCTCGGGCACCATTGTGGTGACCAGTTGCTGGAGCAGGCCGCCGATCGCATGAAGGCAGTGATCCGCGGTTCCGATACCGTGGCGCGACTCGGCGGCGATGAATTCGCGTTTCTGCTGCCGACCGCCGACAGTGGCCAGGCCCTGCGTGTCGCCGGCAAGGTGCTGAAGGAACTCGAGCGCCCCTACGAGATTGGCGATCGCCGCTTCACGCTCGGTGCCAGCATCGGTATTGCGATGTTTCCCGGCGACGGCGAAGACGCCGCGACGCTGATGCGCCGCGCCGATCTCGCGATGTACGCGGCGAAGCGCGATCACCGTGGCACCGTGCTCTACAGCGACGATCTCGATCGCGACAGCCAGCAGCACCTGTCATTGAAGAACGAGCTGCGGGCCGCGATTGACAACGACCAGCTGATGCTGTGCTACCAGCCGGTCATCGACCTGCAGAGCGGGCGCATCACCGGGGTCGAGGCGCTGGCGCGCTGGCGTCACCCGACCCGCGGCCTGCTCTACCCGGATGACTTCATCCCCCTTGCCGAGCGCAGCGGCCTGATCCGGCCGCTGACGCTATGGGTCATGAAGACCGCGGCCGGACACGCCCAGGCCTGGTCGCGTCTCGGCATCGAGTTGCGCATCGCGGTCAACCTCTCGGTGCACAATCTCCACGACGCGGAGCTGCCGCAGACCATCGATGCGATCATCGACAGCGGCGGCGAGCCAGCGGTGTCGCTGCGGCTCGAGATCACCGAGACCGCGATCATGCCCGGCCCCAGCCAGGCGCTGGACGTGCTCAATCGTCTCAGCGCGCGCGGGGTGCGGATCTCGATCGATGACTTCGGCACAGGCTATTCATCGCTGGCCTATCTCAAGCAGTTGCCGGTCGACGAGCTGAAGATAGACAAGTCCTTCGTAACCGGAATGGTCCACGACAGCGACGACGCGGTGATCGTGCGCTCGACGATCGATCTTGCCCACAACATCGGTCTGCGCGTCGTCGCCGAGGGCGTCGAGGACCAGGCCACCCGCGACCTGCTGGCCGGCATGCACTGCGACGCGATACAGGGCTATTTCGTCAGCCGTCCGGTCGAGGCCGGCGAGCTGCTCGACTGGTTGCAGGGCTCGGAATGGGGCAAGCGGGCGCGGGCCTGAGTCCGCGTCAGGGGGCGGCGTAGCCCTCGTCGGCGGCGAGTCCGGCCGGCCGGAAGATATCGACCTTGCGGAAGAACTGGTCGATGACATAGATACGGCCATCCTCGTCGATGTCGATCCCCGCCGGCAGCATGAAACTGCCAGGATGACCCGAATGGCCGCGCTGGCCGATGAACATCAGCAGCTGTCCATCGGCGTTGAAGATCTGGAAATTTCCGAACGCGGTGTCGACGACGTAGATGTTGCCGTCGTTGTCTGTGGCGATGCCGCGGGGGCGGGCGAACTGGCCCGGGAAGCGGCCGACCGAGCCGAAGCTGGAGAGGAAGCGACCGTCGGCGTCGAAGGTCTGAATGCGGAAGTTGCCGCTGTCGACGACGTGCAACCGCCCGTCCTTGCCGATCGCCGCCTGCAGCGGCAGGTTGAACTGGCCTTCCTCCGGGCCGCGACGGCCGATCACCCCGCGGTGCTCGCCGCTGTGTCCGTCATAGACGTGGATTGCGTGGTCCTCATTCTCGACACCGCCGGTGTCGACGACATACAGGGTGTGACCGTCGGGGCTGACCGCGACCCCGGAGGGCCGCTGCAGGCGCTCGTCGTCCCCGATCATGCGCAGGAAGCCGCCGTCGGCGTCATAGACCATGATCCGCTTCGCGGTGATGTCGGCCACATAGAGCGTGCCGTCGCCGGCAATCGCGATGCCGAGCGGCTTGGTCAGGCGTCCGGGCCGTTCCTTGCCGATCTCGAAGAAGCGCGCCCCGGCGATGTCGAAGACCATCACTGCGCGCTGCACGCTGTCGCTGACATAGACGCGGCCCTGCCGGGTCGCGACGTCGAACGGCTTGACCAGGCCCCTGAGCTTGCGCGAGCCGCCGACGGCGAAATCGCGGAAGCGCATGCTGCGGCTGTAATCCTCGACGTCGCTGTTATAGAGCAGGGTGCGTTCGTAGACGAAGCGGGGTTCGTCCGGGGGTGGCGGATAGACCGGTGGAGTGAACTCCCGCGGCTCGGGTCCCGAGGCGCAGGCGGCGAGCAGCCACAGGCCCGCGAGCACGAACGCGAGACGTGTCATTTGATATGACAGGTCTCGCACAGGCGATCGGCGCGCTCCCGCAGCAGCAGCGTGATATCGGGGTTGTGCACGTTGTGGCAGGTCGCGCATTCGACCCGGCCGTCATAGAGCTTGACGCCGTTGTCGAAGCCGTACGGGGTGTCCGGCACACGGAAGTCCGGATCGCGGTGGTTCAGGCCCGCGTAGGTCATCGAGATCGGGTGATCGTTGGTGAGGTCGGTGTCGAGGTGCTTGATCGCGATGCTGTGCGCGATCGAGCCGTCATGGCAGCGGCCGCAGCTCCACAGGTCGTTGGCGCCGTGGATGCGCAGGTGCAGCGCGGCGTCGCGGCTGCTGCGCCAGGTGTTCGGCTGGAACACGGTCATATCGACGGCCATCGTGCCGTCATGGCAGGACAGGCACAGCAGGCTGATCGGACTCGGCGTCCTCACCTTGTTGTCGAGCGTGGTGCTGTCGTAGAGCTCGTAGGCGCCTGTGGCCGGCACGAAACGGTTCCAGCCGGGGATGCCGCCGAAATCGGCGCTGTCCTCGCCCTCGCGGTCGGGCGGGATGTGACAATAGACGCAGGAATTGCCGTAGTTCGAGAACGCGACGCCGCCCATCGCGGCGACGCCGGCGCGGGCGTTGAGGCCGGAGAAGTCGTGCTTGGTACCGAGGATGGTGCCGCCGCCGGCAGTGCTGCCGGCGTTGCCGATCGCCCAGGCCGAGGCGAGGACGAGGGCAAGTCCGGCCAGGATCAGCGCTTCCCGCCATCTGCGCGCCGGGGGCAACCGTTGACTGTCTCGATCCCGCATCGGGGCATTATAAAGGCAAACCGGGTGCAAAAAAATCCAAATCCGGCTATCTTTGTCCTTCGGTCGTTTCCTGCGCCAGACCCTGATCCATGCGTCCCGTTCCCGCGCTCATTCGCTACTTGTCCCTGTTGCCATGGCTGGCCGCCATCGGACTGGCTGCGCCCGTCCTGGCCACGGAGACCGGCGGGGACGCGGAGTCGCTGTTCATCAGCCACTGCGCGGCCTGTCACGGCGAGCGCGGCGATGGTCAGAGCCGCGCCCGTTCCGGGCTGAATCCGCCGCCGCGCGATTTCACGTCCGGGGAAGCCCGCAACGAACTCGATCGCGCGCGCATGATCCGCTCGGTGACCGAAGGCCGCCCCGGCACCGCAATGGTCGGCTGGGCGGGCCGGCTCAGCGATCAGCAGATCGCCGCGCTCGTCGATTACATCCGCGAGCGCTTCATGGCCGTTGCGGCCGAGACGCCCCGCGCGCGGCCGGTGCCGGTGGCGAGCGCCGCGCCCGGCACGGGCGAGTCGCATCTGACGGGCCGCGAGATCTACCGGCAGAACTGTGCCTCCTGTCATGGTGACCAGGGCACCGGCGCGACCTGGACGATGAGCAGCCTGAACCCGCCGCCGCGTGATTTCACCCGCGAGACCCTGCCGCGTGCACGCATGATCGAATCAGTGACCCGCGGCCGGCCGGGCACCGCGATGATGGCCTTCGGCGACCGCCTCGACGAGGCCGGGATCGCAGCGGTCGTCGATTATGTCCGTGCCGAGTTCATGCGCGCCGCGCCGGTGGATGCCGCCCCCGTGCCGGCCGATCCGTCGCCGCCCGCGGCGGTCGTCGCCGCCGACATGGGCCTGCCCTTTCCGGACGGGCTGCGCGGCGATCCGGGGCGCGGCGGCGCGTTCTACATGGCGAGCTGTCACGACTGTCACGGCGAGGACGGCGACGGCCACGGGCCGCGCGCCGGCTTCATCCGCCCGCCGCCGCGCGACTTCCTGTCCGCGGAATCGCGCCGCGCGCTGAACCGGCCGGCCCTGTTCAAGGCGATCTCCGCCGGCATGCGCGGCACTGTGATGCCGGCGTGGCGCACCGTGCTCTCGGAGCAGGAGATCGCCGATGTCGCCGAGTTCGTGTTCCAGGCCTACGTCGTCCCGGGGCAGGGCGGCGCCGCGCTGCTCGAGGCGGCAAAAAAAAAAGCGCGGGGACTGAACTGAGGCCCGCGCCGGCGGCCGCCGGCAACGGTCTCGAGCGGGGGCGCGCGCTCTACAACCAGCACTGCTGGTATTGTCACGGCTATGACGGCAACGGCCGCACGGTCGCCGGCCGCTTCCTCGATCCGCCGCCGCGCGACTTCACGGCGCTCGCGCCGGGACGGCTCGATCGCCGCGACATGATCGATGCGGTCACGCGCGGCCGCGACGGCACCGGCATGCAGGCCTTCGCCGGCATCCTCACCGCAGAGGAGATTGCGACGGTCGTCGACTTCATCGTCCGCGCCTTCATCGAGGCCAGCGCGCCGAACACCCGCTATCACATCCCGGAAAACGGCTGGCCCGATCACGAACGCTATCGCGATGCCTTTCCGTTTGCGCTCGGCGAGATTGCGCTCGACGCCCCGGACAGCGCGCTGTCGCCGTCCGCGCGCGCCGGCAAACGCTTGTTCCTGACCTCCTGCGTGACCTGTCACGACCACGGCCGCGTCGATGATGACCGCACGCTGTGGGAGCCACGCGCGGTCTCGTTTCCGCGCGGCGGCTGGTCGCATCGCGGTGGCGGCCGCATCGATGCAGAGAGCGCTGCGACGCCGTACGCGCGTCACGAGCAGGCGCCGGCGCTGGTCGAGCCGACACCGCGCGAGCGCCTCGGCGAGGCGCTGTTCCAGCAGAACTGCGCGTTCTGCCATGCCCCGGACGGCAGCGGCCGCCACTGGGTCGGGAGCTTTATCGAACCGCGACCGCGTGACCTCACCGATGCGGAGGCGATGCGCGGGATGACGCCCGCGCGCCTGCGTGCGGCGATCGCCGACGGCGTCGCCGGCACCGCGATGCCGGCATGGAAGACGGTACTCGACGACGGGCAGATCGATGCGGTGGCCGCCTATGTCGAGAAGGTCTTTCTGTCGCCGGAGTGAGCGCCCGGCGCGGGTCCGGATTCTGCATATCTGTTATATTGTCAGCACTTTTTCACTGGGGTGCAGTGATGGCGCAGGACTGGATCAGGGCGGGCATCGTCGGCGGCACCGGGTATACCGGCGTCGAGCTGATGCGCCTGCTCGCCACGCATCCGGCAATCCGCCTCGAGGCGGTCACCTCGCGTGAACAGGCCGGGCGCCCGGTTGCAGACCTCTACCAGAACCTGCGTGGCCAGGTCGATCTCGCCTTCAGCGCGCCCGGGGACGCCGCGCTGGAACGCTGCGACGTCGTCTTCTTCGCGACCCCGAACGGCACCGCGATGACGCAGGCGCCGCCGTTGCTGGCCGCCGGTGTCCGTGTCATCGACCTGTCGGCCGACTTTCGCCTGCGTGACGCGGAGGAATGGCGTCGCTGGTACGGCCTCGAACACGCCGCCCCGGAACTGCTCGGCGAGGCGGTCTACGGCCTGCCGGAGGTCCATCGCGAGGCGCTGCGCGACGCCCGCCTGGTCGCCAATCCCGGCTGTTATCCGACCGCGGTGCAACTTGGCTTCCTGCCCCTGCTCGAACAGGGGCTCGTCGACGCGGACCGCCTGATCGCCGATGCCAAGTCCGGGGTCAGCGGCGCCGGCCGTCGCGCCGAGACCGGTCTGCTCTACAGCGAGGTCAATGAGAGCTTCAAGGCCTATGGCGTCGACGGTCATCGCCACCTGCCCGAGATCTGCCAGGGCCTCCGCGCGGCCACCGGCAAGCCGGTCGGGCTGACTTTCGTCCCGCACCTCGTGCCGATGACGCGCGGCATCGAGGCGACGCTGTACGCCGGGCTGACCACCGACACGCCGATCGACGATTTGCGCGCGCTGTACTGCGCTCGTTACGAGGGTGAGCCCTTCGTTGATGTCATGGCGTCCGGCGAGATCCCCGAGACGCGCAGCGTCCGCGGCAGCAACCTGTGCCGGATCGCGCTGTTCAGACCGCAGCAAGGCATGACCGTCGTCGTGACCGCAGTCATCGATAACCTGGTCAAGGGCGCGTCGGGGCAGGCGATCCAGAATTGCAATCTGATGTTCGGTCTCGAGGAAACGGCCGGGCTCGGCGCGATGGCCGTGCTGCCGTGAGGCCGTCGCGCGCCGCGCGTCGCCGGGGCCGTCCATGAGCGCGAGGCGATCGAGTCATGTCATCGTCCGCTCGCATCACCCGCGGCGGAGGCAGTGGATGATCGCCGTGCTGGCGCTGGCGATTGCGGCGAGTGGCTGGATGCTGTTCGAATACGGGCGCAAGCGCGCGGGCTTCGACGCGGTCGAGGCGCGGCAGCAGCAGGGGCTGCTCGAGTCGCGGATCATCGCGCTGAGCGCCGAGAACGACCGCCTCGGTGCGCACATCACCCGGCTCGAACAGGCCGGCGAGATCGATCGCCGCGCCCATGAGGAGGTCAGCCGCAGCCTGTCGGACCTGCAGAGCGAGCTGCTCGAGATCCGCCAGGAGGTCGAGTTCTATCGCGGCATCGTCAACGCCGAGGATGCCGGCCTGTCCGGCCTCAAGATCCAGGCGCTGAAGCTGCGTCAGGACGCGGATTCGCGCCAGTACCAGTTCCGGCTGATCCTGAGCCAGCTGGCGACGACCAACGCGCGCGTGAACGGCCACGCCGAGCTCGCGATCAGCGGCGTGCTCGATGGCGAGCCGGTCGAGCTGTCCCACCGCGACCTGGCCGGCGGCCTGGCGACGGCGCTGCCGTTCAGCCTGCGCCACTTCCAGGAGATCCGCGGCCAGATCGCGCTGCCGGAAGGCTTCGTGCCGCTGCGCCTGCTGCTCAAGGTCACACCGGGGGGCAGCAATGCGACGGCGCTGGAGCGCGTGTTCCTGTGGGCCGAGGTCGTTTCCTGACGGGAGGAAGGCGGGGATGTGGAACGGAGGCAAGAAACCGAAGGCCGAGCGGCTCGACACGCTGATCGGCCATGAGACCGAGATCCGCGGCGATATCGTCTTCGGCGGCGGCCTGCACATCGACGGTAACGTCAAGGGCAATATCATTGCCCGCAATGACGGAGTCACCTCGCTGGTGCTGAGCGAGCGCGGCTCCGTCGAGGGCGAGGTGCGCGTCCCCCATGTCGTCGTCAACGGGCTGGTCGTCGGCGACATCTACGCGATCGAGTCGGTCGAGCTGGCGCAGCATGCG
>CAYLKC010000079.1:0-8772 GCA_964384095.1 uncultured Chromatiales bacterium
GCCAGAAGGTCCATCGCGACACCTCCGCGCGCGGCTATTCGGCCGAAGCGGTCAACGATACGATCATGCGCCGCATGCCGAACTACGTCAAGACGATCACCCCGCAGTTCTCGCGCACCGACATCAACTTCCAGCGCGTGTCGATCGTCGACACCTCGAACCCGTTCATCGCCCGCGACATCCCGACGCCGGACGAAAGCCTGGTCGTGATCCGCTTCCGCTACCCCGAGAAGCACGACTTCCCGTATTACCTGTCGCTGCTGAAGGATTCGTGGATGTCGCGCCCGAACACGATCGTCGTGCCGGGCGGCAAGATGGGCATGGCGATGGAAGTCATCCTGCGCCCGATCCTGCACGAGATGGTCGAGAAAAAGCGCGGCGGCTAAGCCAGCCTGCGGCATTCACCCCCCTTCGCTCGCGAAGGGGGGCAGGGGGGGGATGCTCGCGCAGCGAGTAGAAAGCAAGCTCGCTGCGCGAGCATCCCCCTTCCTTTCCCCCCTTCTGAAGAAGGGGGGATTTATTGCCCGACCGCGATGGCCTGCAGCGACTGCATCGTGCGCGCGAACGGGTCATTGCGACGGATCTGCGGCGGCAGCGAGGCGATCGCCTCGCGCGCCTCGGCGGGTCCGCCATAACTCCCGTGCACGACCAGCCAGACGGTGCGGTCTCCGCGCCGTGTCCCAATGACCGTACTGTTACCGCCGAGCTGATTGCGCTCGATCAGCTGCTGGGCCAGTGCGCGTTCCGGAGAACTCGCGATCTGCACGGTATAGCGATCCGGCGCCTGCGCCATCAGCCATGCGCGGCCCGTCAATGCCGTCGCAGACGGAGGCTGTGAAACGGGGGCAGGCGCGGCCTGCCGCGGCGCCGGTGATGCAGGGGCGGGATCGGGACGGACAGCGGTCGGGGGTGACGCGGCGGCTTCCGTTGCCGGCGGCGGTGGAGGGGGCAGGGCATCGCTCACCGCCGGCAACAGCGGCAAGGACGGCGAATCCGGCAGGGCATGCACCGGTGATTCGAAGGCGAGCTCCAGGCGCGGCGGCCCGCTGAACTGCGCGGCCAGCAGCCAGCCGATGACGGCGAAGGCAAGGACGCAGACCGCCGCTCCGGTCAGGCGGACCTTGAGCCGACGCGCGCGCGATTCGTCGCGCCGGCTGCGCCACCGCCGCGGCCTTCTGCCATTCAGCACATCGTCGGCGACACGGCGAATCTCGCGCGGCAATCCGTGCGCGGCGCGGTGGATGCGCCGCAGCCGCGCATCATCGAACGAGGCCGCATCACCGAGCCCCGCGGCCGCGACGAGCTCGTGCAACCAGGCCGCGGTGTCGTCCTCGCTGAAGCGCGGGAGTTCGATGCGGCGCAGAAAGCCGTCGTCACAGAAGGCGAAGGAGGGCAGGGCCAGTGTCGCCTCCAGGCCGTCCGACCGCGCGCCGAGCACCAGTGCAATGCGGCCGCCGCCCTGGCGGGTACGGCGCTGGAGTTCCAGCAGGGCGCGCAGCGCAAAGCGCGACAGTCGATCGGCATTATCGACGATGATCAGCAGGCGTTGCTGCTCGCCTTCGCGCGCGAGCAGGCTGGCGAGTTCGCCAACGCTGGCGGCCGGCGGACAGCCATAGACCTCGGCAATGCGTGACAACACATGGCGCTCGCCGAGCGCGAGGCGTACCTCGAGGTGACAGAGCCGGGTCTGTTTGGCGAACTCGCGCGCGAGCGCGCGCAGGAACACCGTCTTGCCGGCGCCGCTTTCGCCCTCGATCAGCACCACGAGACCGTCATCGACGCCGATCTCGGCGGCGACCTCGTCCCGTGTCGCGCGCCATGCCGGCGGCATGAACGGTCCGGCGTCATCGGTGCGCACATGCCGCAACGATGGCGCCGGCGCATCGTCGTCGCCGCGATCGGCCGCAGTGCTGACCAGGGTCAGCGCTGGCGCTGTTATCGGCTTGTCCTGTCTGTCGATTTTCATGCTACGCCGGTGGCAGGGGTCATGGCGCATCTTAACGCACTCGCGCCCCGAGACAAGCCCCTGCCGCTCGTGTTACGGTGAACCGGCCGGCCCGACCCAGAAGATCCCGATGACGCTGCCATGACCTCCCGCGTTCCGCGCAACCGGCTCGCCGGCGAGACCAGTCCGTATCTGCTCCAGCACGCCGACAATCCCGTCGACTGGTATCCGTGGGGACCGGAGGCGCTGGCGAAGGCCGAGCGCGAAGACAAGCCGATCCTGTTGTCGATCGGCTATTCGGCCTGTCACTGGTGTCATGTGATGGCCCATGAATCCTTCGAGGATGCACAGACCGCCGAGCTGATGAACGCGCTGTTCGTCAATATCAAGGTCGATCGCGAGGAGCGGCCGGATCTCGACAAGATCTATCAGACCGCATTGCAGATACTGTCGCGGCGCAGCGGTGGCTGGCCACTGACGATGTTCCTGACGCCGGGCGGTCGCGTGCCGTTCTTCGGCGGCACTTATTTCCCGCGCGAGCCGCGCTACGGCATGCCGCCATTTCGCGAGGTGCTGCAACGCATCGCCGATCACTGGCGCGAACAGCGAGAGGCCGTCGAGGCGCAGAACACCGAGCTGCTGCGTGCCTTCGATGAACTCGGCGCGCGCGCGACGCAACCCGGCACGCCCGAGCCCTCGGTGCTGGATATGGCACGCCACCAGCTCGAACATGGCTTCGACCCTGCTCACGGCGGCTTCGGCGGCGCGCCGAAGTTTCCCCATCCCCCGAACCTGACCCGCCTGCTGCGCCACTACGCGGCCTCGCTGCGACTCGGCCAGCCCGACCGGCGCGCGCTGCAGATGGCGCTGCTGACGCTGGAACGCATGGCGCACGGCGGCATTCACGATGCCCTCGGCGGCGGTTTCTGCCGCTACTCGGTCGATGCGGAGTGGATGATCCCGCACTTCGAGAAGATGCTCTATGACAACGCGCTCCTGCTGCCGCTGTACGTCGAGGCCTTTCACATCGACGCCCGCCCGCTGTTCCGCGACATCGCGGAAGGCATCGCCGGCTGGGTCATGCGCGAGATGCAGGGGGCGGACGGCGGCTATTATTCCGCGCTGGACGCCGACAGCGAGGGCGAGGAAGGCAAATACTATGCGTGGACGCCGGACGAGGTACGCGCACTGATCGATCCGGCCGACTGGCCGCTGTTCGCGCGCCGCTACGGCCTCGACCGGCCGGCCAACTTCGAGCATCACTGGCACCTGCATGTCTGCGTCGGGATCGACGCGCTCACGCGCGAGACCGGCCTCGATGCAGAGGTCATCGAACAGCGCCTCGCGCGCGCCCGCGCCGTGTTGTTCGCGGCGCGCGAACGGCGGATCCGCCCGGGCTGCGACGACAAGGTCCTGACCTCGTGGAACGCGCTGATGATCCGCGGCATGATGATCGCAGCGCGCAGCCTCGGCCGTGATGACTTGTGCGCCTCCGCGGATCGCGCGCTCGACTTCATCGCCGCGCACCTGTGGCGCGACGGTCGCCTGCTCGCGAGCTGGCGCGAGGGCCAGGCGCGGTTGCCGGGGTATCTCGACGACCATGCCTTCCTGCTCGAGGCCCTGCTCGAGGCCCTGCAGACGCGCTGGCGTGACGATGACCTCGCCTTCGCGATCCGACTCGCCGACACGCTGCTCGAGCATTTCGAGGACCGCGACCACGGCGGCTTTCATTTCACCGCGCATGATCACGAGATGCTGATTCATCGCCCGAAACCATACGGCGACGATGCCCTGCCGTCCGGCAACGGCGTCGCCGCGCGCGCACTGACGCGCCTCGGTCATCTGCTCGGAGAATCACGCTATCTCGATGCCGGCGAGCGCGTGCTGCGCGCCGCATGGGGACAGATCGCCGGCCTGCCCTACGCGCACAACACCCTGCTCGACGCGCTCGAGGAATATCTGGAACCACCGGAGATCGTCGTGTTGCGCGGCGATGCGTCGGCGCTGCCGGCATGGGGTGCGGTCTGTCACGAGGACTATGCGCCAGCCCGCCTCGTCTTTGCGATCCCGGCGGGCACGCCGGCGGCGGGACTGCCCGGCGCCCATGCCGAGCTCACCGGCGGCGTACGGGCCTGGGTCTGTCGCGGCACGGCCTGCCTTGCGCCCTTCGACACACGCGAGGGGCTGCGCGCAGCGCTGGACCGTCAACCATGATGTCCATCATTCTTGTGGAGGCACGTCGATGATGAAGCTCGCTACCCCGATTGCGGTGATTACGATGCTGGCACTGATAATGCCCGGGATGACCTTTGCCGCAGGTAGCGCCGAGCGCCGGCTCCAGAACGAAGTCGAGTTCCAGGTCAGCGCGGAACGCGAGACTGCCAATGACCTGATGCAGACGACGCTGGTCGTCGAGCTCGAGAACAGCGATTCCGCCCGGCTCGCCGCCGAACTGAACCGGACGATGGCCTGGGCGCTCGAACTGGCGCGCGCCGACGACACCGTGCGCGCCCGCAGCGGCGACTACCGGACCTGGCCCGTCTATCCGCCGAACCAGCGGCGAATCTCGCACTGGCGCGGCAGCCAGGAGCTGGTGCTCGAGAGCACGCACCCTGATCACCTGAATGCGCTGATCGGCCGGCTGCAGGAACGCCTGCAGGTGCGTGGCATGAATTTCACGGTCTCGCCACAGCAGCAGGCCGAGCTGGTCGAATCCCTGACCGCGGACGCCCTCGTCCGCTTTCGTGCGCGTGCCGCAGCGATCGCCGACTCCCTCGGCGCGAGCGCCTACGACATCGTGCACATCAGGATCGTCGAGAGTGGCGGCGAGCCGCCGGTCCTGCTCAGGCGAACGATGAGCGTTGCCGAGGACGTCGCGGTCGCCAGCGAGCCGGGGGTCAGCCGCATCGGCGTCACGGCGCAGGCGACGATCCGGTTACGCTTCTCCGATTAAACCCGGTGGCTGTTCCGGTCGCTAACTTCCTGCAGGAGAGACACCACAGGACCGTCAGCGATGATGCCCCAGAAACAATACCGGCCGCTCGGCTGCGCGGAATGCCTGAAGGCGCCCGACCTCGGCTTCGAGTTCTCGATGGCCTTCCAGCCGATCGTCGATGTGCACAGCGGCGAGGTCTTCGCCCATGAGGCGCTGGTGCGCGGGCTCGACAATGCCCCGGCCGGCGATATCATCGGCCAGGTCAATCCCGACAACCGCTATTTCTTCGACCAGTCCTGCCGGGTCAAGGCGGTCGAACTCGCCGCCCGCCTCGGCATGCGCTCGCATCTCAGCATCAACTTCATGCCGAACGCGGTCTATCGCCCGGAGCTGTGCATACGGACGACGATCGACGCCGCCGCGACCTGGGGCTTCCCGATCGAGCACATCATCTTCGAGGTCACCGAGGGGGAACAGGTCGTCGATCACGGGCACCTGCGCGAGATCATCCGCAGTTACCAGGAGATGGGGTTTCTGACCGCGATCGACGACTTCGGCGCCGGCTGGTCGGGCCTGAACCTGCTCGCCGATTTCCAGCCCGATCTGCTCAAGCTCGATATGGCGCTGATCCGCAATATCGATCGCGACGCGGGTCGCCGGTCGATCGTCCGCGCGATCCTGCAACTGTGCGCCGATCTCGGCATCCGGCCGATCGCCGAGGGCATCGAGAGCCGCGCCGAATACGAATCCCTCCGGGAGCTCGGCATCGAGCTGTTCCAGGGCTATTATTTCGCCCGCCCTGCCTTCGAGGCCTTACCTCCCGTCCGGCTCGATCGCTGAGGTCTGGTCGGGCCAGATCAGCGCGCCGGTGTCGAAGCCGAGCGCCTCCGCGGTTTCGAGCAGCACCGTGATCGTCGCCGGTTCCAGCGTCGGTGTACGGGCGAGGATCCACAGATAATCGTGATCCGGCCCGCTGACCAGCGCATATCGATACCCGGGATCGAGCACGAGGATGTTGTAGCCGCCGTAGAACGGCCCGAAGAACGAGACCTTCAGGCGGCCGATATCGGGGCTCTCGACGAAACGGGCACGACCGACCGCCTCGCGCCACTCTACCCGCCGCGTGTCATAGCCGCGATTGACGACGCGAACCTCGCCGTCGTCGCGCAGGCTGTATTCGGCGCTGACATGGCTGAGCCCGCGCTCGAAGCGGTGATCGAGACGGGCGATCTCATACCACTGGCCGAGATAGCGCTCGAGTTCGAAGCCGGCCACCGGCGTCGCGCCCTTCGGGATGCCGGTACATGACGCCAGCGGCAGCATGAGCAACAGCGTGAATACCGCGCGCAGCATCTCAGCGCCACCCCCGCAGGGCTTCGTCGAGCGAGTTCGCGGTCCGTCGCCACAAGCCGTCTTCGCGGCCGCAGGCCTTTCTGATCTCGATTGAGAGCACATCGCCGTTGGCGGCGGCAGGCGACTTGCGTTCGGAACGCGTGATCAGGCCGGTCTGCGTGCGATAGACGCCGTAGAGCTTGGCGGGGTCGATCGCGTGGTAGGTCGAGCTGCCGTAGCTCGCGTCGAACAGGAAGTTGAACGGGCCGAGGGCCTCGGCGACCGCGACCATGTCGAGCGCCGTATCCCGCCCGAGGTCATGGGCCAGCTTGTGAAGTCGATTCAGTTCATCGATCAGACGATAGCGGCCCTCGAAGCGATCGAGTCGGTACATCGCGTCGAGCCCGAGCAGGTTCGCCCAGTATTTCCACTTGATGAATTCGGCCTCGATGCGCCACTGGTCGCCGTGGATGTCGTAGTGCTCGACGACGCAGTGATCGCCGGTCGCGAGCCGCGCGCGCCAGTGCTGGTCGCCGATCTTCTCGAAGCTGATCTCGGCGACCAGCGCCTCGCGGGTCAGCGCGTGATAGGTATAGAACCACGACGACACCAGCAGCAGCAGCAGGAGCAGCAGCAGCGGACATGACAGCAGCGAGATCTTGATCAGCCTGGCCAAGCGGAATCCCCGTCAGCAACCATCCGCCCATTCTAGCCGTTCACGGCCGGGCGGGCGTGTCGCCGTTCACATGCAAGCGGCGTTCCCGGGGGAGAGGGGGGCCGGCAACCCTGGCGCCCTGCCGGCTGTCGAAACCGGCCCGGTGGGCTTGCGCAGCGAAGTCAAGCGCAGCCTCGCCGGAGCCCGAAGGGTGCCGCGCAGCGGCAGCGAGGCGAGCCATTCGCGGAGAAAACCCACCGGGCCGGTTTCGACGGCCGACTAGAACGCCTGGCCGAAGGCCTGTTTATAGCGGGCGCGGAAACCTTCGGGGGTGAAGTGGTGGTTCTGGGTGCCGTGGTGCTCGATCTTGAGTGAGCCAAGCAGCGAGGCGATACGACCGGCGGTCTCGAGGCCGAGCTCGTTCATCAGGCCGTAGAGCAGGCCGGCGCGGTAGGCGTCACCGCAGCCGGTCGGGTCGACGACTGCGGCCGGCTTGACTGGCGGGATGTCGATCTCGTGTTTCGCGGTGTAGATCCGCGAGCCCTGCGCGCCGCGCGTCACGAACAGCGCGTCGACGCGCTCCGCGATCTCGTGCGGCGACAGGCCGGTGCGTTCCTGCACCAGCTGCGCCTCATAGTCGTTGACGGTCAGCCAGGTCGCCTGGTCGATGAACGCACGCAGGTCGTCGCCGTTGAACATCGGCAGACCCTGGCCCGGATCGAAGATGAACGGGATGCCGGCCTCGCGGAACTGCGCGGCATGCTGAATCATGCCGTCACGGCCGTCCGGTGAGACGATGCCGATCGTGACGCCGCGATCGGCCGGCACCTGGTTCTCGTGCGACCGGCCCATCGCGCCGGGATGGAACGCTGTGATCTGGTTGTCGTCGAGATCGGTAGTGATATAGGCCTGGGCGGTGAAGGCGTCGTCGAACTCGCGGATGAACTCGCGGCTGATGCCGTGGCGATCCATCCACTCGGCGTAGGGCGTGAAGTCCTTGCCGACCGTCGCCATCGGCACGCCGTCGCCGCCGATCATGTTCAGGTTATAGGCGATGTTACCGGCGCAGCCGCCGAACTCGCGGCGCATCTCCGGCACCATGAACGAGACGTTCAGCATGTGGATCTTGTCCGGCAGGATGTGATTCCTGAAGCGGTCGGGAAACAGCATGATCGAATCGAAGGCGATCGATCCGCAGATCAGCGCGGTCATGGGGATCCTCCTCTCTTCTGGATGATGCGTTCAGCCCCGCCAGGCGAGATCGAGCTCGCGGGCGGCGCGAACGTCGTCGAGCCGGCGCACCGGCAGCGTATAGGGCGCGCCCTTCAGTTTTTCGGGTTCCCCTTCCGCTTCCTTGCGGATCGCGGCCATCGCATCGACAAAGGCATCGAGCGTACGCTTGTCCTCGGTCTCGGTCGGCTCGATCAGGAAGCACTCGGGCACCAGCAGCGGGAAATAGGTCGTCGGCGCGTGATAGCCGTAGTCGAGCAGACGCTTGGCGAAGTCCATCGCGGAAACGCCGAGCTGCTTCTCCTCGCGCTTCAGCGTGACGATGAACTCGTGGGTTGCGCGCCGGGTCGGGAATGCGAGTTCATAACCGAGCGCCCTGAGCCTGGCGGAGAGATAATTCGCGTTCAGCGTCGCATATTCCGCGACGCGCACCATGCCCTCGCGGCCGAGCAGGCGGGCATAGATATAGGCGCGCATCAGGATGCCGGCGTTGCCGGCAAAGGCCGACAGGCGGCCGATCGTCTGCGGGCGATCCCGCTCGGTGACCCAGTGATAGCGGCCGTCACTGCTGCCCACCATCGGCACCGGCAGAAAGGGCTCGAGCCGGGCGCTGACGCCGACCGGGCCGGCGCCCGGACCGCCGCCGCCGTGCGGGCCGCTGAAGGTCTTGTGCGG
>CAYLKC010000080.1:0-8549 GCA_964384095.1 uncultured Chromatiales bacterium
CGCCATGAACCCATCCCTGGGGGCTGCCGGCGAGACATCCTGTCTCGCAGGCTCCCGGGAGGGCCAGACTGCCCGGGATCCGCAAGCTTTACGCGCGATTCATGAATGATGCTGATGCTATTCGTCGGCTCGGACCCTGCCGCGCAGGCGCTTGCGGCCGCCGCGGTGGGACTTTTCGTCGAGGCGGCGCTGGCGGGCGGCGGGGCCGGGGCGGGTCGGGACGCGGGCCTTGCGCACCGTGGCGACGCCCTGGACCAGTTCGCGCAAGCGGTCGAGCGCGGCCTCGCGGTTGCGCTCCTGGCTGCGGTGCTGTTGCGCCTTGATGATAACGATGCCGTCGCGGGAGATGCGATGATCCGACAGTTTCAGCAGGCGTTGCTTGTAGAACTCCGGCAACGACGAGGCACGGATATCGAAACGCAGGTGGATCGCGCTCGCGACCTTGTTGACGTTCTGGCCGCCGGCGCCCTGGGCGCGAATCGCGCTGAGTTCGATTTCGTCGTCGGGGATCGCGACGGCGCGGGAGATCTGCAACATGCTATGCCGGCGGCGCGACGATCGCCGCTTCGTAAGGATGATGCCGGGTCACGAGACCGCTGAACGCGAACACGTCGAGCAGGTGTTCATAGTCCGCGCGCGGGATCGCCGGATCACTGCCCCAGCAGCCGAGGCGCTGGTAGGCCGCGACGGTCGCCGCGAGCACAGCCGGTGCAATCCCCGGGAACCAGCCTGCCGCGGCGAGCAGTTCGGCGATCTCGACCGGATCACCGCCCCGCGCCTGCGCCAGCCCGCGCCGGTAGGCCCGCATGAACGCGCGCGCGGCCGCGGTCGTCAGCCAGTCGCGGCGCGCGCACAGGCTGCTGAACGCGACCGGTCCAATCGCATCGCCGAGCGCGGCGACGACATGGCCGATGCCGTCATGTTCGAGCTGCTGCGGCGCCGGTCCCTGCAAATGCACATAGTCGCCGTGGCCTTCGCGAAACGCGCGTTCGATCGCATCGACATCGCCGGCATTGACCGCCTCGATGTCTGCGAGTGCAAGCCCCGCGCGATGCAATGCGTAGCGGAACATCGCCAGCGGCTGGAAAAAATGGTCGACGAGGACGCGCCGGCCACGCAACCCGGTCCAGTCGAAGTCCGGCTCGGCATGTCGCCCGACGAGGAAGAAGCCATCGCGACCATTGATCTGCGCGAAGTGTACGATGTCGATCGACTCGTGACGCTCGAGCGCAGCGAAGCTGGTCGCGACCGCCGACTGCGCGACATCGCAGGTCCCGGCGGCGATGCTGCCGGGTACGGTGCGATCGGGAGTCGCGACCGTATAGACCGCCTCGAGGCCTTCGGCGCGCAGGTGGCCGCCCGCGATCGTCAGCAACAGCGGGCTGTAAAACGCCGAATGACGCAGCGCCATGATATTGATGGTTTCCATGTCAGCCCGCCCTCGCGATAACCCTTCAATCAATACAGAGACTTGCGCACACCGCCCCGGTGCGGGTGGTAGCCGCCGTCACGGTCGTGCCGCTGATATAATACCGCTACTGTCGCAACTTATCCGGCGCTTCGGCGTCTACAGGGATATGAGCAGCCTGCTGAGAAGGATGGGTCTGGCACTGATCGTCGCGCTGACACTCGGCGCGTGCAGCATCGTGCCGAAGGAATTGCGGCAGGCCCCGACCGGCAATCCCGTGCTCACCGAGGTGCGCGCCGATCCGGAAGTCTTCATCGGGCGCGAGGTGCGCTGGGGTGGCACGATCCTCGAGGTCGATAATGATGCGATCGAGACCCGAATCGAGATCGTCGCACGGGAGCTGTTGCGCAGCGGCCGACCGGTCAGCGAGGAACGCAGCACAGGGCGCTTCATCGCGGTATTCGACGGATTCGTCGATCCCGCAATCCATGCCGAAGGCCGCGACATCACGGTGGCTGGCGTCATTGCCGGTATCGAACCGGGAAAGATCGGCGATCACGACTACACCTGGCCGGTGATCCGTGTGCATCATCACTTCCTGTGGCCGCCGCGCGTCGATCCGCGCGATTATCCCCCGCGCTATTACTATCATTACGATCCGTGGTTTCCGTACTATTACGCTCCACGCTGGCCACGGCCGGTCATCATCCACCCGCCCTCGACCGGCCGCTCACCGACGCTGCGCCGATGAAGGAACGCGAGGGCCGCTGTGGGATAACCGTGACGGCGCTGCTGCTGGCCGCACTGCTGCTCGGTGCCTGTGCCAGTGGCCCGCGTTTCGACACCCGCACCTACAGCCCGTCGCCGACGCCGGCCGAGGCTGCGATCGACGCCGCGTTGTGGCAGGGCGACCGCGTGTTATGGGGCGGCATGATCCTCAACAGCGTCAACCATGAGGACGGCACCGAGATTGAGGTGCTCGCCTACCCGCTCGCCGGCGGCCAGCGACCGGACACGTCGCGATCGCCGATCGGCCGCTTCATCGTGCACGAAGACCACTACCTCGAAACCGCGGATTACGCACAGGGAAGGCTGGTGACCGTTGCCGGCCAGTTTACATCGACACGCGACGGCCGCGTCGGCGATGCCCGCTTCACCTGGCCCCTGGTCGAGGCCGACGGACTCCACCTGTGGCCGCGGGATGGCGGGGCGCGTCGAGACCCGCAGTTCAGCATCGGCATCGGCGTGTTGCTGGGGCGCTGATCACTGCCGCGACGACGTGACGCAGGCGCGGAGTGGAAAGCGCCGGCCGGCTGCGTCACAATGTCATGACGATTATTCATACTCCGGTCCAACCGCCGCAAGGAGTCGCCATGAATCCGACCATCGCATCCTCGTTCCTGATCGCCGCCCTCGCTCTCGCCGCTTGGCCGCTGACGGCCTTGGCCCATGTCCACCTCGACCGTTCGGAGCCGGTAAAGGACGCCGTCGTCAGCGAGCCCCCCACGACCGTCAAGCTGTGGTTTTCCGGGCGCATCGAGCCCGATTTCAGTGAAATTACCGTGACCGCCGCCGACGGCACCCAGGTCGACAAGGGGGATTCGAGCGCGAGCAGCAACCGGCGCGAACTCAGCGTCAACCTCGATGCGCTCGCACCCGGCAAGTATCAGGTCAACTGGAACGTCATCGCCCGCGACGGCCACCGGATCCGTGGCGACTTCAGCTTCACCGTCGAATAATTCCGCTTGAGCGCAGACCCGTCAACGACCCTGATCGCCGTCCTCGACCGGGCGGCGCTCGCAGTACTGATCGGCCTGTGCGTCTCGTGGCTGCTGCTCGCGCCACACCGTCGTGAGCGCGCCTTCGATGACACGCCCGGACTCGGTTCTCTGCTCGGCCTGTCGCTGCTGGCGCTTGCGTTGACCAGCGCCGGCGACCTCGTCCTGCGCGCCGCGACGCTGGCGGATGTCGGACTGGCCGAGGCCATCCGCGTCGTGCCGAAGGTGCTGACCGGCAGCGCCTACGGTGAATCCTGGCTGTTGCGCGCCGGGGCGCTGGTCGTCATCACCGCGCTGTGGCTGTGGCGCCGGAGTCCGCCGCTTGCCGGCGTGCGCGGACCGGCTGCCGCCTGCGCGGTGCTGCTCGCGTTTGCGATCAGCAGCAGCGGGCATGCTGCGGAAGATGGCAGTCTGTCTGCACTGAACTTCGTGAACACCCTGCATATCGTCGCCGGCTGTATCTGGGGCGGCACCGTCGTCGTCTATGCACTGACTCTTCTGCCCCACCTGCGCCGGCTCAATGCCGCCGGAGCGATCGCGGAGACCGCGACGCGACTGTCGACGATTGCCGGCCTCGCGCTCGCGGCCGTACTGGCGACCGGACTCTGGCATGCCTGGGTACAGATCGCATCCGTCCGCGGGCTGTTCACGACTGAATACGGCTGGATCCTGCTGCTGAAGCTCGCCTTCGTTGCGGTGATGATGGGCATCGGCGCGCTGAACCGCTTTTTCGTCGTGCCGTCGATCGAGGCATGGGCGCAACCGCCGCGCCTGGCGCCGAACGCCGACGGACCGCCGCAGGTCTTTCTGAGCCGGCTGCGCCTCGACATCGCGGTCTTCGCGGCCATCCTCGCCTGTGCCGCGACGCTCGGCAATACAACCCCGGCGCGGCATGCGCTCGAGGACGCGGCAAGCCTCGCGCCGGTCCCGGCGCAGGCCACCGGTATGACAGGGACGACGACCTGAACATGCGCGGCCCCGCCTTCTCCGGCATGATGCTGCTGCTCCTGATCGCAGCGCTCTACTGGCTCGACACCGTCAGTGCGGACGAAGGCGCGGTGGCCCGCGAACTCCACAGCGCGACCTTCGCCGGCGGCTGCTTCTGGTGCGTCGAGGCCGATTTCGACAAGGTCCCCGGCGTCGTCGACACGATCTCCGGCTACATGGGCGGACTCGCAGCGAACCCGACCTACGACCAGGTGTCGGGCGGGCTGAGCGGACACCTCGAGGTCGTGCGCGTGCATTACGATCCCCGCATGATCGGTTATGAGGGCCTGCTCGCGGCCTTCTGGCGCATGATCGATCCGACCGATGCCGGCGGCCAGTTCATCGACCGCGGACCGCAATATGCAAGCGCGATCTTCTACCACGACGAGGCCCAGCGCGCGCTTGCCGAACAATCGCGCGACGCGCTGGCGGCGAGCGGTCGCTTCGCCGCCCCGATCGTGACTGCAATCCGCCCGGCGGAGACCTTCTGGCGCGCCGAGGACTATCACCAGGACTTCCATCAACGCAGCAAGATTCGTTACACCTTCTACCGTCACCGCTCCGGACGCGACCAGTTTCTGAAAATGGCCTGGGGCGCCGATCTCGAGGTCGATTTCGCCCGCCCTGCAGCCGGCGAGACCCGCCGCTGGCAACGGCCGCCGGACAGCGAGCTGCGCCGGAACCTGACGCCGTTGCAATTCGAGGTGACACAGCGTCACGGCACGGAACCACCGTGGGAAAACGCCTACTGGGATGAGAAGCGTGACGGCATCTATGTCGACATCGTCAGCGGCGAACCGCTGTTCTCGTCGCTCGACAAGTACGATTCCGGGACCGGCTGGCCGAGCTTTACCCGCCCCCTCGAGGCCGACCATATCGTCAGGCGCCTGGACTTCCGCGCGATCCTGCCCCGCACCGAGGTACGCAGCCGCCATGCCGACTCCCACCTCGGTCACGTCTTCCGGGACGGCCCGGCGCCGACCGGCCTGCGCTATTGCATCAACTCGGCGGCCTTGCGCTTCATCCCGCGCGAGGATCTCGAACGGGAGGGCTACGGCGAGTACCTGCCGCGGTTTGCCGGGCGGGAAGCGCTCTAGGCTCGCCGGCAGGATGACATTGCGCGCACCGCTGCATTAGAATCGGTATCATCAGGCAACTGCCATATTCATTCAGGAGTCAGCGCGTCATGAGCAACCGACCGGACTACAAGATGATCTGCGGATCCTCGCTCGGCACCGAACTCGAGGAAGAGGAATGCAAGGTCCTCGCCGGCGTCATGAAGGTCCAGCACCTCGAGGACGGCGAAATGCTGGTCCGGGAGGGCATCGATGACAACACCCTGTTCGTGCTGACCGAAGGCAAGCTCGCCGTCGTCGGCACCGTACTCGGGCAGGAGCTGACCGTCTACACGATGAGCCCTGGCGAGGCCGCCGGCACCCGCGCCTTCGTCGACCGCACCCCGCGCAAGGCGACACTGCGGGCGATCGGCAAGGCGACGGTGTGCACGCTCGAGCCGGAGGACTTCGAGGCCCTGCTCGATACCCATCCGAAGATCGTCTACAAGGTCATGCGCGCGCTGTTCCGCATCACCCACACCAACCTGATGCGCATGAATCTCGAGAGCCAGGAACTGGTCAATTACGTATCGAAGGTCAGGGGCCGCTACTAGCCGGCTGTCGAGAACACCCGGTGGGTTTGCGCAGCGAAGTCAAGCGCAGCCTCGCCGGAGCCCGAAGGGTGCCGCGCAGCGGCAGCGAGGCGAGCCATTCGCGGAGAAAACCCACCGGGTGTTCTCGACAGCCGGCTAGTCCGCGCTGACGACGCGGTTCCTGCCGCCGGACTTGGCTTGGTAAAGGGCCTGATCGGCGCGGGCGATCAGCGTCTCGCCGTCCAGTCCTGCCAGCGCGCCATCCTCCGGCGCGGTCAGCGTCGCGACCCCGATCGACGCAGTGACCCGCAGCGAATCACCGTCGGCCCTGCCGAAGGCGTGCGCCTCGATCGCCGCGCGCATGCGCTCGGCGACCTCCAGCGCCCTGCCCCGCCCGGTATGGACAAGCAGCGCCGCGAATTCCTCGCCGCCGTAACGTGACAGCACGTCGCTGCGTCGCAGCTGTGCGCGACACAGCGCCGCGATCTCGCGCAGCACATCGTCTCCGGTCTGGTGGCCGCGGGTATCGTTGATGCGCTTGAAGTGATCGACATCGATCAGCAGACAGGTCAGCGGTTCGCGGCTGCGCAGCGAGTGGCCGACCTCTTCGTTGAGACGCTGATCGAAATAGCGCCGGTTATTGACGGCGGTCAGGGTATCGGTCAGGCCCAGGCGCTTGATACGTTCGAGATTGATCGCATTCTCGAGGCAGATTGCAACGACCGCGGCAAGGTGTTCGAGAAAATCGCTGCGGATGCCGCGCTCGGCAAAGCGCTCGGGGGCGAGACTGCCGATATTGAGGCTGCCGATCAGCTTGCCGTGGCGCACCAGCGGCAGCAGGGCGATGCTGGCCGGCGGCTTCGCGGCCTTCGGGAACAGATGGCCATGCGCCCTCGCCCGGTAGGGTCCGAGCAGCGGAAACAGCGAGACCGGATAGAGCGCGCCGAGGTCATCGCGCTCACGGGCAAAGACCAGCGCCGGGTGACCGGCGGGCTCGATGCCCTCTTCCTCGAGCGCGCGCTGAATCTCGTATTCGGCGTCCAGCAGCCACAGGGTCACCAGGTCCCAGTCGAAGGCACGACGGTCCGGATTGACGATGGCCTCGATCAGCTCGACCAGCGAGTTCAGGCCGATCAGTCGCAACTCCCATGACTTGAAACGGCGCATCTTGCGCTCGTTGTTGCGGGCCTGTTCCAGCAGTTCTTCCAGTTGCCGGCGCAGAGTCCGGTTCTCCGCGCGGCCGTCCTCCGCAGTCATCCCGGGCCCCCATAGCCCTGTGCGTCGAGAAACTCCCCGGTCTTTCTCGCCATGCGGACGATCGACTCATCGGTTTCGACCGCGAGCAGATCGACGAGCGGGACCCAAGCCAGGTCGACAGACTCTCCGCTCACCGAGAAATCACGATCACCGGCCCGGATCAGAAAGCGGAAGTCATAGTGGTAATGGGCCGGTTCGGACTTGCGCGCCGGGATCAGGTGCACATCGATATCGAACAACCCCTCGCTGACCAGTGCCAGCCTGCCGATGCCGCTTTCCTCCCGCGCCTCGCGCAGCGCCGCGCGCTGGATCGTGACATCGTCCTCGATATGTCCACCGGGCTGCAGCCAGCGGTCGAGCTTGCGATGATGCGTCAGCAGCGTTGCGCGCAGGTCCGGCGACAGCAGCCAGGCCGATGCTGTGGCATGCCCCTCCGGTGTCGCCCGGCTGGCGCAGGCGGATGTCCGCCGCACGAACGCCAGCGTCTGCTCGAGATGCCCTGCCTCGATGGCATCGAACGGCGCGTGGCTCTCGAGCAGATCGATCAACTGTCGCTGCATGGCAGCACCGTCCCGAGTCCGGCGAGCGCGGACGTCAGCGTCGCAATGATCTCGCGGCGCTCCGTAGCGGCATAGGGTTTCGCCGGCAAACGGCCCCACACCGGCGCGGGCCAGGCAGGATCGCCGTGATGGCGCACGATGTGATGGACATGGAGCTGGGGCACGATGTTACCGAGCGCGGCGATATTGAGCTTGTCGGGATGGAACGCGCGCGCGAGCGCCCGCGACAGACGCGAGGATTCACGCATCAGCTGTTGCTGATCCTCCTCGCCGAGTTCGTGAATCTCACGGATCGCCGGCCGGTCGGGCACAAGGATGAACCAGGGCCAGTGCGCATCGTTCATCAGCCGCAGCAGACACAGATCGAAGCGTCCGACCGCGATGCTGTCCGCGGCAAGCCGCGGGTCGAGATCAACCACGGCCGCCCCCTGTGCCGCGACCGGATCTGGCGGGACGGGCGCGCTTCGCGGCAGGACGGCGACGCGCCTCGCGGGCTTGCGGCGGCAAACCGGTATGACGGGTCAGGAAAGGTCGCGCCGCCTTTGCCGATGATTGACGCGCGCTGCTGTCGCCCTGCGGTTGCCAGGCCGGCACCAGATGACGCTTGCCGTTGCCGATCAGATCGGCGCGCCCCATGCGCTTGAGCGCCTCACGCAGCACCGGCCAGTTGTCCGGATCGTGATAGCGCAGAAAGGCCTTGTGCAGCCGGCGCACCTTCAGGCCCTTCGGGATCGCGACCGCTTCGCTCTCCTTCGTGACCTTGCGCAGCGGATTCTTCTCGCTGTGGTACATCGCGGTCGCCACCGCCATCGGCGACGGCAGGAAGGTCTGCACCTGGTCGGCACGGAAGCCGTGCTTCTTCAGCCACAGCGCCAGCTCGAGCATGTCCTCGTCGGTGGTGCCGGGGTGCG
>CAYLKC010000081.1:0-8375 GCA_964384095.1 uncultured Chromatiales bacterium
ACTCCAACCGGCCGATCCCGGCGCCTTCATCGACCGTGGAGATGATCCGGGTCGAAGCGCCCGCGAAGTGACGCGGGACCGTCAATCCCCCGCCGCAAGATAACGCGACCAGTCGTGGTCGCGGTCACCGGAGACGAAGAAGTCCGGGTTCAGCAGTGAGTCCTTGGTGGTATAGCGCAGCGGTCGCATCGCGGTGTCGGTGACGCGGCCGCCGGCCTCCTCGACGATACACTGGGCCGCCGCGGTATCCCATTCCGAGGTCGGGCCGAGTCGCGGGTAGAGATCGGCGCGGCCTTCGGCGACCAGGCAGGACTTCAGCGAACTCCCCATGCTGACCAGCTCGTGGCTGCCGAGGCGCTCGAGAAACGCGCCAAGGCGGCTGCCGGCATGCGAGCGGCTGCCGGCGACGATGACATGCGCGCGATCGAGCGCGCGCACGGATATCCCGACCGGCGCCTGGCCCGGATCCTCGCGCCATGCGCCATGACCGGCGCAGGCGTAATAGCAGGCCCCGGTCACCGGCGCGACGATGACGCCGAGCACCGGACGGTGATCGTCGATCAGCGCGACATTGACCGTGAATTCGCCGTTGCGCTTGACGAATTCTCGGGTGCCGTCGAGCGGGTCGACGAGCCAGTAGCGGCACCAGCCGGCGCGCTCCGCGAACGGGATCTCGGCGGATTCCTCGGACAGGACCGGCAGGCCCGGGGTCAGCGCGCGCAGACCGGCGACGAGGATGTCATGGGCGGCCATGTCGGCCTCGGTCAGCGGCGAACGGTCTTCCTTGTGCTCGACGTTGAAGTCCGAGTTGTAGATCTCGACGATGGCCTCGCCGGCGCGGCGGGACAGCGCGATCACCGGCGCGAGCAGCGCCTGCAGGGCCTCGCCGGAGGCCGGTGTGTCCTGATTCATTCAGTCGATCCTGTAGTGGCGGAACGGCCCGCGAGCAGGTCGCGGGCCATGTACAGCGCGGCAATGCTGCGCGCCTCGGTGCAGTCCTCGCAGGCGAGCAGGCCCTGCAGATCGGCGAGCGGCCAGGGCACGACCTCGATCTCCTCGGGCTCGTCGCCGGGCAGGCGTTGCTCGTAGAGGTCCTCGGCGAGGACCAGATGGGTGATATGACCGGAATAACCGGGGGCCAGCGTCAGGGATGCCATCCGGGTCAGGCGGCGGGCGCCGTAGCCGACCTCCTCCATCAGTTCGCGATTGGCGGCGTCCAGCAGGTCCTCGCCGTCCTCGATACGCCCCTTCGGCAGCGCGAGTTCATAGCGATGCACGCCGGCGGCATATTCCCGGATCATCAATATGGTCTCCCGGTCGAGCATCGGGATCACCAGCACCGCGCCGGCCGAGCTGCTGCGCAGGCGCTCGTAGCAGGCCTCGACGCCGTTCGAGAAGCGCAGCTGGACCTGCTCGACGCGGAACATCCGTGTGCGGGCGATGATCTCCGCGGCGAGGATTTCGGGCTTGTCACGCATGGTAGACTGCCGATTATAGCCTCCCCGCCCGCTTGCGGGGAAAATCCCGTGGAGCCCGCCGATGACCAACTGGGACCGGATCAGCACCGTGCTGCTCGACATGGACGGCACCCTGCTGGACCTGCATTACGACAACCGCTTCTGGCAGGAACACCTGCCGCGGCGCTATGCCGAGATCCACGGGCTCGATCCGGCCGAATCCCGCGCCCGCCTGTACGAGCGCTTCGACGCGCTGCGTGGGACGATGAACTGGTATTGCGTGGATTACTGGAGCGAGTCGCTGGATATCGATATCAGCGCGCTGAAACTGGAACTCGCCGAGCTGATCGCGATCCGTCCCGACGTGCCGGACTTTCTCGCCGCGGTGCGCGCCAGCGGGCGGCGCGCGGTGCTGGTCACCAACGCCCACCACAAGAGCCTGGCGCTGAAGATCGAACGGACCGGGATAGACACACTGCTCGATGCGGTGATCAGCGCACACAGCCTCGGTCTGCCGAAAGAGGAGACGGTGTTCTGGGAGAGGCTCCGGGAGGTCGAGGCCTATGACCCGGCGCGCACGCTGCTGATCGACGACAACCTCTCGGTGCTGGAATCGGCGCGCCGCGGCGGCATCGGTCACCTGCTGTTCGTGGCCGCGCCGGACTCGCGGCAACCGCCGCGCGACAACACCGACTTCCCGGTCCTGCACGCCTTTCGCGACATCCTGCCGCCGCCGGGTACCTCCGGGACTACTTCTGTCCCCAGCGCTTGAAACGCTTCTTGCAGTATTTCAGCAGCGATTCATAACCGTCGAAGTACAGCTCGAAGCCTTCTTCCGCCGGCGTATCGAACTCGCAGTCATCATTGGAATGATCACGGCAGATGTCCGGCCGGGTGTCATAGATCCCGCACATGCCGTTCGGCCGCAAGTGGAGGCAGCGGTTGTGGACCAGCAGATACCAGCCGTCCTCGTCCTTGTAGATGTTGATGTCGCGGTGCGAGATCTGCCACAGCAGGTGATCGAAGTCATGCTTCGAGCGCGGCGTCGGGATCTCCTGGGTCAGGTAGGTGCAGCACTTCGAGTTCGTGCAAAAACCGCACTTGTTTTCCGGGGTGATCTTTTCGGGATAGATCGGTATGACTTTCTCGGTCGTCAATGTCACGGCCTGCAATCCTCATCACGTCGATTGCGGCCCATTGTACCCCAAAGGGCGGCAGTGGCTAGAAGCCGAGGTTCAGACGGAGGCTGTAGCTGTTGATCTCGGCGAAGTCGGCCTGCGCAGTGACGCTGAGGAAGGGCAGCAGGCCGACGCGCATGCCGAGGTAGCTACGGGTCTGCGAGGTGTTGCGATCGGACAGGCTCAGGCTGTCGACGTTTTCGCTGCCGTCGACCCAGATCTGGCCGATGCCTGCGAACGGCGTGAACAGCGCAAAGCCCTTGCTGATGCCGAGGTCAATGCCGTAGGCGGCAAGATCGAGGTCGTCGACGCCGGTCAGCTGGCTGTAATGACCGCTGAGCGAGACCGCCGGCGTCACCGTCGAGCCTTCGAGCAGCGCCTTGCGCACCTCGCCGCCGAACACCGAGACATCGCCGCTGGTCGATTTCGACCAGGCCGCGCCGATGTCGATGCCGAACGGCAGGCCCTTGCGCGCATGCAGCCGCGACATCGTCAGCGTCGACGGCGCGCTGCCGTCGCGCATCGCGGAGTCCCAGGCGCTCCGGCTGAGGTCATAGCGCGAGATCGACAGGCCGAGGTCGAGGCCAGTGACGCCGAGCGCTTCCGCCGGGGCGATCGGATTGTACGCGGCGATCGCGCCAAGCTCGTCGACGACGGTATTGAAATCGCCCTGCCCGATCGACGGGTTCAACACGAGGTCGTTGCCCGACGCCTGCGCGCCGGCGCTCGCCGTCGCCAGCACCGCGGTCATCACTGCTGCCTGCACCCTGATTGACATCGCCCGACTCCCGCGTGGTCCGGTCCGCGAATTGAAGGGTAACGCCGCCTGTGTGCGCGAACGCGGATCCCTGTCGCAAAACCGCCTATGGCTGTCGCTTCTGTGCCTACCTTAAGCCGCGCGCATAGTCATTGCAAGCCCGCCGCTGGCGGCGTTCGCGCCGTGTCTGCTAGTCTTGGCCGCGATGTCACCGACACCCGACGAATCCTGGATCGAACTGCGCCTCGAGTGCCGGCGCGAGCGAGTCGATGCCCTCTCCGATGCGCTGACAGAGGCCGGCGCGCTGTCGGTGACGCTGACCGACGCCGCCGATGATCCGGTACTCGAGCCGGCGCCCGGGGAGGCCCCGCTGTGGCCGCGGGTCATCGCCGTCGGCCTGTTCGATGCCGCGACCGACGTCGGGCAGGTGCTGCTGCTGGCACAGACGGCGCTCGGCCTCGCTGCGCCCCCTGCCGTCACGATCACGCCCGTTGCCGGACAGGACTGGGAGCGCATCCGGCTCGATGAACTCCGCGCGCTGCGTTTCGGCGAGCGCCTGTGGGTCTGCCCGCGCGGCCGTTCGGTCGACGAGCCGGATGCTGTCGTCGTACTGCTCGACCCCGGCCTCGCCTTCGGCACCGGCACGCATCCGACCACGGCGCTGTGCCTGGAATGGCTGGACGCCCATGCCCGCCCCGGCGACCGCGTCATCGATTATGGCTGCGGTTCCGGCATCCTGGCGATCGCCGCGGCCAGGCTCGGGGCCGACGCCGTGCTCGCACTCGACATCGATCCGCAGGCGCTCCAGGCCACCGGTGAAAACGCCCGTGCCAACGGCGTCGCGGACCGTATCACGGCCGCGGCGCCCGACCAGGCCCCGCCCTTCGAGGCCGACTGTCTGCTCGCCAACATCCTCGCGCGCCCGCTGATCGACCTCGCGCCACGCTTCGCCCGGCTGCTCGGCCCCGGCGGCCGGCTGGCGGTGTCCGGCATCCTCGCAGACCAGGCCGATGCGGTCGCCGCAGCGCTTGCGAACGCCGGCTTCACCCCCGGGGACCGCGCCGAACGCGAGGGCTGGGTCCGTCTCGATGCCGTACGGCGCTGAACGATCCCCGATATAATGCCCCCATGCTGATCCCCTGCCCCCAGTGCAAGGTCCTGTTGACGCCGACCGATCCGGCCAACAGCGACGAGATGGTCGTCTGCGGCAACTGCGGCAACCGCTTCAGCCCCCGTTACGCCAGCGCACGCGGTGGATCAACGATCGACCGCCTGTATCGGCAACCGGAGGCGGCAGGCAGCCTCCGCATCGATCCCGAGGACGTCCAGCGCCATGCCCCGTCCGCGCCGCGAGCAGGCGCCGGCCGTGTACGCACGCGCAATCCGGTCGCGACGCTGTTCTGGGGCCTGACCAGCCTGGTGCTGATCCTGACGCTGGTCGGGCAGTACGCCTACATCGAGCGCAACGAGCTGTCCCGCCATGTCCAGTTGCGTCCGTGGCTCGAGTGGCTGTGCCTGCACGCCGGCTGCACGCTGCCGCTGATGCGCGCGCCGGAGCAGATCCGTATCGCCGGACGTGACATCCGCCGGCATCCGGAGATCAGCGATGCGCTGATCGTCAATATCACGATCACCAACCAGGCGCCCTGGCCGCAGGCATGGCCGGTGATCCAGCTCGGCTTCTTTGATCTGCGCAACCAGCCGCTGGCGTTGCGCCGTTTCACCGTCGATGAATACCTCCCCGGCAGTCTGTCGATCAGCGACGGGATACCGATGCAGACGCCGGTACGCGTGCGCCTCGACATCGTCGATCCCGGTCCGGACGCGGTCAATTTTTCATTCGAACTCCTGTAATCCGGCAAGCGCCGGTTTGACGTGGAAGTTTTCCGGGACTTTATCGGCGCCGGGTGAGCGGTTATCATTATCCGCTTTCGCTCACGCACCTGAATGACACCACGCTGATGCAGATCGGTCCCTACAAGCTCGCCAACAATCTCGTGCTCGCGCCGATGGCGGGCGTGACCGACCGGCCGTTCCGCCAGTTGTGCCGGCGGCTCGGCGCCGGGCTCGCGGTGTCGGAGATGGTGTCGTGCAACTCGCTGTTGTGGGGCAGCGCCAAGACCCGCCGCCGCGCCGACCATGACGGCGAGGCCGAGCCGTGCTCGGTGCAGATCGCCGGCGCCGACCCGGCAATGATGGCCGAGGCCGCGCGCCACAACGTCGACAACGGCGCCCGGATCATCGACATCAACATGGGCTGCCCGGCCAAGAAGGTCTGCAATGTCATGGCCGGTTCGGCGCTGCTGCGCGAGGAGGGTCTGGTCAGCCGCATCCTCGCCGCCGTCGTCGCCGCCGTCGACGTCCCCGTCACGCTGAAGATCCGTACCGGCTGGGACACCGGCCACCGCAACGGCGTGGAGATCGCGCGCATTGCAGAAGCATCGGGTATTCAGGCACTTGCCGTACATGGCCGGACCCGCGCCTGCGCCTATACCGGGGAGGCCGAGTACGACACGATCGCGGAGATCAAGGCCGCGGTACGCATCCCGGTGATCGCCAACGGCGACATCCGCAGCCCTGAACAGGCCAGGCACGTGCTCGACTACACCGGCGCCGACGGCGTCATGATCGGCCGCGCTGCGCAGGGACGGCCGTGGATCTTCCGCACAATCGACCATTATCTCCGCACCGGTGAACACCTGCCGGAGCCGCCGGTGAGCTGGATCCGCGACGTCATGCTCGGCCACCTCGAAGGACTCTACGCGTTCTACGGTGAGGACCTCGGCGTGCGCATCGCGCGCAAGCATATCGGCTGGTACAGCAAGGGACAGACCGGCGGCGCGGCATTCCGCCAGTACATCAACCAGGCCGCCACCGTCGAGGAACAGTTGCGCGCGACACGCGAGTTTTTCGACCGCATCGCGGCCGGGATCGACCTCGCCGCATGAGCGCCACCCGGTCAAGCGCGCCGCTGATCCCGGTCATCGAGGAACGTCGCACGAAGCCGCTGTCGGACTGTGTGCAGATTGCGCTCGAACGCTATTTCCGCGACCTCGATGGCCACACGCCCTGCAGCGACCTCTATGACTTCGTCATCAACGAGGTCGAGTACCCGCTGCTGAAGGCGGTGTTGCAGCATACCCGCGGCAACCAGAGCAAGGCCGCCGAGATCCTCGGGATCAACCGCAGCACGCTGCGCAAGAAGCTCGAAAAGCACGACCTCAACCGATAACAAAGCGGCTTCCCCATGAACCTCACAGCACTGAACCGGGAGGCCGCCCGATGCGGCCGGTGACGCGTGCGCTGCTCAGCGTGTCCGACAAGGACGGCATCGTCGATTTCGCGCGCAGCCTGCAGGCCCGGGGCGTGGAGATCCTGTCGACCGGCGGCACCGCGCGGCTGCTGGCGAAACAGGGCATCGCGGTCATCGAGGTCTCCGACCATACCGGTTTCCCCGAGATGATGGACGGCCGCGTCAAGACGCTGCACCCGATGATCCACGGCGGCCTGCTCGGCCGGCGCGGCATCGATGACGAGATCATGCGCCAGACCGGAATTGCGCCGATCGACCTCGTTGCGGTGAACCTGTATCCGTTTTCGGAGACCGTCGCGAAGCCGGACTGCCGCTTCGAGGATGCGATCGAGAACATCGACATCGGCGGGCCGACGATGCTGCGCGCGGCGGACGGACCCCGAAGACCTGCGCGCGCTCGACGAGCTGTCCGCTCCCCCGATCGACCTCGTCGTCGTCAACCTCTACCCGTTCGGGGACGTCGTCGCCCGGCCAGAGACGCGCCTCGACGAGGCCGTCGAGAACATCGACATCGGCGGGCCGACGATGCTGCGCGCGGCGGCGAAGAACCATGCCGCGGTCACTGTCATCGTCGACCCGGCCGACTACGACCGGGTGCTCGCCGAGATGGCGGCGAACGACGGCGCGGTCGGCGACGCGCTGCGCTTCGAACTCGCGGTCAGGACCTTCGAGCACACCGCGCGCTATGACGGCGCGATCGCGAACTGGCTGGGCTGCATCAATGATGACGGCACGCGCGCGCGCTTTCCGCGCACGCACAACTTCCAGGGCGTGAAGAGCGCCGACCTGCGCTATGGCGAGAACCCGCACCAACAGGCGGCGTTCTATCGCGACCACGACGCCGCGTCGGGCAGCGTCGCGACCGCGCAGATCGTCCAGGGCAAGGCACTGTCGTTCAACAACATCGCCGATGCCGATACCGCGCTCGAGTGCGTCAAGGGCTTTGCCGACACGTCCTGCGTCATCGTCAAGCATGCCAATCCCTGCGGCGTCGCCGCCGGCGGCACGCTGCTCGAGACCTATGACCGTGCCTATGCGACCGACCCGACCTCGGCCTTCGGCGGCATCATCGCGTTCAACCGCCCGGTCGACGGCGCGGCCGCGCGCGCGATCGTCGAGCGCCAGTTCGTCGAGGTCGTCATCGCGCCGGCGATCGACGACGACGCCCGCGCCGCGTTCTCGGCCAAGCCGAACGTGCGCGTGCTCGCCTGCGGGGAATGGCCGGTCGGTCAGCCCGATCATGATACAGGGGCCGGCCTCGACTACCGCCGCGTCAACGGCGGCCTGCTGGTGCAGGACCGCGACATCGGCATGATCCGGCGCGAGGACCTCAAGGTCGTGTCGAAGCGCGCGCCCGATGCGCGCGAACTGGACGATCTGCTGTTCACCTGGCAGGTCGCGAAGTTCGTCAAGTCCAACGCGATCGTCTACGGCCGCGACCGCATGACCATCGGCGTCGGCGCCGGCCAGATGAGCCGGGTCTACAGCGCGCGCATCGCGGCGATCAAGGCCGCTGATGCCGGGCTCGAGGTGCGGGGTTCGGTGATGGCGTCGGACGCGTTCTTCCCGTTCCGCGACGGCATCGACCATGCCGCCGAGGCCGGCGTCACCGCGGTGATCCAGCCCGGCGGTTCGATGCGCGACAACGAAGTCATCGCCGCCGCCGACGA
>CAYLKC010000082.1:0-8331 GCA_964384095.1 uncultured Chromatiales bacterium
CTCCGCGAATGGCTCGCCTCGCTGCCGCTACGCGGCACCCTTCGGGCTCCGGCGAGGCTGCGCTTGACTTCGCTACGCAAACCCGCCGGGCCTTTTCAACCGTCTGTCAGAGCAGACCTACCATAAGAGTCGCGATGCCGAGGAAGGTCAGGAAGCCGGTGATGTCGGTCAGTGTGGTCAGGAAGATCGAGGAGGCCTGCGCGGGATCCTGACCGAGTGCCGACAGTACGATCGGGATCGTCATCCCGGCGAAGGCCGCGAACACCAGTGACACGATCATTGCGATCGCGATGACGAAGGCCAGCCCGCCCGAACCGCTCCAGATCAGCACCGCCAGCGCCGTGACCAGCGCGATCACGCTGCCGTTGATGAAGGCCGCGCCGACCTCCTTGCGGGCAACGTGCCACCAGTGACTGGTACTGATCTCGCGCAGCGCCAGTGCGCGCATCGTCACCGCCAGCGCCTGCGCGCCGGTGTTGCCGGCCTCGCCGGCGACCACTGGCATCAGGATCGCGAGCGCGGTGAACTGCGCGATCGTCGACTCGAACATGCCGACTACCGAGGCGGCGATGAACGCGGTCACCAGATTCAGATGCAGCCAGGGCAGGCGCTTGCGCACGACCAGGCTGACCTTCGACAGCGCGCGCTCCTCGGTGCCGGCGCCGACCATCGTCAGCAGGTCTGCGCTGCTCTCGGCGCGTACCGCGTTGACCAGCCCGTCGTAATGGATCACGCCGACCAGTTCCCCGCCGAGATCGACGACCGGCATCTCGGCCAGCTTGTGACGGTCGAACTGCTCGACGATCTCGCCGAGCCCTGCTGTGGGCGTCACCAGCGCCGGCGCAGCGCGGGCGATCTCTGCCAGCGGCGTGCGCGGTTCCGCCAGCGCGAGGTCCTGGATCTCGAGGCGGTGCAGCTTCAGCGGCTCGCCGGCGGTGAAGTAGAACTGCTGTGCCGAGCGTGATTTGCGCCTGCGCAGGCGGTTTAGCGCCTCGGTCGCAGTCATCTCGCCGGTGAGCATCGGAAAGTTGGTATCCATCAGCGCGCCCGCAGTATTCTCCGGGTAGCGCATCAGGCGTTCCAGTTCATGCAGGCGGACCGGTGACAGCAGCGCATTCAGACGCTGCGCCTGGCCACCACCGGCCAGGCGCAGCAGCGAGCGCGCAACCTTGACGGCGTCGGCGCGGGACAGGAGCAGACGCGCGAAATCGTCAGCCAGCGGTACCAGCGCCGCGGCGGCGATATCGACCGGCAGTTGCTGCCAGATCGTGATTGCGCGGGCGGGGTCCTGCGCCTGCAGCAATTCGGCGATCTCGTCGGGGGGCATCCCCGTGAGGGCCTGGATTGCCTCGACCGGGTACTGCCGCAGGAAGTCCTGGTTCAGCGCCGCGACCGCGCTGGCGAGATCACCGGCCATGATCGCGGTCTCCGCGGGGCGGCGGGCGCTGCTGCGGCGCGCGGGCATCGATCACGGTGTCGACGATGCCGGCGACCGCGATCCAGTACAGACGCGCCAGTTCAAACACGCTGTCCAGCGCGTCGTGATGTTCGATCGGGCCGTCGACGGCGCGCGTCGCCTCGAGCAGGGTACGATAATCGATGATGCCGACGAGGATGCCGTCGTCGTCGGTGACCGGCAGGCGGCGGCGCGTCTGCCATGCGCTTTGTTCGCGGGCGACTGCAAGCGGCATGCGCGCCGGCAACGCAGCCGGCGCGGGGCGCTTGTAGCCACTGACCGGATCGGCGGCGCCGGCCTGCAGCAACGCGGTGACCTGGACGATGCCGCTCAGGCGGTAATCGCGATCGACCAGCCAGATCTCGCATTCAGCGGCGCTGCCCCGCTGGCGCACGCGCCGGAGCACCTCGGTGGCGGCGAGGTCGTCCGGCAGCGCGCCATCGACCGGCGCCATCTGGCTGCCGACACTGTGGAGCGGGTAGCGCAGTGACGGCCGGGTGCCGGCGCGCGCCGGCTCGCTGAGCAGGCCGTGCAGGAGGCCGCCGGGCCCGGCCGCGCGGGCGACGCGGGTTGCGGCGGCGGTCGGCATCGCATCGAGCAGGTCACCGGCCCGTTCCCGGTCGCAATGATCGAGGACCGCCGCGGCGATATCGGGCATCAGCTGTCCGAGCAGAGGACCACCGATGCCGGGATCGAGGAGGCCGGCCAGGCGCGCGATTGCCTCGGGCGGCAGTTTTTCGAGCGCGCGCGCGGCGTCGCGGGGATGGGCGCGCACATAGGCGAGGGTCAGGCGGTTGTCTGCCTTCATGCCCCGGGTTTCTCCCGGACCTCGGTGACCTCGGCCTCGAACAGCGCCGCAGGGATGATCACCCGTCCGTGCTCGGTGCTGAGCACGACCCGTGTCGGCGTCAGCTCGATGATCGTGCCTTCATAGTCACGCAGGCGCAGGCGGTCGCCGGTCTGGTAGAGCCGGCGCAGCTGGTGGCCGGCGATGACATTGCTCATATAGTCGCGCGCGCCAAGGCCGAAGGCGAGGGCGACGCCGCCGAGCGTGGTCGCGAGGCCGATGCCGATGATCACCGACAGGAAGGTGGTGTCGATGCCGATCTGCTCGACGCCGATCGCGGTCGCGGTGACCAGGATCGTGACCTGCACGATCCTGCCGAGCAGCTCACTGTTGCCGATGCCGGTGCGCTCGGCCGCGGTCGCGACGAGGTCGCGCGTCATTGCGCTGATGATGATGCCGGCGAGGATGATCAGCAGGCCGGTCAGCAGGATCGGGATATAGGTCGCCACTGCCGACAGCCAGGTCACGAAGGTGCCGAGGCCGAGCATCCCGGCGGCCCCGGCCATGAACAGCAACACGACGATCCAGAACAGGACCTCGCCGATGATGCGCGCCGGAGGGTGGCGCGGTTGCAGTCTTTCGAGCCCCTTGCGCGCGATCAGTCGTTGCCAGAGCCCGTCGAGCCCGAGCAGCAAACGGACGCTGGCCACGCGCACCAGTTTCGCGACCAGCCAGCCGGAGACCATGATCAGCAAGGCGAGCAGCAGGCGCGGGAGAAAGGCGGCAATCTGCGTCGCCGCGCCGGTGAATTCCTCGCTGAACGCCTCAATCCAGGCAGTGAATTCCAAGCAGCGGGCTCCGGAAGGTCGGTATTCGCGATAAGTTAACGCGATTCAGCGGTGGTGTCATCCGGCGCGCCAGCTCTTGCGCCATCGCCATCGCCGTCGCATCATCGGGCCTCATCTGGAGGGCATGCGGTTGTCGAAGACCGAGGCTGCGAACACCCTGTTCAGTTACGGCACGCTCATGTTCCCGCAAGTGATCCGCGCGGTCACGGGTGCCCTCTATCCGCGGCGAGAGGCGCTGTTGTACGGTTATGCCCGCTATCGACTGCGCGGCGAGGTCTACCCGGGCATCGTCGCGCAGACGGGGGGCGAGGTGCCTGGCTGCGTCTGGTTCGGGATCGGCGCCGCCGCGTTGCAGCTGATCGATGCCTACGAAGGCGAGGATTACGAGCGCCGGCTGCTCGAGGTCGATGGCGGCCCCGGCATGCATCTGCGTGCCTGGGTCTACGTGATGCCACCGGCTTCGCGCGACCGCCTGGAGGCCGGGGACTGGGATCGGGACCAGTTCGAACGCCGGCATCTCGCCGGCTGGCTGCGCGCATTGCGCGCGCGCGAATAGTCAGGTCAGGAGTTTGGATTCCCGTCCGCTGCAGCGGGTTCGGCGGCGGGGCTGTCGTTGCGGGTCAGGCGGGCATTGCGTGGCATGACCGGCGGCATCCGTTGCGCGAGCTTGCCATGCTCGCGATCCATGCGTTGTTCGTAGATGACCGCGAACAGCATGACGTTCTGGATATAGCCGCGAGTCTCGCGGAAGGGCAGGGTTTCGGCCCACAGGTCCGCGGGTACCGCCTGTTCGCGCGGCAGCCAGTCATCGACGCGGTGTTCGCCCGCGTTATAGGCGGCCAGCGCGACCGCCTGGTGTCCGTAGCGGTCGAGCATGCGCCGGAGCCAGCCCATGCCGAGGCGCAGGTTGGTGCGGATATCGAGCAGGCCTGCCTGCGTCGGCGCCGGAATATCCAGATGACGCGCGAGCTGGCGCGCGGTCGAGGGCATCAGCTGCATCAGGCCGAGCGCGCCCGCCGGTGAACGGGCATGGGGATCGAAGGCGCTCTCCTGGCGGATCAGCGCGAAGGCCAGCGCCGGATCGACGCCCTGTTCGCGCGCGGCAGCGGTGATCTGTTCGCGATACGCAAACGGGAAGCGAAGCTCGAGGTCGTCGCGGAATTCGGTGCGGGCGACGGCCATGATCGCGCGATCGTGCCAGCCCCAGCCGCGGGCCTGCACCGCCGCGGACTTGAGCTGCCAGTCCGCCATGTCGCGGGTCGCGAAATACCATTCCCGGCGTGCATCGACGAGCCGCCCGAGTTGATACAGTTCGCGTGCGCGCGCCAGCCCGGGATATTCCTCCGGCCGCACACTGTCTCCATACTCGTCCGCGACGGCGCGATGCTGCAACTGGTAGGGCAGCACCAGCCGGTCGGCGGCCAGATAGCTGTAGTAGCCGCGCGCCAGCGCCAGCTCGAGGTAGATCTCTCCGGCCTGTTGCGTCTGCTGCAGGGCCTCGAGCGACCGCGCCTGCCAGTAGCGCCAGGCCGGCGCCTCGCGCTCGTCCTCGTGCAGTTGCGCGATTGCATCGAGCACTGCCGGCCAGTCCTCGCGCGCCAGCGCGGCGCGCACCCGCCATTCGCGCAGCGGCGTGTCGGCGGCGCGCTCATCGAGGGCCTGCAGGCGTTCCAGCGCGCGCGGGTGACTGCGTACCGCCAGCGTCAGCGCGAGGCTGCGTTCGACGTCCGGGTGCAGTTCACGCGCCAGCGCCGGATGGCTGTTCACGGCACGGTCCCAGGTCTCGACCGCGAGATCGATATTGGTGCGCGCCATGCGCTTGATGCCGTGGATGACGATATCGGCATGCAGGGGGTGTTCGCCGGCCGGTCGCTGCGGGCCGTTGACCAGCCGGGGATTGCCGTGGACGCGCAGCCACAGTTCGGCCCAGTCGCGGTGGGTGTCGTCCATGTAACGCGTCAGATAACGCGCGAGGCGTACCTCACTGGCCTGCATCGCGAGGCGGAAACGCTTCCAGGCCAGTCCTGTATCGAGTCCCCCGCGCGCGCGCCAGGCCGTGAATACCGGGTCACAGGCGGCCGGCCGCGATTCGCCGGACAGCCACAGCGACTCGATATCGTCGAACGCCCTTGCGTCCGCGCCGGTGTGCAGCAGGGCCTGGCGGCGGTAGCACTCGAGCGCGATGCTCTCGGCGCGGGCAGGGTAGTGGCGCAGCAGGGTTTCCCACTGTCCGCGCCGGGCCAGACTGTCGATCCAGGCGTGATGCAGGCGCGCCGCCAGCGGGCCGCCGGCCTGCTCACGGACGAAGGCAGCAATCTCTGCCTCAGCCGCCCGCGCCAGCCGCGGGCGCAGGTACTGGTAACGCAGATACGGATACAGCGGGTAGTCGCGCAACTCGATCGACAGCGTGTCGAAGCGGGTGATCGCGCCCTGGCGCAGCGCGCGCTCGGCCTCGAGAAAGAGGGCGCGCTGTTGTTCGAGCGCGGCCTCGGTATCCGCGGCATGGACCGGCGCCACGGGGGCGAGCAGGCCCGGGATCAGCAGTAACAGCAAGAATGGCAGTGCCGGCGTCATGGCAAAAGCCATGAAAGATTTGTACCAGGCGGGCTTTGCGAGGGGGAAGCCGGGACTCCAGGGGACAAGCATCTTCCTTGTCGCCTCCGGGCAGGGGTCAAAGGCCGCGGCGCGCCGGTGCGCACCGCGGCGGGGTGTTCGTCAGACCATGTCCTTCAGGGCTTTCAGCGCCTGAACCTTGACGACGTTACGCGCGGGCTTGGCCTTGAACATCATTTCCTGGCCGGTGAAGGGATTCATGCCCTTGCGCGCCTTGACCGCGGGCTTGCGCACGACCTTGATCTTGAACAGGCCGGGCATCGTGAAGACACGCGCGCCGCCGTTCTTGACGTGACCCTCGATGACGTTCTTGAGTTCGTCCATGACCGTACCGACCTGCTTCTTGGTCAGGCCGGTGTTGTCGGCGATATGGGTCAGCATGCTGGAACGGGTGTACGGGGTCTTGATTGCCTTGGCCGCGCGGGGGGCTTTCTTTGCCGCCTTCTTCTTGGTTCCGCCTTTCTTCTTTGCAACCATTATGGTTCTCCTTGCTTGCGGTTGAATGTCGGAAACATGCATGATGCGCCTGTTACGGTATGCGCAGCATAGCAACGTATTTTTCAATGCGCAATCCATTTTAATGCCTCATCGCGGCCGGTCCGGAACCGGTGTTGAGGCTGTATTTTACGGGGTCAGGCCTCTGTCGATGAGCGTCGGCACGGCATGCCGGTTTGGCATCCGTCGACGCCGGGAGCATGAAATGCAGGCTTATTACCGCACCGGATCGTTGCGCTTCGAATGTACCGGCTGTGGCGCGTGCTGCAGCGGCGTCGGCGATCGCCATGTGTTCCTCGCGCCCGGCGAGGCGCGCGCGATCGCCGGCGAGCTTGGTATCACCCTCGCATGGTTCCGCCGTCGCTATCTGACGCGCACGGCGGACGGCGATCCGGTGCTGCGCATGCGCGGCGGCGCCTGCACATTCCTGCGCGCTGATGGCCGTTGCGCGGTCTATGCCGCGCGCCCGCTGCAATGCCGGACCTATCCGTTCTGGCCCGAGGTGGTGAATTCGCGGCGCGCATGGCGCCGCGAGGCCGCGCGTTGCGAAGGCATCGACCGCGGCGCGCGTGTGCCGCTGGCGCGGGTCGAGGCCGCACTGCGCGCGCTCGTGGATGCCGGGGCGTGACGGGCGCGCCGGCATGAAGCCTCCGGTCAGCGAAGTGGTCATCGATCTCGACATCCCGGCCGCCGAGTGCCTGCGCTATTACCAGGGTGATGCGGTCTCCGTGCAGGCGCACGCACGCGACGGCCGTTCCGTGCGCTTTCCGGCCTCGTTGCTGCGCGCCTTTGTCGATGACCGCGGTGTGCGCGGCAGTTTCGTGCTGCGCTATGACGCGGACCATCGCCTGGTCAGCCTGTCGCGCGCGGGCGAGGGGCGTTGATCGATGTCATCGCGGGGCATCGACCGGCTGCTCGGGGTCATGCGGCGCCTGCGCGCGCCGGACGGCTGTGCCTGGGATCGCGCCCAGACCTTCGACTCGCTGGTGCCGTTCACGCTCGAAGAGGCCTACGAGGTCGCCGACGCCGCGCACCGCGGCGAGCCCGGCCGCTTGCGCGATGAGCTCGGCGACCTGCTGTTCCAGGTCGTGTTCTACTCGCGCATCGCCGAGGAGGCCGCGCAGTTCGACTTCGACGCGGTCGCGGACGCGATCGCCGACAAGCTGATCCGGCGTCACCCCCATGTCTTCGGCGATGCGCCGGCCGGCGATCCCGGGGCGCAGGCCCTGGCATGGGAGGCGCAAAAAACGGAAGAGCGACGCCGGAGCGGTGATCACGGCGCGCTCGCCGGCGTGGCGATGGCGTTGCCGGCGCTGGTGCGCGCGGTCAAGCTGCAGAATCGCGCGGCCGGCGACGGCTTCGACTGGCCGGTCATCGATCGCGTGTTCGACAAGCTCGATGAGGAGCTCACAGAGCTGCGCGACGAACTCGACGGACGCGATCCGGCGCGCCTCGAGCATGAACTCGGCGATGTACTGTTCGTCATCGCCAATCTCGCGCGTCACCTGCGCCTCGATCCCGAGGCCGCGCTGCGCGCCGCCAACGCCCGCTTCGAGCGCCGCTACGCCCGCATGGAGGCGATCGCGGGCGAACACGGCGGCCGCTTCGCCGATCTCGATCTCGAGGCGATGGAGGCATTGTGGCAACAGGCCAAGCGCGAGACCGACGGCGCCTGATCCGGCCGACGGGGCGTCGATGATCGGCTGCACCATATCAGCAGGGTCTGTGCCGGCCAGCCTCATTTCAGGAGCCTCCGAGACAGGATGTCTCGGCGGCAGCCCCCAGGGATGGGTTCACGGCGGTCCTGAAATGAGGCTGGCCGGCACAGGCCCGGATCTGCTGAACGACCGAGCATCGACGCCCCGCCGGCCGGATCAGTAGTCACCTGACCTGACTCGATTTCCACGCCCGCGCTGGCCGCTTGCGGCCGCGCCCCGCCGTGAAATTGACGGTCTTGCCGGCACCGGATGTCCCGGACGGGGCCGCGGGGCCTCGCCCGCTTGTTGACATGGCCCGGATTCGTCAGCAAAATAAGCGGCTTGCTTTTGGAGGGGTTCCCGAGCGGCCAAAGGGATCAGACTGTAAATCTGACGGCTCTGCCTTCGGAGGTTCGAATCCTCCCCCCTCCACCA
>CAYLKC010000083.1:0-5504 GCA_964384095.1 uncultured Chromatiales bacterium
TAGTCGTTGACGTTGTCGATGCCGATGACCTCGTCGCCGCGTTCGAGCAGACGCAACGCCAGCGAACAACCGATGAAACCCGCGGTGCCGGTGACCAGTATCTTCATGGAGTGTTCCTATAGCCTTCCGTCCACGGCCTGCGCCGGCAACACGGATTTCACGTCATATATCACCGCGCCCGGTTTGCAGTATGCGCGGATTCCATCGATGCCCATGGCCCTGAACTGCTCGTGGGCGACCGCAAGGACGACCGCGTCGTAGGCGCCGCTGTCCGGGGCCGCGATCGGGTCGATGCCGTATTCGTGCAAGGCCTCGCCAGCGTTGACCCAGGGGTCATGGACATCGACGCTGGCGTGATATCCGCCAAGCTCCGCGACGATGTCGATGACGCGGGTATTGCGGATGTCGGGGCAGTTTTCCTTGAAAGCCAGCCCGAGGACGAGGATCCGCGCGCCGGCGATCGGCAGGCGGCGCTGCGCCATCAGCTTGATCACGCGCTCCGCCACGTAGGCGCCCATGCCGTCGTTGATGCGTCTTCCGGCCAGAATCACCTCGGGGTGATAACCGATCTCCTGTGCCTTGTGCGTCAGGTAATAGGGGTCGACGCCGATGCAATGCCCGCCGACCAGTCCCGGCCGGAACGGGAGGAAATTCCATTTCGTCCCGGCGGCTTCGAGCACCTCCAGGGAGTCGATGCCGAGCCTGTTGAAAATCAGGGCGAGTTCGTTGATCAGCGCAATGTTGACGTCGCGCTGGGTATTCTCGATGACCTTGGCCGCCTCGGCGACGCGGATGCTGCTGGCGCGGTGGGTCCCGGCCTCGACGACGCTCGCGTAGACGGCGTCGACCAGCGCGGCCGCCTCGGGCGTCGAGCCGGAGGTGATCTTGGTGATCGTGTGCAGGCGGTGGACGCGGTCGCCCGGGTTGATGCGTTCGGGGCTGTAGCCGGCGAAGAAATCACGGTTGAAGGTCAGGCCCGAGGATTCCTCGAGGATGGGTACGCAGACTTCCTCGGTACAGCCGGGGTAGACCGTGGATTCGTAGACGACGATATTGCCCTCCGACAGCACCCTGCCGACGGCGCGGCTGGCGGAGATCAGCGGTGTGAGATCCGGCCGCTTGTAGCTGTCGATCGGCGTCGGCACCGTGACGATATAGAAATTGCACTTGCGCAGGTCGTCGGGGCGGTCGGTGAAAGTCAGCGAGCCGGCTGCCGCGAGTTCATCGGGCGAGACTTCCAGCGTGCTGTCACGGCCGGCGTCGAGTTCGGCTATGCGGGCGGAGTTGATGTCGAATCCGGTCACAGGGTAATGCCGGCCGAGGGCGACCGCCAGCGGCAGGCCGACATAACCGAGGCCGATGACACCGATATTGAGGCCGTCCGGTCCGGGCATCATGATCCCGTTCCCGTGATCCCGCGGCCGATGGCGTAGTAAAGGATCCCTTCGCGTTCCATCATCGCGGGATCGTACAGGTTCCGTCCGTCAAAGATTACCGGCTGTCTCAGGGACTGGCGGATGGCTGCGAAATCCGGGCTGCGGAACTCGTTCCATTCGGTGATGATGGCGAGGGCATCGGCGCCGTTCAGTGCGTCCTCCGGGCTGTCGCAAAGCGTCAGGCCGGGGCGTGCGCCGTAGATGCGGCGGGCCTCGCCGGCGGCCTCGGGATCGTAGGCCCTGACGCTCGCCCCGGCTGCCCACAGGGCTTCCATCAGCACCCGGCTGGGCGCCTCCCGCATGTCGTCGGTGTTGGGCTTGAACGAGAGGCCCCAGAGCGCAAAGACCTTGCCGTCCAGCCGGTCGCCGAAGTATTGCCGTATCTTGCCGAACAGCACCTGTTTCTGTCGTTCATTCACCCCTTCGACCGCCTGCAGCAGTTCCGCGTGGTAGCCGACATCCCGGGCGGTCCGCTCCAGCGCCTTGACGTCCTTCGGGAAGCAGGAGCCGCCGTAACCGGCGCCGGGATAGATGAAGTGGTATCCGACGCGCGGATCCGAACCGATGCCGATACGGACCTGTTCGATGTCCGCGCCGAGCCGTTCGGCGAGATTCGCCACTTCGTTCATGAAGCTGATCTTGGTCGCGAGCATGGCGTTGGCTGCGTATTTCGTCAGTTCCGCCGACCGGATGTCCATGGCGATGACGCGGTCATGGCTGCGATTGAACGGGGCGTACAGCGCCCGCAGCAGTTCGGTCGTGCGCGGGTTGTCGGTGCCGATGATGATCCGATCCGGCCGCATGAAGTCCTCGATTGCCGCGCCTTCCTTCAGAAACTCGGGATTCGAAACGACGTCGAACTCGATCCTCGCATTGCGGTCGGCGAGCGTGCCGGCTACCGTTGCGCGCACCTTGTCGGCTGTGCCGACCGGAACGGTCGACTTGTTGACGATGATCCGGTAATCGTCGATATGCCGGCCGATTCCCCGCGCGACCGCGAGCACGTGCTGGAGGTCGGCGGAGCCGCTTTCGTCCGGCGGGGTGCCGACCGCGATGAACTGGAACAGCCCGTGGGCGACGCCGGCGGCGATATCGGTCGTGAAGTCGAGGCGGCCGGCTTCGAGGTTGTCGCCGACCAGGCCGGCCAGGCCGGGTTCGAATATCGGTATTTGCCCCTGCTTCAGCAGTTCGATCTTGGCGTGGTCGATATCGACGCATAGTACGTCATTGCCGACTTCCGCAAGGCAGGCTCCGGTAACGAGCCCGACATAACCGGATCCGAAAATGGTGATTTTCATGAACTGACGACTCTCTCTGCTGAATAGGGTCAATACGGGTGCCCGTGGCGTGGCTATAATAGCGGCCTGCGGGGAAGGGGCTCCAGTCCGGGAAGGTCGTCTCCTCCGGCGGGAGCGCCGGCGGCGGCTGCCTCTAATCTACTAATCATTAAAGATAAATCCCTGCATGACGATCTAGGACGTATTGGTGATATGTCGACTGCGACAAAACAGCCACAATAGCAGGTTGCTTCGCAGGGTCGCCAAGCCGTTCTCTCGCAGTTGCCCGCCACGCGGCATCGGGTCCGGCCCACCGGAGGCCTCGGCCCCTGCGGACAACCGGGCGAATTATATCAAACAGTGCCTCTGGCAGGCACCGGAACGGACAGCGTTATCATGGTCAGGGTATTCGGTCACTACATTCCTCGCGCGATCCTCTCGCTGGTCGTCATCGAGTTTCTCGTACTGATCCTGGCGTTCTATCTCGGCATCGCGGGCTATAACTACCTGACCGGCAATCCGGAGTTCATCGACGATTTCGCGGTGTATTTTCCCCGTTCCCTGGTGTTCGCGATCGTAATCAGCAGCGCAATGACCGCCATGGGGTTGTACTCCCCCTATCTGCGTGACGGCAACTGGGGCGTCATAGTCAAGATCGGCGCCAGCCTCTGTTTCGGGCTGCTGTTCCTGGTGCTGTTGTTTTACCTTTTTCCGGACCTGTTTGTCGGCAGGGGCGCGATGGCGATCAGCCTGCTGGTGACGGCCATGGTGTTTGTCGGAGTCCGGCTCGTATTCATGAACTACTTCGACATCGATGTCCTCAAGCGCCGGATACTGGTGCTCGGCACCGGCCGCCAGGCAGCGGCCATCAGCCAGTTGCTCAGGCGCAAGAGCGACAGGCGCGGGATATTGATCGTCGGCTTTGTCCGTTTCAGGCGAGAGGCGCCCGCCGTCATCGAGGACATCATCGAGCATGACAGGCCCTTGCGCGAGCTCGCGGCCCGGCATCGCGCGGACTGCCTGGTGCTCGCGGTCGATGAAAGGCGCAATACCTTCCCGGTCCATGAGATCGTCGACTGCCGCATGCATGGGATCGAAATCCTTGATCTGATGAGCCTTGTCGAGCGCTATTCCAGAAAGATCCTGCTTGATGCGCTGCATCCGAGCTGGCTGATATTTTCCCAGGGCTTTCGCCAGGGGTTTATCAGGGACATCGAGAAACGGAGCTTCGATATTGCCGCCAGCCTGGTAATTCTGGCGCTCGCGTGGCCGATAATGTTTGCTGCGACGGCCGCGATCCTGGCCGAGGGCCGCGGCAGGGGGCCGGTGTTCTATCGGCAAAAGCGGGTTGGCGAGCATGGCTGCGTTTTCGATGTCCTCAAGTTCCGCAGCATGACCGTGGACGCCGAGGCCGGTGGCGCCGTGCAATGGGCCCGCAAGGGGGATGCCCGTATCACCCGTGTGGGCGGGGTGCTGCGAAAATTCCGCATCGACGAGCTGCCGCAGCTGATCAACGTGTTGCGCGGCGAGATGAGCTTCGTCGGACCGCGCCCGGAACGCCCGGAATTTGTCGAGGAATTGGCGCGGAAGATTCCATATTACAACGACCGTCACCGGGTCAAGCCCGGGATTACCGGCTGGGCGCAGATCTGCTATCCCTACGGGGCCTCGGAAAGGGATGCGGAGGAAAAATTGCAGTATGACCTGTATTACGTCAAGAATTATAGTATGTTTCTCGATCTGATCATCCTGCTGCAGACCGCCCAGATCGTATTGTCAGGCAAGGGTGCGAGATGAGGGTGATTCCATCGCCGTGCGCCGGCGTCGACTGACCGAATGTACGAATCATTTTACAAGCTCACCGGCAAGCCCTTCAGCCTCACGCCTGACCCGCGCTTCTTTTTCGAAAGCAGCGGACACAAGCGCGCGATGGCCTATCTCCGCTACGGCCTCGAACAGCGCGAAGGCTTCATCGTCATCACCGGCGGCATCGGGACCGGCAAGACCACGCTGGTCGAGATGCTGTTCCAGCTGATCGAGCGCGAGAAACTGGCCGCGGCGAAGATCGTCACGACCCAGCTCGAGGCGGATGACCTGCTGCGCATGGTCGGCGCCTCGTTCGGGCTGCCCCACGAGCAGCTCAGCAAGACGGCGATGCTGAAGGGCCTCGAGGCCTTTTTCCGCAAGAAGGCCCAGCAGCGCGAGCGCGTGCTGCTGGTCATCGACGAGGCCCAGAACATCCCCAAGCGCTCCCTCGAGGAGCTCCGCATGCTTTCCAATATCCACGCCGACGGCGTCCCGGTGTTGCAGACCTTCCTGCTCGGCCAGGACGAGTTTCTCGCGATCCTGCAGGCGCCCGACATGGAACAGCTGCGCCAGCGCGTCATCGCGACCTACCGGCTCAAGGCGCTGGAGCCGGAGGAGACCCGGGCCTATATCGAACATCGTCTGAAGTTCGTCAGTTGGGACGGTGATCCGGCCTTCGACGACGAGGCCTTCGACGAGATCCATGCGCAGACCGGCGGCGTGCCGCGCCGGATCAACACCTTCTGCGACCGCCTGATGCTCTATGGCTATCTGGAGGAACTGCGCCGCTTCGGTCGCGAATCGGTGCAGGCGGTCGCCTCCGAGCTGGATGGCGAAGTCGATCGCAAGCCGCCCGGCATCGCCGCGGTCCCGCTTCCCGGCGAGGAGGGGGCGTCCCGGTCGCCGGGTCCGGCCCTCGAAAAGCGGGTAGCCGTCCTCGAGGTGCGCCTCAACGAGTTGGAGGTCGCCCGTTTCCTGTAGTGGT
>CAYLKC010000083.1:5514-8271 GCA_964384095.1 uncultured Chromatiales bacterium
GAGCGCCTCAACGAACTCGAGGACGCCCTGATCCTCGAGCGCGCCCGCCTGCGCGCGATGTACATCAGCAATAAATAGCCCCGGCCGGGGCCGCCAAACCGCTGGCCTGGCATGGCTTTTTCCGATATTTTTAACGGCAGGCCGTTATGCTATCCTGTGGCTGCTGACATGGGTGGGGATTCCGGGCGCGGGGGCGCGACGTCACCTGCCGGCCGGGAGCGATAACGATAACAACTTCCTCATAAACGTAAAAATAATTCGAGCGGGCAGGACTATGAGAGCGTGGTTGAGAGCTAAGAGCTGGGCTGTATCTGTATTTTCCGGGGGGATTCTGCTGATGTTCACGGCCGGCGCCGCAATCGCCGACGGTGATCCCGCGGCGGGACAGGCCAAGGCGGCGGTGTGCTTCGGCTGCCACGGCGGCGACGGCAACAGCCCGATCGCCGACTTCCCCCGTCTCGCCGGCCAGTACGGCGCCTACATCGTCAAGCAGGTGCGCGACTTCCAGACCGCGCACCGTGACAACAACCCGATCATGAGCGGCATGGCGGCGACGGTCGCGAGCGTTGAGGACGCGAAGGACATCGGCGCGTACTTCCAGACCCAGAAGCTGTCGCCGGATCCGATCACGCCGGCGCCGGCCCGCGACGTGCTGCAGAAGGGGGAGCGCATCTACAGGCAGGGCAATCCCGACTCCGGCGTCTATGGCTGCATCAACTGCCATGGCGAGAACGGTAAGGGGCGCTCGCCGACGATCTCGCAGTTCCCGGTGGTCGGCGCCCAGCACCGCGACTACCTGATCAAGCAGCTCAATGATTTTGCGAGCGGCACCCGCAAGAACGACCCGGCCGGCATGATGGGCGATATCGCCCGCAAGCTGACCGAGGACGAGATCAATGCGGTCGCCGAGTATCTCGCCAATATCAAGCCCGGCAACTGACCGGACGCGACGGTACAGGGGTCAGGCCCGGGCCTGACCCCTTCTCATTTCCCCTTTATCGCTCCCTCGGAAATGCGACCAGGTGATCGGCCGCGACCCGCAGGCCGACTTCCTCTCCGATGTTGTGACGCTGGTGGCTCGGGAACAGTGACAGCAGATCCGTCCCGCTCGCAAGTCTCAGCGTGTAGAGGATCTCTGCCCCCTTGAAGGCCTCCTTGACGACGCGCGCGCGCAGGCCGCTCTCCGGGTCGGGGACGATATCGTCCGGCCGCAGCAGGACGTCGACCCGGGTGCCGACCGGCCAGGGGTAGCTGCGACCGCCCTGGATCGGGCCGATCTCGGTCTGCACCGTGTCCGAGGACACGAGGTCGCCCGGCAGCATCACGCTCTGGCCGATGAAGCCGGCAACGAAGCGGTTGGCGGGCTGGTGGTAGAGGTTGAATGGCGTGTCCCATTGCACGATCTGCCCGTCCTGCATGATGCCGATGACGTCGCCGAGCGCGAAGGCCTCGTGCTGGTCATGGGTGACCATCAGGGTGGTGATCCGCCGCTGTTTCAGGATGCCGCGCACCTCGACGCCGAGGCGATCGCGCAGCTCGACGTCGAGATTCGAGAACGGCTCATCGAGCAGCAGCAGGTCGGGGCCGACCGCAAGCGCGCGGGCGAGGGCGACGCGCTGTTGCTGGCCGCCGGACAGTTCGTGCGGATAGCGTCCGCCGATGTCCGGAAGGCCGACCAGTTGCAGCATCTCGGCGACGACCTCGTGTCGCCGGGCACGCGCCATGCCGCGCAATCCGAAGGCGACGTTATCCTCGATGGACAGGTGCGGAAACAGGGCATAGTCCTGGAATACCATGCCAACGTGGCGCTTGTCGGGCGGGACCATCAGGCCGGGCGAGGAGACCATCATGCCCTTGATCGAGATGCTGCCGCGATACAACGGCTCGAAGCCGGCGATCGCCCGCAGCACGGTGGTCTTGCCGCAGCCGCTCGGTCCGAGCAGGCAGACGATGGCATGGGGTTCTATGCGGGCGCTCAGCCCCTGCACGACGGGCTGGCCCTGATGGCGGCACTCGATCTCGTCGATGTCGAGCAGCGCGCTCATCCGGCCGCGGAGGGCGGGGCGTCGCAGAGCAGGAACTCGAGCAGGGCCTTCTGCGCGTGCAGTCGGTTACCGGCCTCCTGCCAGACCACGCTGTTCGGTCCGTCGATGACCTCGGCGGTGACTTCCTCGCCGCGGTGGGCAGGCAGGCAGTGCATGAACAGCGCATCCGCCTTCGCCCTCGCCATGACCGCGGCATCGACCTGGAAATCGCGGAAGCTGTGGTTGCGCGCCTCGGATTCGGTCTCCTGGCCCATGCTGGCCCAGACATCGGTGACGACGAGGTCGGCGCCGTCCGCGGCGGCCAGCGGCCCGTCGACCAGCGTGACCCGGTCCGCAAAGGCCGGGTCGCGGGCCAGTTCGGGCCTGTAACCCTCGGGCGCGGCGATGCGCAGGTCGAAACCGAAACGGTGCGCGGCGTGGATGTAGGAGTTGCACATATTGTTGCCGTCGCCGATCCAGGCGACGGTCCGCCCGGCGATATCTCCGCGCTGTTCGAACCAGGTCTGCATGTCGGCCAGCAACTGGCAGGGATGGTGGATGTCCGACAGCCCGTTGATGACCGGCACCTCGGAGTGCGCCGCAAAGCGCTCCTGTGACTCGTGCGAGTAGGTACGCATCATGACGACGTCGACCATGCGCGTGACCGCGGGCGCGGTGTCCTCGATCGGCTCGCCGCGGCCGAGCTGCGTGTCGCGCGGCGACAGGAAGATCG
>CAYLKC010000084.1:0-8252 GCA_964384095.1 uncultured Chromatiales bacterium
ATCTTCAGCGACGTATCGGCGAGGTCGCGGATCATCGACTCGACATCGCGGCCGACGTAGCCGACCTCGGTGAACTTGGTGGCCTCGACCTTGAGGAACGGGGCATGGACGAGCCTGGCGACGCGGCGCGCGATGTCGGTCTTGCCGACTCCGGTCGGACCGATCATCAGGATATTCTTCGGCGTGATCTCGTGGCGCATCGGCGGCTGGGTCTGCAGACGGCGCCAGCGATTGCGCAGCGCGATCGCAACCGCGCGCTTGGCCGCGGCCTGGCCGACGATGTGTTTGTCCAGCTCCTGGACGATTTCGCGCGGGGTCATCTCCGACATCAGGGCGCTTCCTGTTCGTCTTTGGTCAGTTCCTCGATCGCGAGGTGGTGGTTCGTGAAGACACAGATGTCGGCGGCGATGCCGAGGGCCTTCTCGACGATCTCGCGGGCGCCGAGATCGGTGTTCTCCATCAACGCGCGCGCGGCGGCCTGGGCATAGGGACCGCCGGAACCGATCGCCATCAGGTCGTGCTCGGGCTCGATGACGTCGCCGTTGCCGGAGATGATCAGAGAGTCATTCAGGTCGGCGACGACCAGCAGGGCCTCGAGGCGGCGCAGGATGCGGTCGGTGCGCCAGTCCTTCGCCAGTTCCACCGCGGAGCGGACGAGATGGCCGGAGTGCTTCTCGAGCTTGCCCTCGAAACGTTCGAACAGCGTGAAGGCATCGGCAGTGCCGCCGGCGAAACCGGCGAGGACACGGCCGCCATAGAGGCGGCGCACCTTGCGGGCGTTGCCCTTCATGACCGTGTTGCCCATCGAGACCTGGCCGTCGCCGCCGATGACGACGCGGCCGCCGCGCCGGACCGAGAGGATCGTGGTGCCCCGGAATTGCTCCAAAATACAGGCTCCTCGCCGAGGGAAGTGGACCTGTCATTGTACACGAACTGCCATATGGTGTACCCGAGGCGGCCCTGGGTCCGTTGTGTGAAGGCGTGTCCGCGCCGCCCCGCAGATCGGGACACCGCGGACAGCTGAATTGACGGTCCTTGCAGACTTCTATGGGGTCTGCGGTTTACGGCGGGCGCGGGGGTGGGCGCTGTCGTAGACCCTGGCGAGGTGCTGGAAATCGAGGTGGGTGTAGATCTGGGTCGTCGAGATGTCGGCGTGGCCGAGGAGCTCCTGGACGGCGCGCAGGTCACCGCTCGATTCGAGCAGGTGGCTGGCGAAGGAGTGGCGCAGCATGTGCGGGTGGACGCGCAGGTCGATACCCCGGCGGCGGGCCCAGGCGTCGATGCGCTGCTGCACGCTGCGCGGGCCGAGGCGGCGGCCGTGACGGCCGAGGAACAGCGCGGTCTCCGCTGGCGGGCGGAGCGCGCGACCCTGCTCGATCCACCGGCGCAGGGCATCGCGGGCATGGCGGCCGACCGGAACACGACGGGTCTTGCCGCCCTTGCCGGTCACGGTGACGATGCCATCGACCAGGTCGACATCAGTGAGGTCCAGCGCGACGAGTTCGGCGAGGCGCAGGCCAGATGAGTAGATCAGCTCCATCACGGCACGATCGCGCACGGCGAGCAGTTCATCGCCGGCGTCATCGCCGAGCAGCTGCGCGGTTTGATCGACGTCGAGCGCCGCGGGCAAGGCGCGGCGTGCCTTCGGCGGCCGTACGCCGTGTGCCGGGTTGTGGGTGAGCGTACCGATACGGACATGGAAGTCGAAGAACGCGCGCAGCGCGGATAGGCGGCGCTGCAGGCTGCGGCCGCCAAGTCCGCGGCGATGCTGGCTTGCGACCCAGGCGCGGACCAGGTGGACGTTGAGCCTGCGCCAGTCGTCCTGGCCATCTTCGCGGCACCACGCCCCGAGGTGATCGAGGTCGCGTCGATAGGCGGCGGTGGTATGTGGTGACAAGCGGCGCTCGACGCGGAGATGGTCGAGGAAGCGGTCGACCGCGGCCGCAAAGTCCATCAGGCGGGCGCGGTCGCGAGCGACGGCGACAGCCGCCGCCCGATCAGTTCACCGAGATACTTGAGATAGGTCGTGCCCATCTCGGGATTGAAGCGTTCGTCGCTGATGCTGCCGATCGCGAGCAGGCCGAGCGGGCGCCGGGTCTTGTCGGCGGTGGTCAGCGGCAGTACTGCGGCCGAGGCGATGTCGGCTGCGCTGCAGCCGAACAGCGCCTTCAGATGCTCACAGCCGAGTTTACCGCAGACCGGCTTGCCGCCGTCGAGCATGCCGCGCAGTTGCCGGCGCATATCGTCGTCACAGACGACCTCGACGTGCAGAAACTCGCGCGCGCGCAGTCCACCATCGGATTCCTGCAGGTCGGTGAACAACACCAGGGTCGCGGCATCGGCATGGAAGTCCTTGCGCAGGCAGTTTTCGAGCGCGTCGAGGATGTGCTCGGCATCGCGGCTGTCGAGCAGTCGCAGCGTCAGTTGCTGGAGCCTGGAGATCAGTTCGTCGTTGGTGCGTGCGATCTGCACGAGGCCCTGGAGCTGGCGCCGATAATTGCGGTTCTGGTCGCGCAGTACAGCGACCTGGCGTTCGATCAGGGAGACTGCGGCGCCGGCGTGATGCGGCAGTGTGAGCCGGGCCAGCAGCTCGTCGCGTCCGGTAAAGAAATCCGGGTGGTTTGCGAGATAGTCGGCAATCGTATCGGCGCTCGGGATGCCGGCTTCGGCTGTGTCGCGGTTGTTCGGAGGCGTCATGGGTCTATGGTTCCTTCGAATACATGGGCGGCGGGCCCGGTCATCAGGATCGGCTCCCCCTCGACTCCCGACCATTGTATCAGCAGTCGGCCGCCGGGCAGTTCGACCAGCACGCGTTCATCGAGCAGGTCGCGCTGGCGGCCGATGGCGACGGCGGCGCAGGCGCCGCTGCCACAGGCCAGCGTCTCGCCGCTGCCGCGTTCGAACACGCGCAGGCGGACGTTGTTGCGGTCGACGATCTCGAGGAATCCGGCGTTCGCGCGTTGCGGGAAGCGGACATGGCGCTCGATCTTCGGGCCAAGCCGCGCGACCGGCGCCTGGCACACGTCATCGACGATGACGACCGCATGTGGATTGCCGACCGACACGACGCCGATCTCGAGGGTCTCGCCGTCCATGTCGAGTTGGTAGACGTTCTCGGGGCCGTCGGCAATGAACGGCACGACGCCGGGGTCGAACCTTGGCGGCGACATCTCGACGGTAACGAGACCGCCATCCTCGATCCGGGTGCGCAGCAGGCCGGCGCGGGTCTCGAGCACGAGGACATCCTTGTCGGTCAGCCCCTGCTCACGAACGAAATGCACGAAGCAGCGCGCGCCGTTGCCGCAGGTCTCGGCTTCGCTGCCGTCGGCGTTGTAGATCCGGTAATAGAAATCCGCCGCCTCGTCTCGCGCCGGTTCGACGACCAGCAGCTGGTCGCAGCCGACGCCGAAATGGCGATCGGTAATCAAACGGATCTGTTCGGCGGTGAGAGCGAGGGACTGGCGGATCCCGTCGATAACGACGAAGTCGTTGCCGAGGCCGTGCATCTTGCTGAAAGTAATTGGCATGCGTCGTTCCACGTTGTGGAAGCAGTATAGCAAGCCACGGCCGGTCAGGGCAGCTGCGACAGTTCGGTCTTGCGGTCGGGGTCGAGGAGGTGCAGGATCTCGTCGCGCTGGCGCATCGCATCGTGATAGCCGAGCGAGATCAGCGCGCGGGTGTACGACTGTTCGAACAGCAGGTAGCTCAGCAGCGTCGAGCCGTTGCCGCGCAGGCCGCCGACGCCCTTCAGCAGGTAGCGCAGCGCGCGCGGCAGTTCATGGGCATGGCATTCGGCGATCTCGTCGAGGCTCCGGCTCGGTGTGATCGTCAGCACCTCGACCGGTCGCAGGGCGATGCCGCCCTGGACCAGGTGGCGGCCGGGGATCAGGCTGATGGTCCGGTTGATGCGTTCGAGGCGCTCGAGATCGGTATCGAGGCTGTCGAGGAAGATGCTGCTGAGGATATGCCCGGAAACCTGCGCGAGGGTCGGATACTCGACCTCGGTCGGCGGCGGGGTCTCGTGATTGTTGCGGCGGCGGATGCCGACGACCAGCAGGCGCTCGGCGCCGAGGTGCAGCGCCGGGCTCAGCGGCGCGATCTGGCGGATCGAGCCGTCGCCGTAGTATTCGTTGCCGAGCTTCACCGCCGGAAAGATCAGCGGGATCGCCGACGAGGCCAGCAGATGATCGATGGTGATCGTCTCGGGGTGGCCGACTCGGCGCTCCCGGCCCCAGGGCTCGATCGATTCATGCCCCTGGTAGAAGGACACCGAGAAACCGGTGCGGTAGCTCGATGCGGTGACGCCGAGCGCGTGCAGATGGCCGCCATCGATCATCTCGCGGATCTTCTCGACCGGCAGCGAACGTTCGAGCAGCGGCCGGATCGGCGTGCGGTCGAGCAGCGCATGCGGATTGTACTTGCCGAGCCCGCCGAGCATCATCGCGAGCATCCAGTGGGCGCCGTTCTTCATGACGCCGAGGGCATCGGCGCGGAACACCTGCTGGACGTGGAAGTTCTTCCATACCCGGCTGATGCGCATGACGCCGCGGCGGAAGTGGTCGGCGTGGATCGCCAGCGCGGTCGCGTTGATCGAGCCCGCCGAGGTGCCGGTGATGACCTTGAACGGCGTCGGCGCGTCCTTCGGTAACAGCCGCGCCAGCGCGCGCAACACCCCGACCTGGTAGGCCGCGCGCGCCCCGCCGCCCGGCAGGACCAGGCCGATCTTCGGTTCCGGTGGACTCCTGAAGCGCCAGATCATCGCAATCTCCCCGGCTGATACCTTATGTATCGGCCAAGTTCGGCGCGGGGTCAGACCTCTGAGGGCCCCGCCGGCGCCCAGCGGTGCCGGGACAGCGCAATCCGGCCGTCGGCGCCGAAAATTACCCCTTCCTGTTCCAGCAGGTCGCGCTGAATGCCTTCATAAAGCGGATCCGCGCGGGGGCTGACCACGCCGCGGGCATTGACGACCCGGTGCCAGGGCACGTCACGCCCGGGCGGGAGGGCGTGGAGCGCATAGCCGACCTGCCGCGCCTGCCCGGGCAGCCCCGCCAGGCGGGCGACTTGGCCGTAGGTCGCCACCTGCCCGCGGGGGATTTGACTGACGATCGCGTAGATGCGTTCGCGGGTGGCGGACATTCGCAGATTCCTTACTGTTGATGACGCCATGATTCAGACAAATGCGGATGGTCGCAAGTCAAGAGACCCGACATGGTGGGTGTGCCACGGACATTGGTGCGAGGTTCGTTCCATGCCACCCAAAATCAGGGACCTGATTCCCCAGCTCGAGTCGGCGGGGTTTGTTGATCGCGGAGGCAGAGGAAGTCATCGGAATTTCGTACACCCGGTCATGCGCAAGCCGGTGACGATATCAGGTAAAATGAGCGACGATGCAGAACCCTACCAGATTCGGGCCGTACGGCCGGCCCTGTTGGAGGTGACCTCATGAAAGATACTGCTCGCTATGCCAAGATCGTCGAGTGGTCCGAAGAAGACCAATGTTATGTCGGAAGCGCGCCGGGGCTGATCCTCGGCGGCTGTCACGGCGATGATGAAAGGCAGGTCTTCGATGAGTTGTGCCGGGTGGTCGAGGAGGTGATTGAATTATATCGGAAGGATGGCAAGTCCTTGCCACCGGCGACCTCGGGGCGGGATCTCGCGAATCGTCTGCAGGATGTCGCGTAGCGAGGCTACGTTTCGCTTGAGCCTAATAACTCTGTGTAACCGCCCATTCCATTTCAGGTGAATGCTGACTCGACCACCGAGTTCGATGCCAACGCGATTCATGGCAACCTTATTGCTGCAGACCGGCATGGTACATTTCTTCGAGGCCGATTGTATCGCCATAAACACCACCTTCTGCGCCGCTTTGTCGTATCGATGATCACGCTGTTCAGGGGCTCGATGGCATTGAACTTGTAGATCGTCTTGCAGATCATCGGCGGGTACTGCAAGAGCGTGATGACATATGCCCAGTGGCTGAGTCAGATTTTCCGGTCTGGGGATACATGTCACCCCATTCCGTTTCGAGCACGCCTGTTCCAATTCGGTATCCGCCTCGGTCGCCGCCTTGTGGCCATTCCAGGAGAAATAGTGCAGCGAGTTGCTCAGCGCCGGTTTCGAATTTATAACTGGCATTATCAACTATGCCAACAACTGCTGGCCGGGAGAGCCGGTTTGTCTCGTGTTCGATCTTTCTCGCGGTAATGCCGAGGCGATCGGCAGGAAGTCTGAGCAAAATGCTGTCATGTGGTGTGACCACAAAGGTGGCGAAGGTGGTGCCGGAACGGATTCTACTGAGATAATCTGAAAGGGGGTAGCTGGGTCTTGAAGTCCGGACTGCAGTTATGATTTATCGCTATTATTGAATAAAGCCCACAAGACTGTCTCACGAGACGGCGCGGGCGTAATTAGCTATGACGGAGTTCCAACTTCGTCTGTTTATATTTACGGATATTCTGCCGAATAAACGAGGGAAGGGGCATGTAGCTGGCACTATATGGATCCGGCTTATCACCGACATGACCGCAGCTATTTAATCAACTTACGTGGACCCGTCCTGTTAGAGATCGCATGGCAAACGAGTACGGAAGGATCATCGAAGAAATGGTCGCTAGGTGCGAGCTACTGCATGAAGGGCAATCGCGCGAAGAATGCTGCATAGAAAAAGGGATTATAAATTGCCCGACTACCGTTCGAGTGGAACAAGACCCTCAATACCAGTTCGTGACTCTCGGCATAGTACTCCTAATAATCTTTACTCTGCTATATCTAGCGATTCGAAAGAAATGGCCACAACGAATATGGAGCCACTTTGGAGAAACCACGAGAGCGGTTTTGAGCGGCTGGGCAATCTGGTTCATTGTGGTTTTATCGTACATCCTGATAATGCAGCCGTATAGCAGCTGGCCGATTCATGCAGACGAGTACCTAAACCTCGCAATGTGGCTCACGTTACCGCCATTAGCCACATTCACGATTCATCTGTGGGTGAGGCGCTTCGTGAGAGGAAAAAAGTGATCTATATCTGTGCTACCCACGCAGATACTCAGCCACCGCCGTGCCACATTATCTCCATAGTGAAGTATGCGCCTAAAACCGCAGAAGTTAGATGAAAAGGGCCCGTCAATGAAGCAGGCAGCAAAGGTGTGGAGAATCACCACACTCATTATAGCTTTGTGTGCGGTTCATTCGGTGTTATATGCCGCAGATAATTATGTAAAGATTAGTCTTCCCAAAGGTGTATCTATAGAACTGCCAAAAAATTGGATCGTACTTTCAGAAGACCAAAAAATAATACTAGATTTAGCCGTTGAGTCCGGCCTCGATTTATCAGGAGTTGGACAAGAGGACTCAGAGTTACCCTTCGCTGCAAATTATTATGACGATAAAGGCAATACCTTGGGTCTTCTTAATGTTCGTTATTACCCGCAGTTTGATCTGACGCAAGCTGATGCTCAGTCAGCAAGCGCACAAGACATAAGTGGATTAGATGCTGTATTAAAGAAGAATCTGATTCCTTTTATGAAAGCTGTTGATATGGAGGTTACTGCTTGGGCAGGTACACAGAAAATTACTATCAACGGCATCACCGTGCTTCTGACCGAATATAAGAGGAAATACCTGAATGAGAGCAGGGAGTTCAGAGTGCGGCTCGTAAGGGTATTGGATGCCGACAGATCGTTTACTCTCACCGTCTCGTATCATGAAGCTGCATCTCTCTTATTAGGGCCAATAACAGACAGAATAATTTCTTCTCTGAGAATAGAGAGGCTGTCTCCTCCCGACCCAGGTAACTTAGATTCTAGCGCCTCGAAACAAGATCACTCTGGATCAAGTCGTAAAAATTCTAAGCTAAAGCTATTCGTTGAATTCGTTGTATTTAATTCAATCGTGCAACTTGGGGTTGCGTTCCTTGCTATTGGTGTATTTATACTTTTCTTAGGTCGAAAATTGGTCTCTAGCAATATTGGCAAATGGAACCGAATAGGCGCATACACTGCGGTTGGAGTCTGTGCTGGATTGATGTCGTATTCAAATTACACTATCCCGGAGCGTAATCTAGAGTTTCTTGAAGGGGCGACGTCACCCCATTCTGAGTAGCGTTCCCGTTTAGAGCCCGCCTGTCACTGTAGCCGATTTACCGGCCAAGCGTTTTGCATGTTGCGCGGGCGTCAGCCCGCCCAACACCTTCTTCGGTCGCTCTTCGTTGTACTCCCGTCGCCAGGCTTCGATCACTGCCCGGGCGTGGGCAA
>CAYLKC010000085.1:0-8008 GCA_964384095.1 uncultured Chromatiales bacterium
TCGAGAACCAGCTGTTCTACAAGGACAACACCCGCATGCTCTACGGCGACGCCCAAGGCGTCGTCGGTGAGCTGATCGCGACGCTGAAGCAGATGGCGTAGGGGGTGGCGGGGCTGTTGTGGCTTGCTCGCGCTTTCCTGCCTCCCCGCCCGCATCCCCCCTGGCCCCCCTTCGCAAGCGAAGGGGGGAATTGATACTGCACTGCCACTCCCCCCCCATCGCAAGTGAAGGGGGGAATTGATACTGCACTGCCACTTCCCCCCCTTCGCTTGCGAAGGGGGGTCAGGGGGGATGCAGTGCAGAGACCAGCGCCGACAAGTGGCGTTCGTAATGTCGCCAGCGGCCGATCGAGGAGGTGTAGATCGGTTTGTTGACCTGGTCGTAGCTCGCGGTCGCGGTGACGCGGGTGTTTTCGTGGAAGCGCAGGCAGGCGTCGTCCCATTCGAGTCCGCAGTACGCGACCATGCGCCGGCTGACGCCGTCGAGGTCGCCGACCAGTTCCTCGTAGCGCACGTCGAGAAATTCGATGCCCAGTTCCCGCCAGTACGCCATCAATCTTTCATAGCCGCGATAGTAGCGCCCGAGCTGTTCGAGGTCGTAGCTGTAGCGGTTCGGTCCGGAGAAGTTCTGGAAGTAGCACGACAGACAGGTGTCGAGCGGGTCGCGAATCGTGTGCAGGATCTTTGCGTTCGGGAACAGCAGCGCGATGAGCCCGAGATAGAGGAAGTTCTGCGGCATCTTGTCGGTGACGACGGGCTTGCCGCCGGCGAGCTTCGCGAGGCCGTCGAGTGCGCGCCGGGCCAGGGCGCGGACCTTTGCCGGTTCCGGCCGGAAGGCCGGTGTGCCGTAGCCGAGTTCGGCCGCGAGGACGCCGACCAGGTTGAGCTCCCCGGCGCCGTGCACCTGCGGGTGGCTGGCGAGGATCTGCTCGACGAGGCTGGTGCCGGAGCGCGGCATGCCGAGGATGAAGACGGGCTGCACGCCGGCCTCGACGCTGCGCGGAAAGGCCCGGAACGCCGCGGCGTCGAAGTTCGCGAGGACCTCGTCCATCGGCATCTGCCGGCCGGCCGCGCCGAAGCGGCGCCACACCGAGGCGTTGGCGTCGTGATAGCGCGCGAACGCGGTGTCGTAGTCCCCGGCGCGGTCATGCAGCTGGCCGAGCAGGAACAGGATCCGCTCCCGGGTGATCGTATCGAGCGCGGGCCGGTCGAGCGCGCGCTCGAGCCGCTCGATCACCGGCTCGTCCGGACGCGCGCGCGCGCAGAGCTTCGCGTACAGCACCAGTAACTGTGCGTTGTCGTCGAGCCGCGGCAGGAGCGGACGCAGTTCGTCGAGCGCCTGTTCGGGCCGGCCGAGGCGTTCGAGGACCTCCGCCGCGCCGAAGATCGCCTGCGCCGCCCCGGGCGCGAGCCGCAGCGCGTTGCGGTAATGGTCGAGGGCCTCGTCGAGCGCGCCCATGTCGTGGCAGATGCGGCCCAGCGTGATCTGCACCCGGGGATCGTCCGGCGCCTGCGCCTGTGCCCGCGCGGCGACCGGGTATGCGGCGGTGAAGCGGCCCGCGAGCCGCAGCGCGGCGGCGAGTCCGTCGAGCGCTGCGACGCGCTCGGGCACCGTGTCGAGGACGCGCTGGAATTCGGCGATCGCCTCGTCGTAGCGGCACAGCTCGGTGAGGATGCGCCCGAGCGATTCGCGCGCCTCGTGCAGCCCGGGCGCCTGTTCGAGCGCCCGCCGCAACGGGGCCTCGGCGTCCGCGTTGCGGCCGCGCAGCTCGAATACCTGGCCGAGTCGGAACCACGCCTCGGTCATGGCGGGCGCGATCGCCGTCGCGGCGCGCAGCGGCGCTTCGGCCTCGTCGAGACGGCCCTGCCGCGCCAGCGCGAGGCCGAGCAGGACCTGCGCCCGCGCGTCGCCGGGCGATTCCGCAACGATCGCCGCGAACAACGCCTGCGCCTGCGCGAGGTCATTGCGCTGCAGCGCGGCAAGCGCCGCAGAGAAGCGCGGATTCGGGGGTGGAGGGGTGTCGGTCATGGTCTTTTGTCCGGGTATTGTACCTGCTGCACGTCGCCCGCTGCGCGCATCCCCCCCTGCCCCCCTTCGCAAGCGAAGGGGGGTGTTGGATGTACCCCTTGCCAGTGAAGGGCCACGCTGCGCGCATCCCCCCTGCCCCCCTTCGCAAGCGAAGGGGGGTGTTGAGGGCTATGCAGTTACCCCCCTTCGCTTGCGAAGGGGGGCCAGGGGGGGATGTCTCCCTCAGGGCCCGCGCAACCCGAATACCCGCTTCACCCACCACCTGATCATCGGCGTCAGCTGCGCTTTCATCCGTTCATCGGCGACCTTGCGGTTGATCTGCGACAGCGTCGGGTAGATGTGGAGCACGCCGGAGAGGTCGGCCGCCTTCATGCGCTTTTTGATCGCGAGCGCATATTCATGGATCAGCTCGCCGGCCTGCGGGCCGGCGATCGCGGCGCCGAGCAGGCGGCCGCGTGGCGTCGTGACGAGCTTGGCGAGGCCCTCGGGTTCGGCGTCGGTGCGGGCGCGGTCGATGCCAAAGAACGGAAAGCGGAAGACGCGATGCCGTAACCCTTCCCGCTTCGCCTCGTGTTCCGACAGACCGACGCGCGCGAGTTCGGGATCGGTGAACGTGCACCACGGCACCGCCCGCGTCTCGACCCTGGCCGGCAGCCGGAACAGCGCGTTGCGCAGCACGACGCCGGCCTGGTGCTCGGCCATGTGCGTGAACTGGTGCGGGCCGGTCACATCGCCGCAGGCGAAGATATGCGGCGTCGAGGTGCGCAAACGGGCGTCGGTGCGAATCCGGCCGTCCTCGATGACGACACCGGCGGCGTCGAGACCGAGGCCCTCGAGGTTGGCCCGCCGCCCGGTCGTCACCAGCAGGTGCGTGCCGCCGATCAACCGCGTTTGATCCTTCCGCTCCGCGGAATGTTCGCCGTTCACCGGATGTTCTCCGGCCGCAAGGGCCTGACCCCGTCGACCAGGATCATGCAGGCGATCATCGACATCCGCATGCCGCGTCCGCAGCCCGATCCCGTGAGGCCCGCGGTCCGCCGCGATCACATGGCAGTGAGTGTGGATCGTCACGCCCTCGTCGGCGAGCCGCGTCGCGACGACCCCGGCGAGATCGGCGTCCTCGCGCGACAGCACATGCGCGCCCGACTCGATCAGCGTGACGCGGCTGCCGAGGCGCGCGAAGGCCTGCGCCATCTCGCAGCCGGTCGGCCCGCCGCCGAGCACGATCAGTTCGGGCACCGCCTCGGCGAGCGCGAACAGCGTGTCGCTGGTCAGGAAGGGGATCGAATCGAGGCCGGGGAGCGGCGGCAGCGCCGGGCGCGAACCGGTCGCGATGACGAAACGGCGCGCGGTGATCGCGCGGCCGTCGACCTCGAAGACCTGCGGTGACGTAAAGCTTCCGCTGCCGAACACGAGCTCGATGCCGAGCTTGCGGAAGCGGTCCGGGTCGTCATGCTCGCCGATCTGTTCGATGACGCGGCGGACCCGTTGCAGTACGCGCGGCAGGTCGATCGCCGGCTCGACCGCGTCGAGGCCGAAGCGCCGTGCATTGCGCATCGCCTGTGCCGCCCTGGCCGACGCCAGCAGCGCCTTGCTCGGCACGCAGCCGTGCCACAGGCAGTCCCCGCCGAGCCGCCCGGACTTCTCGACCAGCACGACCTTCGCCCCGAGCTGCGCCCCGCCCGCCGCGACGACCAGCCCCGCCGCGCCGCCGCCGATGACGCAGAGATCGAATTCGGGTGAAGGCTTCTGCATCGGCATGATGTCGGATCGGAATCGTTGTTCGTTGGCACAGCAATCGCCGGAGCCTGTGGCCCTGACCCGTGACGGGAATTTACGGCCGCACGGATGCGGCCGTTAAGCGTACAGGGATGTATTCACAGCGATTCCCGTCACGGGTCAGGGCCACAGGCTTCCACCCGCGTACTCACGCGCACGAGGAAACGAGTCCGACTCGACAATGCTGTCAGAACACCTGCGCCGCATCGAACACCGGCCCGTCGACGCAGACGCGCTTCATCGCCGGTCCCTGCGGGGTCTGTACGAGGACCGTACAGCCGGCGCAGCCGCCGACCGCGCAGGCCATGAATTCCTCGAGCGAGACCTGGCACGGCAGACCGTACTCCTTCGCCAGCGCGGCGACCGCGGCGAGCATCGGGTGCGGGCCGCAGGCGAAGATCGCGACCTCGTTGCGTTCGCCCGCTTCGAGGGTGTCGAGCCACGCGCGCGCGAGATCGGTGATGTAGCCGTCGAAGCAGCCGGCGTAGCCCTGCAGCGTTGCAAGACGGCTCGGGATGCCCCAGTCGTCCATCAGTGGCATCGCCGCGATCGCGCTCGCCGGCGCGCCGGGCAGCATGATCTGCGACGGTCGCGGCCGGAACGGGAACGGCACCTCGGAACCCATCATCACCACCGGCCGGTACGGATGTTCGTCGTGTTTCATCGTCTCGGCGAGAAAGACCATCGGCGGGATGCCGACGCCGCCGCCGAGCAGCAGCGCGCGCGGCCGCGCCGGGTCCGGCGTGAACGGCACACCGATCGGTCCGAGCACACTCAGCGTTTCGCCGACCTTGCGCTGCGCAAGCAGCGCAGTGCCGTGACCGAACACCCGGTAGAGGATGTCGATCCAGCCGGCGTCCCCGCCGCTGCGCATGATCGAGAACGGTCGCCGCATCGGCAGCAACGGGTCACAGGCCAGGTGCACGAAGGCCCCGGCGCGCGCCGCCCGCGCGGTCTTCGGCGCGTGCAGCCGCAACTGGTGCTGGTCGCCGTCGAAGGCCTGGTGGGCGAGGATCTCGGCGTCCTCGACAAAGATCGTGTTGCGGTGCGGCTTGTTCATGCGCGCAACTGATGGACGACGCGGCCGGCGAGCAGGGTCGCGGTGACCCGCCCGCGCATCTCCCAGTCGAGATAGGGGGTGTTGCGGCCCTGGCTCGCGAGCGCGGTGGCATCGAGGACCCAGTCGGCCTCGGGGTCGAAGATGCAGACATCGGCGCGGCTGCCCGGCGTCAGCTCGCCGCCGTCGATGCCGAGGATGCGCGCCGGCTGGAGGCTCAGGCGATCGACCATCGCCGACAGGTCGATGACGCCGGCATCGACGAGCCTGAGCGCGAGCGGCAGCAGCGTATCGAGCCCGGAGATGCCGGGCGCGGTCTCGCTGAACGGACGCAGCTTGGCATCGGGTTCGTGCGGCTGGTGGTCGCTGCAGATCGCCGAGATCGCGCCGTCGGCCAGCCACTGGCGCAGACCGTCGCGGTCGCGCAGGGTCCTGAGCGGCGGCCGCACATGACACTGCGCGTCGAAATCGAGGAGGTCGTTCTCGCACAGGTGCAGGTGATGGATGCTGACGTCGGCGGTGACCGGCAGGCCGTCGTGACGCGCGCGCGCGATCATCTGCGCCGCCCGCGCGGTCGACAGCAGCGAGAAGTGCACGCGCGCGCCGGTCTGTTCGACCAGCGCCAGCAGCGTCGCGACCGCGACGGTCTCGGCGGCGGCCGGGATCGCAGGCAGGCCGAGCCGGGTCGCGACCGCACCGTCGTGGGCCTTGCCGTCGCCGGCGAGCGCATCGTCCTGGGCGTTGACGAACACCGTCAGACCGAAGCTCGCCGCGTATTCCATCGCCCGCAGCAGGATCAGCGGCGAGCGCAGCGGGCGGAAGCCGTTGCTGACGCCGGCGCAACCGGCGTCGGCCAGCGCCGCCATCTCGCTCAGGTGTTCGCCGTCGAGCCCGCGGGTCAGCGCGCCGAGCGGGACGACGCGAGCGAGGCCGGCGGCGGCCGCCTGCCGGCGCACCAGTGCCGCGACCGCGGGCGTGTCGATGACCGGATCGGTGTCCGGCGGACAGCACAGCGTGGTGATGCCGCCCTGCGCCGCGGCGCGGGTCTCGCTGGCGATCGTCGCCTTGTACTCCTGGCCGGGCTCGCGCAGGCAGGCGCGCAGATCGACGAAGCCGGGACAGACGACGCGGCCCGCGGCCTCGATGACGCGCTCGGCGCTGAAGCCGTCCGGCGCCCGGCCGACCGCGGCGATGCGGCTGTCGGCGATGAAGACGTCGTGACGGCCGTCGAGGCCGTTGGCCGGATCGATGACGCGGCCGCCCCGGATCTGCACGCCCATCATGCCGCGGGCTCCGTCGCCGAGTGCGACATCGCCTTCGACATGATCGCCATGCGCATCGCGATGCCGTGGGTGACCTGCTCGAGGATCACCGAGCGCGGGCCGTCGGCAACCGTCGAGTCGATCTCGACGCCGCGGTTGATCGGCCCGGGGTGCATCACGATCGCGTCCGGCTTCGCCAGCTCGAGCTGGCGCGGGGTCAGGCCGTAGAGGCGGAAGTATTCGTGCTCGCTCGGCAGGAAGGCGCCGGCCATGCGCTCGCGCTGCAGGCGCAGCATGATGACGACATCGATGTCGCGCAGGCCCTCGCGCAGCTCATGAAAGACATGCACGCCGAGGGTGTGGGCCTCGGCCGGGATCAGCGTGCGCGGCCCGATCACGCGGACCTCCTCGACGCCGAGCGTCGACAGCGCATGGATCTGCGAGCGGGCGACGCGCGAATGCAGGATGTCGCCGACGATCGCGACCTTGAGCTTGTGGAACTCGCCCTTGTGGCGGCGGATCGTGAACATGTCGAGCATCGCCTGGGTCGGGTGCGCGTGGCGGCCGTCGCCGGCATTGATGACGCTGACATGCGGCGCGGCATGACGGGCGATGAAGTGCGCGGCGCCGCTGTCGGCGTGGCGTACGACGAACATGTCGCAGTGCATCGCCTCGAGGTTGCGCAGCGTGTCGAGCAGGGACTCGCCCTTGGACGTCGCCGAGGCCGGGATGTTGATGTTCAGCACGTCGGCGGACAGGCGCTTGGCGGCCAGTTCGAAGGTCGTGCGCGTACGCGTGCTCGATTCGAAGAAGAGATTGACGATGGTCTTGCCGCGCAGCAGCGGCACCTTCTTGACCGTCTGTTCGGCGACCGAGGACAGCGACTCGGCGGTGTCGAGCAGGTCGGTCAACAGGTCGCGTTTGAGGCCCTCGATCGTCAGGAAATGACGCAGCCTGCCCTGGCCGTCGAGTTGGAGGTTGCGCCTGTCCACGCGGGGCGTCAGTCCTTCTTGCTCGTCGCGCCGACACTGAGGCGGAGCGGGTCCGGCCCGTGCAGCTTGATGTGCTGCCCCTTCGCCAGCGGGATGCGCAGGCCGGTGACGTCGGCCTGGATCGGCAGCTCGCGGCCGCCGCGCTCGACCAGCGTCGCGAGCAGGATCGACGCCGGGCGGCCGTAGTCGAAGATCTCGTTCAGTGCCGCGCGGATCGTGCGCCCGGTGTTCAGCACGTCGTCGACGAGGATGATATGGCGGTCGTCGATCGAGACCGGCAGCTGCGAGGGCCGCACCTGCGGGTGGACGCCGACGCGGGTGAAGTCGTCGCGGTAGAACGAGATGTCGAGCGTCGACAGCGGGTCGCGCAGCTCGAGCAGGCGGTGCAGGCGCTCGGCGATCCAGACGCCGCCGCTGTAGATACCGGCCATCAGCGGATCGGCGATGCCGCGTTCGGCGAGCAGTCGGCGCAGCGCGTCCGCCATGTCCCGGACGATCGCGTCCAGGTCGGCTTGTTCAGGGTCTGGGGTCATGTCTGGCGGTGTCCCGGGTGGTGGAAATGGTACAGAGTCCGCCTCGCCGCGTCGAGTGCGGCGTCACCCGGCGCCGGTCTCGTTGCCGCGCTTGGGGTCGCGGGCGGCGGACTCGCTGAACCAGGTCTGCAGGATCACCTGGGCGGCGACCGCGTCGATGCCGCGCCGCCGGCGCGCGCGCCGGCCGGCCGCGGGATCGTCGTCGCCGCGCGCGTACAGCTGTCCCGCGGCCTCGATCGAGGACAGACGCTCGTCGATCGGGTGGACCGGCAGGCCGAAGCGGCCTTCGAGCTGGCGCGCGAAGCGGCGCGCGGCATGGGTCATGTCCTGCTCGCTGCCGTCCATGTTGAGCGGCAG
>CAYLKC010000086.1:0-2340 GCA_964384095.1 uncultured Chromatiales bacterium
GACTGGCACCGACCGCGCGCAGCACCGCCATCTCGCGGCGCCGCGCCTCGAGGCCGGCGAGCAGTACCGTGACCATGCCGGCGAGACCGACGACGACCACGAACAACGACACCGCGAGCAGCGCCCGCTCGGCGACGCCGATCAGGTCCCACAGTTCCTGCAGGGTCGCGCCGGGCAGGATCGCGAGCAGCGGCTCGCTGCGATATTCATTGACGAATCGCTGGACGCGGAAGGTCGCGATCCGCGAATCGAGGCCGACCAGGAACGCGGTGATCGTCTTCGGCGTCAGGTCCATGCGCTGCGCCAGCGCCGGCGGGAGCTTCATGCCCGGCGGCGGCGCCCCGCCCTCCCAGCCGAGGTGGATCGCCTCGATGCCGTCGAGTCCGACCAGCACCGAACGGTCGACCGGCGTGCCGGTGCGGGCGAGGATGCCGGTCACGGTGAACGGCATGTTCGCGTGCTCGACGAACGAGATCTCGCCGGCGCCATGGGCGATGACGATCTCCTGACCGAGGCGGTAGCCGAGGCGTTCGGCGACCTCGGCGCCGAGCACCGCGTCGAACACGCCGGTGAAAGTCGCGCCCTGCTCGAAGTCGAGACTGCGGTCACGCGCGTAGCGATAGTGCCGGAAAAAGGCATCCGTGGTACCGACGACGCGATAACCACGATGCGAGTCGCCGAGCGACAGCGGCACGGTCCACGCCACGCCCGGATGCGCGGCGATATCGAGATAACTCCGCCAGCCGATGTTGTTGGTCGCGCTGCCGATGTGGAAGACCGAATACAACAGCAGCTGTACCCCGCCGCTGCGGCCGCCGACGATCAGGTCGGTGCCGGAGATGGTGTCGGCAAAACCGGCGCGGGCGTCGGCGCGCAGGCGCTCGACGCCGAGCAGCAGCGCGACGCTGAGACCGACCGCAACCAGGGTGAAGGCCGCGGTGAGCCGGCGGTTCCACAGGCTGCGCACGGCGAGACCGAGCAGGAAGCCGGCGCTCATGCGCGTTCCTGCACAGCGGCCGGCGCCGCCGCGGCGCGGTTGATGTCGGGCAGCGACACCGTGCGATCGAACAGGGGTTCGAGGCCGGCGTCATGGCTGACGAAGACCAGCGCGCTGCCCTGCGCCCGGCATTCACGGCGCAGCAGATCGATGAACATCGCGCGGCGGTCGCTGTCGAGCGCCGAGGTCGGCTCGTCGGCGATGACCAGCTCCGGGCTGCCGATCAGCGCGCGCGCGGCGGCGACGCGCTGCTGCTGGCCGACGCTGAGCTCGGCGGCCTTGCGGTGCAGCAGTTCCGGACCGAGGTCGAGGTGATTGATCAGGCGTCCGGCCTCGGCGACAGGATCGCCGCGCCCGCTGACGCGCCCGCGCCGCCGCGCAGAGAAGCGCAGCGGCAGCAGCACATTGTCGAGGACGCTCAGATAGGGCACGAGGTTGAACAACTGGAACAGGAAGCCGACATGATCGGCGCGAAAGCGGTCGCGGCGCGTCGCCGACAGCGCAGCAAGGTCCTGGCCAAGGACATGCACCGCGCCGCGCCCGGTGGTGACGACGCCGCCGAGCAGGCTCAGCAGGGTACTCTTGCCGCTGCCGCTCGGTCCCTTCAGGAACAGGTGCTGGTCGCGCGCGACGACGAATTCGTCGATCGCGATGACCAGCGGTTCGCCCGGTCGCCACGCGAACTCGATGCCGCGCGCCTCGATGACGTTGTCGCTGTCCCGCGCGGGGTTCACGGCGACCAGCGCAGCCGGCTCGACGCCGCGGTCATTTCGCGCGCCGTCTGGCCCTGACCGGTGACCGCCTGCACGCGCAACCGTTCGGTTGCCGGGAAGCGGCTGAAGATCCCGCGCAGCTCGATCCCGGTCACGGCGGCGCCGGCGCACTCGAAACGCCACGCGACGAAGACATCTGCGTGATCATGGTCTCCGGCGTCGTGGTCCGGGTGTGACCCGCCATGTCCATGGTCATGATGCTGGTCTTCCTCATTGTCCAGCAGGGAACTCAGCACCACGGCACGCAGCTGGACACAGCGCGCCTCCGCCGGCTCGAACGAGACCAGACCATCCCCGCGGCGCAGCGCGGCGACCGCGGCGTCGAACGACTCGCGCTGGGCATCCGTCCGCGGCCGGTGCTCGAAACCGATCAGGTTCATCGCCGGGCTTTCAAACTCGATCTCGACGACGGGGCCGTCGACGGCAATCGTGACTACGGCGATCCCATGTTCATGCGCGCCGTGCCCATGATGGTGGTGGTCGCCGTCCCACGCCGCTGACGGCGCGCCGAAACCGACTGCAGCGACCATCATGACTGTCCGGATTCCTTGAACGGTCCGCTGTCCGTTT
>CAYLKC010000086.1:2350-7922 GCA_964384095.1 uncultured Chromatiales bacterium
CTGGGGGTCGTAGGCTCTGGCCATGGCCTGGTGGCGGGCGATCTGTTCGACCGTCTCCCTCGGCTCCTCGACGCTATGCTCGACCTCTGACTCCATCGCAAAGCAATTTCGCCCATTCGCAGGAGTGACATGCCCCGCAATCTCCCTTCTAATGCAACCCACCAAGCGATCCATACCCGATCAGGATAGCATCGTTGTCAAGATTAGCGCCGGTGTCTGAAGGCCGCTGACCAGGCATGCGGCCCGCCTTCGTCATCCGACTGGTCGGACTGTTCCTGCTGCTGTTCAGCCTGACCCTGATCCCGCCGGCACTGCTCGCTGCGTGGGACGGCGACGGCCAGCTTGCGAATTACATCCGCAGCATGGTCATCCTCGCCCTGCCCGGCCTCATGCTGTGGTTGCCGACGCGCCGGCATCGCGGCAACCTCTACAACCGCGAAGTCTTCCTCGTCGTCGCGCTGTTCTGGGTGCTGCTCGGCACGCTCGGCAGCGTCCCCCTGCTGCTCGGGACGGAACTGTCGGTGACCGATGCCGTGTTCGAAGCGGTGTCCGGCTTCACGACCACCGGCGCGACGACGATCATCGGCCTCGACGACCTGCCCCGTTCCATCCTGTATTACCGCCAGCAACTGCAGTGGTTCGGCGGCCTCGGCGTCATCGTGCTCGCGGTCGCGATCCTGCCGATGCTCGGCGTCGGCGGCATGCAGCTCTACCGCGCCGAGACCCCGGGCCCGATGAAGAACGAGAAGCTGACCCCGCGCATCGCGCAGACCGCGCGCTTCATGCTGATCATTTACTTCGCGCTCACCGTCGCCTGCGCCTCCGCTTACTGGCTCGCCGGAATGACACTGTTCGACGCGGTCGCGCACAGCCTGTCCACGGTCGCCACCGGCGGCTTCTCGACCTACGACGCCAGCATCGGTCACTTCGACAGCGTTGCGATCGAGATCATCGCGATCGTGTTCATGCTGATCGGGGCGCTCAGCTTCAGCGTCCATTACATTGCACTGCGCGGCCCGAGCCCGTCAGTCTACTGGCATGACACCCAGTCGCGGGTGTTCCTGTTCACCGTACTCGGACTTGCGCTGACGAGCGCCCTGCTGCTGTGGCTCGGAGACCGCTACGACAGCCTGTCCGATGCCCTGCGTCACGGCACCTTCCAGGTGGTCTCGACGATCACGACCACCGGTTTCAGCACCGACACCTTCGCGGCCTGGCCGCTCGGACTGCCGCTGCTGCTGATCTTCGTCAGCTTCTTCGGCGGCTGCGCCGGCTCGACCTCGGGCGGCATCAAGGCGATCCGCGTCATCGTGCTCGCCAAGGTCGGCATCCGCGAGATGCAGCGCCTGATCCACCCGCAACTGGTCCGCCCGATCAAGATCGGCGAGCGCGCGGTGCCGAAGCTCGTGCTCGACGCGATCTGGAGCTTCTTTTCAGTCTATGTGCTGATCTTCGCCGCGCTGGTGCTCGCGCTGATGGCGACCGGGCTGGACCAGGTCACCGCGTTCGGCGCGGTCGCGACCAGCCTCAATAACCTCGGCCCCGGACTCGGCGACGTGGCCTCGACCTTCCACGATCTCAACCCGGTCGCGAAGTGGCTGTGCACGCTCGCGATGCTGCTCGGCCGCCTCGAGATCTTCACGCTGCTGGTGCTGCTGACGCCGGAATTCTGGCGAAAATAGGCGCCGTGACGGGGAAATCATCCTCGGTCCCTGGAATATTTCTGGATTTATTTATTCCGGAAACAGCAGACCCGCAACTATCCACCTGCCAGATCTTCAACTCGAGACTATCCATATCTGTCTATTTTTATTAAATATTCTGAGCACCGCCCTTCAAATTCCTCGACCCAAAGCGTCAAATCACCTGCATCATTTAAGCACACTTCGATGCAATTGCTTATATCTTAAGTAATATGGTAGGATATTATTCTCTTAAATGTTAAATGTGATTTTAATAAAAAATATATGGTTCGGTACTCAATTCTGTGCCGACACATCCACTGCAAGGGGGTAACAGGGTAATGATCAACCACCTACTGAGAAAATGCGTCATCACGGCCGCGTTAGCCGGCATCGGCGCAAGCGGCAGCGCAATCGCAGACAATGTCGAACTTGGCACCATGACCGTCACGGCGACACGAACGGCAGAAGAAATCCAGAAGGCGCCGGCGAGCACTACAGTGGTGAACAGCATGGAAATCGAAAAGCTGCATGCGCCGACGCTGGATGAGGCGCTCCGGCATGAAGTGGGCGTCAGCGTCCTGAAGTACCGGGGACCGGTCGACAATCATTCGATGACGATCATGCGCGGATTCCAGGGCCAGCAGCGTACCTTGTTGATGCTCGACGGAATCCCGCTGAACAGCGCGATCACGGGCAGCGTCCCCTGGGGTCAGATGCCGGTCGACGAGATTGACCGGGTCGAGGTGGTGCGCGGTCCCTACTCCGCCCTTTACGGAGGCTATGCCCTCGGCGGCGTGATCAACAGTATCATGAAGACTCCGAATGAAGAGACCATCAAGGCCCGGATGGGCTATGGCACGTTTGGAACCGGCAACGCCCACCTTACCTATGGTAACCGCGTCCTCGACGACCGGTTGAGCTTCATCGTCGGTTTTGATCGGTGGTGGACCGACGGCTACAAGGTCATTACCGTCGAGCGTCCCCTGGCCCCGCTACAAGGAGGAGAGATCCCCGTAACTGGCGCCATACCAACCACAGATGTGACCGGGGCAGCCAGGTACACCGTGGGCGACACCGGAAATCAGGTATTCAACCGCGATTACTATACCGGGAAGCTGATCTACGATCTGACCCCGCATTCCAGCATATCCTTTACCGCCCTCCACGGCGAATGGACGCTCGATCAGCCGACTTTCAGCACCTACCTGCGCGATGCGAACGGCTTCCCGGTAATCAGCGGGAACCTAGACATCGATGGTAATCGCGTGACCCTCACAGAGCGGAATTTCAATCCGGTCACCCGGGTGGACGAGGCGAGCTTGTATGCCCTCCAGTATAACGCGGACATCAGCACGGAACTCACCATCAAGGCCAATCTCGGCTATCAATCGCAGTTCAACAGCGAGACTGAGTTCCGGGACGTTCCGACCGCCTTTCTGGAGGGAGAACTCGGGTTCCCGACAGGGACGACAGCGGCCTGGACGACCCGCGATCGGGATTCCAGCACTATCTACGCCGAACTGCTAGGCACCATGCAGCTTGGCGATCGCAATCTGCTGACGATGGGAGTCCTTTATGAGGTAGCGGAGGGGGATCAGCAGATTCCGGTCCTGCGCGACCGGCGCGTCCCGATAGTCATAGGAATCGCCAACAGGAGCGGCGGAGAACAGAACACCCAAGCGATCTATCTGCAGGACCGTCTCACGCTCCTCGATAACCTGACGGTCTATCTGGGAGGCCGATACGACCGGTGGGAGAATGCCAATGGTTTCCAGGAAGCAGTGGACAACACCGGCGCGAGTACCCTTACGCTGTTCGAAGATCGCAGCCAGACTACCTTCAACCCCAAGGTCTCGGCTGTCTTTTCTCCGACGCCGTCGACGAACCTCCGCGCATCGGTCGGAACGGCATTCCGTCCGCCGACCCTCGATGATCTTTATGTCAATTCGGTTCACGGATCGGCACGAACCCTCGGGAACCCGGATCTCGATCCGGAAGAGGTTACGGCATGGGAAGTCGGTTTTGTTCAAGATCTGCCAACGGGTACCCGGATCGGCGTGACCTATTTTCAGAACGAGATAGAAAATATGATCTTCCGTCGCGCCATCGGGCCGGACCCGGATGATGCCACGATAGATGTCCGGCAACTGGAGAACGCGAACGAGGCTGAAACCAAGGGCGTCGAATTCGACCTGTCGCACCGGTTCACTCCCTATCTCAGCCTTTTCGCAAACTACACCTGGCTGGATGCCGAGATCACCCGCTACGAAGCCAATCCTGCCTTGGAAGGCAAGACAATTCCGCTGATTCCGGAATACCTCTATAACATCGGCCTGGATCTCAACTACGGCTCGTTTATCGGCACCGTGGTGTATCAAGGGGTCGGAGACGCGTTCGGTCGCGACGATAACTCTGATGTCGTCAACGGGGTTCGCGGAGGCTTTGATCCGTACGAGGTCCTCGATCTCAAGGTGACTTACACCGGTTGGGAGAAGATCTCGGCCTCACTGGCAGTCAATAACGTGTTAGACGAGGAATATTCCCGATCCTTCGGCCGGTCTCCTGGCCGTACCTTTTACGGTGAACTGAGCGTCCACTTCTGATCGGTTGTAACTTGATCCAAGGCAGCACCGGCGAAGCCACCTGGCGGCAACTCTCCCTCCGCCGGGTGGCTTCCCACCTTTTCATCCCTCGTACACCAGTCCGGTCGGGGCTGATCCTCCGGCATCGAATTCTCCCTGTGGTTTGACCATTGGTAACTGACGTTGTGACCTTCAGGAGCTTCTGTGCCCTGCCCCCTGTACAAAATATTAATTCTTACGTATTATTATTTCCTACCTGTTATTAATTCTGGCAGGGAAAAGGTTGCGCCCGGGGTACGGACGCCGCTCAGAATGACAACGGAGAGACTTTCATAATGAAAAACCGTCCTTGAGGAAGTGTATTATCGCAGCCGCCATGGCCGGTTTCACGGGCGGCCTCCACGCCTCCGACGTTGAACTCGGCAAGATCACGGTCAAGGGCGAAGGCATGAAGGAGGCCGATCGCTCATTCAGCATCACGACCGTCGGCAGGGACGTGATCGGATCCCGCTCATGGGACCAGACCCTGCGCATCATCGAGGAAGTGCCGGGCCTGGATCTCGGCGCCTACCAGCAGGGCGGCATCGCCGACGAATTCGACATCCGCGGCTTCACGACCGGCGGTCACGGCAGCGACGCAGCGATCACACTGGACGGCATCATGCTGAACGAAGGCGAGTCCCATGCCGACGGCTATGCCGATACCAACAGCATCATCCCGCTCGAGGTCGACACCCTGACGGTAATGAAGGGGCCGGTCTCCCCGCTGTACGGCAATTACGCGCGCGGCGGCGTGCTCGCCTTCACGACCCGCAAGGGCGGCAATTACACCGATGCCTATCTGTCGGGCGGCATGTACAAGACCTTCGACGCCCAGGCGGCGATGGGCCGTGAATTCGGACCACTGAAGGCCAACATGGCCATGCAGGCTGCGGACAGCGAGGGCTGGCGCGAGAACTCGCGCTACACGAAATCCATTGCCTCCCTTCGTCTCGGCTACGATATCAGCGACCGCTCCGAGGTCGTGCTGACGATGCGCGGCTATGGTGGTCAGTGGGACGCGCCCGGCTATATCCCGGAAGACCAGTTCCGTGATGAGAGCCGGCGTCGTCAGCAGGCGGAGAACGGCGAGAACGATGGCGGCCAGAAGCAGTACTACACACAACGGCTCGATTACTTCCACGATATCAACGATGACCTGCGCATGCTGCTGTTCCTGTACAGCACCAGCAACGACTTCACCCGCTTCGCAAAGTTCGGCACGGGCGTGGGCGGTCAGACCGAACGCGAATACAGCCGTAACGC
>CAYLKC010000087.1:0-7737 GCA_964384095.1 uncultured Chromatiales bacterium
CCCATGATGACCGTATCGATCACCGAATACCGTTCGAAGGCGTACTGATCCTGGCGCAGGCGGCCGACCCGCTGATGCGGCGTCACCGAAACATTGCCGGCGCTCGGCGCGAGGCTGCCGTCCATGATCTTCATCAGCGTCGACTTGCCGCAGCCGTTGGCGCCGATCAGGCCGTAGCGATTGCCGTTGCCGAACTTGACAGAAATATTCTCGAACAACGGCTTGGCGCCAAACTGCATCGTGATATTAGATAGAGAAATCAATTTTATACACCTGATAGATAAGGCAGATTCCGAAGTCGCCGGACGGTTGCGCAAAGCCCTCTACTATACGTCTTTACTGTCCGCAGGTCGAGCGGGTACTGCCGGGGCGTCCATTCCCCCCCTACCGTAACGCCACCACATTATCCAGCCGCGCCAGGTCGTTCACGATCCGCCAGCGCCCGCCGCTCTCCTCGACCCGCTGCTGCCAGCCCGCCAGCCGTTGCTGATAGGCCTGCGGGTCGTTGTTGTCGCTGCGCTGGCGCTTCACGTTGACCGCGACGACCTGGATATTCTCGAGGTCGACCGGCATATCCCGGTTCAGCCACGGCGGCAGGTCCTCCTGCAGGTCCGACAGGATGAACAGGTAGTTCTGTCCCGCGTTCAGTTCCTTCAGATGGTCCGCCGCCAGCAGCACGCCCCCGCTGATATCGCTGTGATGGCTCGGCACCTTGAAGCGTTCGATGAACGCGTCGAGGTCGGCCTGCAGCATGCGCTTCTGCCGGTTCGTGACGCTGGGGCGGTGATCGAAGGTGACCCGGGCGATGACATTGCGTTCGGTAAAACTGCTGTAGTCGATGAACGCGATCGCGAGCGAGTCGCCGCTGTTCAGGTTCGCAAGCAGATAATTGCTGAGCGTCCTGACCTTCCTGAGTTCCCCGGCGTAGTCACTGGAGATGTCGACCAGTACGAAGGCGGCCCGGCTGTTGTTGGCCGGCGATCCGCAGCCTGCCAACAGGACCGCCATCACCACAAGGGCCAGACCGGCCTGCCGCCAGCGCACAGGTATGCGCGGCGACAGGTCAGGGGTATATGAAGTATTGAGGTTCATGGTTCAGACCTCCCGGGTCGTCAGGGTTGAATCGTCGGCTGCCTTCGCCGCCTTGCGGCGACGTATCGACCTGGCCGGCTTGTCGTCCGCCGCACCCTCGCCCCCCGCTTCATCACGCGCCTCGCCGTCGCCGGCGCGCTGGCGCCGCACCAGGCGCTCGATGCCGAGCGGCAGCATCACGAACAGGTCATACAGGCTGATCAGCATCGTGCCCAGGTGTTGCGCCAGGCCGCCCGTCATGCGCAGCCCGAGACGCAGCGCCCGCAGCCCGGCGACCGCGGCCAGACCCGACACCGTCCGCAGCGAGTGCACAAAGGCCTCGAGCGGGATCGCGACGAAGGCCAGCGCGAACGGCAGGATGAAACCGAGCACCATCTGTCCGATCGACGGGATCCAGCGAAACTGCGCCTCGGCGACCGCGACGCCAGCCAGCGATTGCTGCAGCGCCTCGCGATCGAGCGCGAGCAGGTCGCGCATATAGGCCAGAGACGCCTCGATTGCGGCAAAGATCGTCAGGATCGCGAACGCGATGATCGCCATGCGCCGGCGCATCTTGTCGTCCATCCGGCCGATCATCGGGAACAGCCGGGTCACCTGCAATGCTTCGAGCAGGAATAATCCCATCGTGATCTCGACCATGATGATCACCAGCGCGGCAATATCAGACGTATGCACGGAGCCGATGTAGCTTGCGCCGCCGACCATCTCCGACATCGGGAGGGCGATCAGGTGGAAATTGATGACGCCGCCCAGGGCCGCAATGATCAGCACCACGGTCGCGATCAGAAACTGCGTCAGCGACGACGCCGACAGCGCGTTGACGGCCTTGTCCTCGGCCTTGAGGATGCTCTCATAGTCCGCCATGTGGCGGTCGATGGTCTTTGCGCGCTCCTCGAGACCGGTGATGGTCTGCTGCACCCTGGTCATCGTCTGGCCGAGCGCGCGCCATTCCGACTGCATGCCGTTCAGGAGTCGATGGCGTTCGTTCGCGTCCTTCTGCCAGGCCTTGAGCGCCTGCTGATGCGAATCCTCGACCGTCTCCTTGATGTTGGCGAGGACCTTTGCGACCGTCGGATCGCCTGACCCGGCCAGGGCCTTGACTGTATCGAGTACCTCCGACCAGGCCGGCGGCAACGTGACGTTGCCGGTCGCGGCATGGTAGTCCGTCTCGACCTTCTGCAGTGTGTCTGCGAGCTTTCGGTGCAGGACCGGGTACTGGCTCAGATCACGCTCGACGACGCTGTTGACGCGACTGAATTCGCGCTCTATCGCCTTCTCCGCGGCCTCCCGGCCCATCGCGAGAAGCACGTCACGGTTTCGCGCCGCGATGCGCTGCTCTAATTGGCGGATTCCGGCCGCCGCGATCCGCAGCGCGCCGGAGATCGCACGCGCGCCGCCGCGCAGCATCTGGTGCGCGTGCGGCCGTCCCAGGTACAGGACTGTGACCGCGATCACCAACCAGATCGCCAGTGACAACGCCGGCGAGTCAGACCATATATTAAGGATGTCAGTCAACATGAGATTCACCTCATCGCTCTGTGTTCACGACAGAGTGTCGGACGCGGCGGTGAAAAATCCGTGAGTCGCGCCGGTATGCGGGGAGGTTGCCGATGGCTGTGATCTTCTGGGTCGAAGACCAGTCGCACTGGATAGACAGGTTCAGGCCGGTGCTCGAGGGGACGGGATTCGATGACAGTCCGACCGAGCTACGGTTTTTCCGGTTCCCTGCGGCGGCCTGCCAGCATATCCGGCTCGCCGGAGAAGCCGACCGACCCGATCTTGCGCTGCTCGACGCCCACATGAATGGTGACGAGGCCGCCGGCTTCTCGGTCTCGCGCGCGCTTCAGCATAAGTGGCCCGGCCTGCCGATTCTTTACCTGTCCGAACACAGCGGCACCGGCATCGAGCGGCAGGCCTTCGAGGTCACCGGAGCGCGGGACTTTATCGCCAAGCATCAGCACAACATCGAGTCGGTACTGTGCTGGCGCATCCGGGCCGCGCTGCGCCACCAGGTCGCGAGCCGTCCGGATTCAGCGGCGAATCCCGGCATTGTGCAGAGCGGCGAGCTGACGCTGGATACGACGACCTGGGAGGTCTACTGGCGCGGCACGAAGCTGATGAATCCCGCAAACGCCCGCCGTCCGCTCGCGCCGACGCCGCGCAAGATCCTGCGTTATCTCGTCGAGACTTCACCCCGCCCGCTGACGACCTGGCAGATCGCGGAACGACTCGAGGCTGATCCGGATCACTTCTCCAATGCAAACTATCGCCAGCATATCCGCACACTGCGCCGTGCCTTCGACCAGGCAATGGGCGGTCAGGGTGAATTCCAGGCCCAGTGCCGGTCCGGCAAGGGTATCGTCACCTTCGGCGACGACGGGGCCTATTGCTGGAAGCCCTTCAGCGTGAACGGCGCATGAGTCCCGTCGCCGAGAAGGCGCCCGACAGCCGTGTGCAGCGGGTTACCTATCCGTGGCTCACCGGCTTCGGCAGCCTCGCCGCGATTGCCTACCTGCTGTTCGTCACCGATCCAGGACTGGCGTCATTCTATCGAATCCCCGCCGGCTGGCTCGGCGCGCCGGCCCTGTACGCGGTGCCAGGCATCTTTGCGCTGGCGCTACTGGTCGACCTGCGCCGTTACCGCGAGCAGTACCTGCGCCACAAACAGGATCTCAAACGCCTGCGCGAACAGGTCGCCGGGCTGTGGGAACACAAGAAGCAGCTCCAGCTCAAGGCCCATACCTTTTCGAGCCATGCCGACAAGCTCAAGCTGTTCATCAGCGACAAGCTCCTCGAATACATCGAGTACGATGAGAAATTCCTGCACTTCAAGAGCATCGCGGCCGAGGTGCGGCATAACGGCGTGATCAGCTTCGATAAGGTGCAGACGGCGTTGCAGCGGGCCGCCGCGGCGTCCGCTCCCGATGACGCCGACTACCGCGCCGCGCTCGATGCGATGCGCTACCTGTGGGATCTGCTCGACCTGTCGACCGCCGAGAACCTCGCACTGCACATCGGCAACCTCCTGTGCGAGTGCGAGGAGCGTTATTGCCAGAGCGTGCTGAACAATGACGAGCCTGTTTCGCAATCATTCGAGCCCGCGTATGCGCCGCAGCGCGCCGCCTGGCGCGCGCTGGCGCTGGTCCGCAACGAAGCGCTGCCACCCCCGACGCCTTCCGCCAATTTCAGCTTCGATGACGGCAAGTGGCATATCCGTCTGGCCCCGGCCGGCGCGTTGCTCGGGAACGAAAATCACCTGGTACTCCTGATCGAGAACCTGCTGAGGAACGCGCAGTTTTTCTCCGGCAAGCGCGGTTTCAAATCCCCATTCGCGCCGATCTCGATGTCACTGACGGAGGTCGACGGCGAGATCTGCCTTCGGGTCTACAACCGCGGGCCGCATATTCGCGACGAGGATTTCCCGAAACTCTACCAGCCCGGATTCTCGACGCGCCGGATCCTCGAACATCATGGCCGCGGGCTTGGGCTGTACTTCGTCGACCAGATCGTGCGGGGCTATGAAGGCCGGATCGAGGCGCGCAATATCCGTACGCCGGAGACCCGTTATACGATCCGGATCGAGCTCGACAATGACGAGGTGCAGACCGAACTGGTCGACGTGATCATAATCGACGGGCGATTATGCTGCCGCTCGGGCGACAGCGAGGCGGTAGCGGCCCGTGAATGGGACTTCGCCCCGGCGCTGCGCAGCATCGAGATCACCGGCGTCGACGATCAGCTGACGCGGCGGTTCGACGGGCTTGCGGCGAAAGGCAGACAGGAAGTCTACGATACCGGCCATCCGGGACGGCCGGGGTGGCGCGTGGTCTGCCAACCCGGACGTAACCGCCACCAGCTCAGCTTCGAGCCGCTGGATATCCAGGGAGTGGAGTTCGAAATCCGCCTGCCTGGCGCACGGCGGCGTATCGACAGCAGCGATGTCCGGGCATGATCCTTGCCGGCAGGACTGCGACGGCCATAGGGTGTGGACTTGAAGGTGGCGGGCTACTATGATGCTTTCATCCCGCGAGCATAGAGACCCGTCATGGCCTGCTCCACCCGCTTCACCGCCCTGCTCATCTGTTTCCTTGCCTCACCGGTCATCGCCGAAGACGCGCGTTCAATAGCCGACAAGATGCGACAGGCGCAGATCGAGCGCTGGGAAGGCGTGAACACCTACCTGGTCCAGCAATCCGTGATGGGTCAGACCGTACATCAGTTCTACGAGCGGGATATCACGCTCGATCCGGAAGGCAACCCCGTGCCCGGTTTCCGTCTCGTCCCCTTCAGCGAGATCGAACGGCGTCGTGCGGAGGGCAGCGGCTTCGAATGGATGGGACCCGACGCACTCAACCAGATGGCTGAGGACTACCGGCGTACCGGTGAGGGATTGGCAAGCGGCATCGAGGATGGCCTGGCAGACGCCGGCCTGCCTCGCGGATTGTTCTCGAATCCGGGATCCGATCCCTGGGCAACGACAGATACCCGCGTGATGATGGGCGGCATGGCTGACTTCCTCGATTTTGCCGCCGACGCCCGGCGCTCCGAGGGCTCAGATCCGGTTGCGCGCGTGGACGACGACTACTCGACTTTCCTCGAACAGGCGCAGTTGGTCGGCAAGGTTGATGTGGCCGGCAAACCCGCCCTTCACCTGCGCGCGGACGACCTCGAACATACGAGCGACGCCGGGGACGGAAAGTCGATGACCATACACACCGCTGCGCTGTGGGTAGATGCCGAGGCCTTTGTGCCCCTGAGATTCAGCCTGGACGGCACGATGACCGCCGCCGGCGAAACCCGACCCATCACCATCGAACGTACGAACTCGGACTACCGCAAGGTGCCGGGCAGCAAGATGTACGAGCCGTACCGCCAGGTCATGCGGATCAGCGGCCAGCTCGATCCCGGGCAACGCAAGCAGATGCAGGAGGCGCAGGCGAAGCTGGCGGAGCTGGAACAGCAGATGGCGACGATGCCCGAGTCGCAGCGCAGCATGATCATGGGGCGAATGGGCCCGCAACTCGAGACGATGCGCTCGATCGCCTCCGGCGGTGGCCTTGAGGTCGTCACCGAGATCCGGCACATAGCCGTCAATCCTGCCGCCCTGCCTGACGCGATGAAGACGGGCTTTGGCCAGGCGGGCAGCGCCTTGCCATCGTCGGATACCGGTATGCGTCCGCAGACGCCGGCATCGCTCCCGTCGACCGGAGCGGGCGAAGACCCGAATGCGCTTGCGGCGGCACAGCAGGCGTGTCTGGAAAGCAAGATCCGGGCTGCCGAGGAAGCTCAGCAGAACAAGCGGGGCTTCGGCCGGTTGATGAGCGCAATGAACAAGGCTGCCAGCCGTTTCGGCATCGACGAGATCGGCGGCATCACGAGAGATCTCTATTCCGCCACCGCCACCGCCGAAGATCTTTCTGCCGCCGCAAGGGATCTTGGTCTCACCGAGAGCGATATCGAGAGCTGCCGGACCCCGCAATGACGCGGTTCGACCGGATCACCAGTCGAGTTCGGCAATCAGCTTCCCGTCCCTGACCTCGATGCCCTTCAGCTTCCGGCGCATCATACCCTGGCGGAAATCCTGCTCATCGAGCCGGTAGATAACGATATTCGCCACGTACTGTTCGGCAATCACATTCGCCATCAGGCGGACGAAGTCCGCGGATTCCTGTTGTAACAGATCGAATTGCAAAACAGTGACGGCGGGCCGTATCAGGTGAAACTCACCGGTCGCGGCATCGTATCCGGGCGTGCCCTCGATCTCGGCGTGGCCCCTGGCTTCGACCTGGTTCGGGAATGCCGTGGTGACGGCGATGGCGAGGCGCACGCGATCGCTGCCGGCGATGATACGTACCCGCGGATCGGAAAAGGTCGCGCTCACAAACGGCAGTTGCTGCCGGATCGGGAACATCGTCGCGACCTCGGACTGGATCCCGGCCTCGGTGATCTCGACCTGCCACGCCTGCGCCTGCCCGGGCAGCCAGCCGACGAGCAACCCCGTGATCAGCGCTGCGGACAGCATCCCGTTTCGTAACAAGTATCGAAGCCCGTAGCGAATGAGACCGCGCATGTCCTTCCCTTCCCGACAGAATGCCCAGGGCCGGAATCGAACCGGCACGGGAGTCGCCCCCCGAGGGATTTTAAGTCCCTTGCGTCTACCAGTTTCGCCACCTGGGCGGTGACAATGCGTGGCCAGTGTACTCAATCAGGCCAGAAATATCAGCCGCGCGATCAACACGCAGGCGCCGGCAGGCGGCCATCGACCAGGAACTGCGTCCTCGGAAATGAGACCGGCGCCTCGTCGCGCGCAAACAGGCGCATGAATGACACGGTCTCTGCGGTCGTCGTGCAGACCCAGTGTTGCATGCGTTCGGGACGCGGACTCGCGATCGCGTCGAGGGTGAATGCGCCGACGTTGATGCCGCCGTCACTGTCGCGCGCCGAGCGCCAGGTGAAGGCCTCGACGCCGGCCTCGCGCATCGCGCCACCCAGCGCCTGCGCCTCCGTGTAGCGCGCGGGATCGCTGATCATGGACTGCCGGCGCGCGAAGGCTGTCGACTCCAGCGCGACGCCGCGCGCTGTCTCGATGCGCGCCTCGAAGGCGCCGAGCTCGGTCGTCAGGCTGTCGGCCGGCAGCGGCTCGGC
>CAYLKC010000088.1:0-7641 GCA_964384095.1 uncultured Chromatiales bacterium
ATGTTCACGACCCACGTCGAGAACCGCGATTACGCGATCAAGCCGATGAACTGTCCCTGCCATATCCAGATCTTCAACCAGGGACTCAAGAGCTATCGCGACCTGCCGCTGCGCATGGCCGAGTTCGCTTCCTGTCACCGGAACGAGCCGTCGGGCACGCTCCATGGCCTGATGCGCGTGCGCAACTTCGTGCAGGACGACGCCCATATCTTCTGCACCGAGGACCAGATCCAGGCCGAGGTCGCACAGTTCATCGACCTGCTGTTCCGGGTCTATGCCGACTTCGGCTTCGACGAGATCCTGATCAAGCTGTCGACCCGCCCGGACAACCGGGTCGGTGACGACGCCTCGTGGGACAAGGCCGAGCACGCGCTCGAGCAGGCGCTGAACGCCAAGGGCCTGGCCTGGGACCTGCAGCCGGGGGAGGGCGCCTTCTACGGTCCCAAGATCGAGTTCTCGCTGAAGGACTGCATCGGTCGGGTCTGGCAGTGCGGTACGATCCAGGTCGATTTCTCGATGCCGGGGCGGCTCGGGGCCGTCTATATTGCCGAGGACGGCAGCAAGCAGGTCCCGGTGATGCTGCACAGGGCGATCCTGGGCTCACTGGAGCGCTTTATCGCGATCCTGATCGAGGAGCACGCCGGCTGGCTGCCGGCGTGGCTGGCGCCGGTCCAGGCGATGGTGCTGAATATCACCGACCGCCAGGCCGACTATGCCGCCGAAGTCGCCTCCCGGCTCGCCGGCCGCGGCCTGCGTGTCGAAACAGACTTGAGAAATGAGAAAATAGGCTTTAAAATCCGCGAGCATACATTGCAACGTGTGCCCTACCTGCTGGTCGTTGGCGACCGGGAGATGACAGAAAATTCCGTGGCCGTGCGCACGCGGGACGGCAGGGACCTGGGAAGCCTCTCGATCGAGGACTTCGCCGGTCACCTGGAGTCCGAGATCGCGTGCTACGGCCGCATTGTTTTGGAGGACTAGGGAATAGCTTCGGACAAAGAATTGCGGTTGAATGACTCCATCACGGCGCCGCAGGTGCGGCTCGTAGGCCCCGATGGTGAACAGATCGGCGTCGTCTCGATCGTTGAGGCGAACAAGGTCGCCGAAGAGGCGGGCCTGGACCTGGTCGAAGTGTCGCCCACGGCGCAACCGCCGGTCTGCCGGGTGATGGATTACGGCAAGTACATCTTCGAGGAAAGCAAGAAGCGCCATGCGGCGCGCAAGAAGCAGAAGCAGATCCAGGTCAAGGAAGTGAAGTTCCGCCCCGGTACCGATGAGGGCGATTACCAGGTCAAGCTGAAGAATCTGATTCGCTTCCTGAGCAGCGGTGACAAGGCGAAGGTGACGCTGAGATTCCGTGGCCGCGAGATGGTCCATCAGCGACTCGGCCTCAAGCTGCTACAGCGGGTCGAGAAGGACCTCGAGGAATACGCGATGGTCGAGCAGTATCCGAAGCTCGAGGGACGGCAGATGGTCATGGTGCTGGCGCCGGCGAGTGGCAGGAAGAAGCCGGTGGCGCAGGGGCAACCGCAGCCCGAGGCGTGAGGATTACGGATTTAACTTGAATTATTCTGGGGAATGAACGGATGTCGAAACTGAAGACTCACAGCGGAGCGGCCAAGCGCTTTGCGCGCACCGCCTCGGGCCGATTCAAGCATCGCCGGGGCTTCCGCAGCCACATACTGACCAAGAAGAGCAGCAAACGCAAACGCCAGCTGCGCGTCGAGGGCATGGTCCATGCCTCGGACACGCGCGCCGTGCGCCAGATGCTCCCCTTTGCCTGAATGCACTGAAACGATCGAGAATACGCCATGCCAAGAGTCAAGAGAGGAGTCACCGCGCGCGCCCGGCACAAAAAGGTGCTGGCCAAGGCCAAGGGCTTTCGCGGTCGCCGCAAGAATGTCTATCGCATCGCGACGCAGGCGGTCACCAAGGCCGGGCAGTATGCCTATCGCGATCGGCGCAACCGCAAGCGCGAATTCCGCGCCCTGTGGATCGTCCGCATCAATGCCGCCGCGCGCGAGTGCGGTCTTTCCTACAGCCGTCTGATGGACGGCCTGAAGAAGGCGGCGATCGAGGTCGATCGCAAGGTGCTCGCGGACCTGGCGGTGCACGACAAGGCCGCCTTCGCCGCGCTGGCCGACAAGGCCCGGGCGGCGGTCGCCGCCTGACGGCGTCCGGCGTCACCCGACGCCGCGGCGTGAGCGTGGCTGGACCGGAAAGGAAAGGCAGCGCCTTTCCTTTTTGTTTTTCAGCGCCCAGAACACGGACAGTCCCGATCGAATCGTGCAACAACTCGACGCGATAGTCAGAGAGGCGGAGGCTGAGGTCGCCGCCGCCCGCGATCCCGCGGCGCTCGATCTGGTGCGCGTTCGCTATCTCGGCAAGAGCGGCCGCATCACCGGTGTGCTCAAGCAGCTCAAGGAGCTGTCGCCCGACGAGCGACCGCGCGCAGGTCAGGTCGTCAACGAGGCCAAGGCCGCATTGCAGGCCCTGATCGAGGCGCGCGGAGAGGCGCTGGCGGGCGAGGCGCTGGAGCACCGGCTGGCCGCGGAACGCATCGATGTCACGCTGCCCGGACGGGGAGGTGACAACGGCAGCCTGCATCCGGTGATGCAGGTGCTCGACCGCATCTCCGGACTGTTCGCCCGGGCCGGATACGAGATCGCGACCGGTCCCGAGATCGAGGACGACTTCCACAATTTCGAGGCACTGAACATCCCCGCCGATCACCCGGCGCGAGCGATGCACGACACCTTCTATTTCGACGCGCGCACGCTGTTGCGCACGCATACCTCCCCGGTCCAGATCCGTGTCATGCGCGAGCGCACGCCGCCGTTGCGCGTGATCGCTCCGGGGCGCGTCTACCGCTGTGATTCCGATGTCACCCACACGCCGATGTTTCACCAGGTCGAGGGTTTCATGGTCGACGAGGCGGTCAGCTTTGCCGAACTCAAGGGAACGATGACCGATTTCCTGCGTGCCTTCTTCGAGCGTGATTTGGCGATACGCTTCCGCGCCTCGTACTTTCCGTTCACCGAACCCTCGGCCGAGGTCGACATCGCCTGCGTGATCTGCGGCGGCGAAGGCTGCCGGGTCTGCAAGCACACCGGCTGGCTCGAGGTCATGGGCTGCGGCATGATCCACCCGCAAGTGCTGGCGAATGTCGGGCTCGACAATGAGCGTTATACCGGCTTTGCCTTCGGCCTCGGCGTCGAGCGCCTGGCGATGTTGCGCTATGGCGTCAACGACCTGCGCCTGTTCTTCGACAACGACCTGCGCTTCCTGCGCCAGTTCAACTGAGGGCCGGCGATGAAATTCAGTGAACGCTGGTTGCGCGAATGGGTCGATCCCGGCATCGATACCGCGGCGCTCGCCGAGCGTCTGACGATGGCCGGTCTCGAGGTCGATGCAGTGACGCCGGTCGCGCCGCCGTTCGATGGCGTCGTGGTCGGGCATGTCCTCGAGGTCGCAGCGCATCCCGAGGCGGATCGTTTGCGCGTGTGCCGCGTCGATACCGGCGACGGCGAGCCGCTGACGATCGTCTGCGGTGCCGCCAACGTCGCCGCCGGCATGCGTGCCCCGACCGCGCGGGTCGGCGCGACCTTGCCCGACGGCATGAAGATCCGTCGCGCGAAGCTGCGCGGCATCGAGTCGTCGGGCATGCTGTGTTCGGCGAAGGAGCTCGGGCTAGGCGAAGGCGGCGAAGGCCTGATGACGTTGCCGGAGGACAGTCCCGCCGGCGCCGACCTGCGTGCGCTGCTCGGCCTCGACGATGTCACGATCGAACTCGGTCTGACACCCGACCGCGGCGATTGCCTCGGCATCGCCGGCATCGCCCGCGAGGTCGGCGTCCTTTGTCGCGCCGATGTCGACGGACCTGCGATCGGGACGGTCGCCGCGACGGGCGATGAACGCATCACGGTGGAGCTGCTGGATCCTGCCGCCTGCCCGCGCTATCTCGGCCGCATCATCCGTGGCATCGATCCGGCCGCGCGCACGCCGCTGTGGATGCAGGAGCGCCTGCGCCGCAGCGGCATGCGCAGCCTGGGCGCAGTCATCGACATCACCAATTATCTCCTGCTCGAACTGGGTCAGCCGATGCATGCCTTCGACCTCGACCGCATCACGGGTGGCATCCGGGTCCGCCAGGCGCAGGCCGGCGAGACGCTGACCTTGCTCGATGGCCGGACGATCGCGCTCGAACCCGATATGCTGGTCATCGCCGATCACCACGGCCCGCTCGCGCTTGCCGGCATCATGGGCGGAGAGGGCAGCGCGGTGGGCGAGGGGACGACCTCGCTGTTTCTCGAGTGCGCATTTTTCCCGCCGTCCGCGATCAGCGGACGCGCGCGGCGGCTGGGTCTGCATACCGATTCCTCGCATCGTTTCGAGCGCGGCGTCGATTTTGATTTGCAACGGCGGGCGATCGAGCGCGCGACACGACTGATCATCGATATCGCCGGCGGCACGCCGGGTCCGGTCATCGATGCAACAGACACCGCGCACCTCCCGGCGCGTCCCGCGCTGCGGCTGCGCGCGGCGCGCTTGCGTCGACTGCTGGGTTACGAGGTCGATGCGGGCGTGGTCGGTGACATCCTGGCCCGGCTCGGCATGTCCGTGCGTACAGACGACGGAGCCGACGCCTGGGAGGTGACGCCGCCGTCTTTCCGCTTCGACATCGCGATCGAGGCCGACCTCATCGAAGAGGTTGCACGCGTGCATGGCTACGATGCGATCCCGGCCTGCGCGCCGCGAGCCGGCTTGCGCATCCAGCCGCCCGACGCCGATGCCGAGCGCAGGACCGATGCGCGCCGCCTGCTCGCGGCGCGTGGCTACCAGGAAGTCGTGACCTTCAGCTTCATCGACGCCGGCAGCCAGCAGTTGTTCGATCCCGACAAAGCGCCGCTCAGGCTGGCGAACCCGATCTCCGCCGAAACCTCGGTCATGCGTACCTGCCTGTGGCCGGGGCTTGCGCGTGCCTGCGGACATAACCTGAATCGCCAGCAGGAGCGTATTCGATTCTTCGAAACAGGCTCGAAGTATCTGTCTCAAGATAATGTAATAACAGAAGAATCATCTCTTTCCGGTCTGATCTGTGGCGCGGTCGAGCCGGAGCAGTGGGGGCTGCCCGGGCGCGCGGCGGACTTCCATGATCTCAAGGGCGATACCGAGGCCGTGCTCGCCACGCTCGCGGGGCCGCGGGCCTGGACCTTCGCGGCGGCCGCGCACCCGGCGTTGCACCCTGGTCAATCGGCGCAAATCCTCGACGAGAGCGGCCGCGAGATCGGCTGGATCGGTGCGCTGCATCCGCAGCTGTCGCAGCAGCTCGACATCGATCGTCCTGTCTTCGTCTTCGAGATCCTCGTCGATCGACTCGCCCCGCGCGCGACGCCCGCCTTTCGCGAGTTGTCGCGCTTCCCGGCAGTGCGCCGCGATCTTGCGCTGGTCGTCGATGAAGACACACACGTCGGCGCGCTGCTCGAATGCGTGCGCGAGGCGGCTTCGCCGTTGCTGCAGAAATTGACGCTGTTTGATATCTATCGAGGTAAAGGCATTGATTCCGGGAAGAAAAGCATTGCGCTGGGCTTGACCTTGCAGGATTTTTCCCGCACTCTTGTCGACGGGGAGACGGAGGTTCTGATCGCCGCGGTGCTCGCGCGCTTGCAGGACCGGTTCGGGGCAACACTGAGAGAGTGAACAAGAATGGCGCTGACCAAGGCTGACATGGCCGAGCGCTTGTTCGAGGAGTTCGGGCTGAACAAGCGGGAAGCCAAGGATCTCGTCGAGATGTTTTTCGAAGAGATCCGCAATGCCCTCGAGGCCGGGCAACAGGTCAAACTGTCCGGTTTCGGGAATTTCAACCTGAGAGAGAAAAACGAAAGGCCTGGCCGCAATCCCAAGACCGGGGAAGAGATCCCGATCACGGCGCGACGGGTGGTTTCGTTCCATCCTGGGCAAAAACTGAAAGCAAGAGTCGAGGCCCATGCTGGAACCCAGCGGGAATGACGCGTTGCCCCCGATCCCCGGGAAGCGCTATTTCACGATAGGGGAAGTCAGCGATCTGTGCGGCGTCAAGCCGCATGTGTTGCGGTACTGGGAACAGGAGTTCCCGCAACTCGCGCCGATCAAGCGGGCCGGCAATCGCCGCTATTACCAGCGCCATGACGTGATGCTGGTGCGCCAGATCCGTGATCTGCTCTACCAGCAGGGCTTCACGATCGGCGGCGCCCGGCAGAAGCTTTCGGGGAAAGAGGTCAAGACCGACGCCAGCCGCAGTCGTCAGGTCGTGCGCCAGATGCGCCAGGAACTCGAGGACTTGCTGAAGACCTTGAAGACCTGACAAGATTCCTTCATCATGCGCCGGCCGCCGTTGGTGCTCCGCGGCCGTTCATCAGTATCGTCGACAGTTCAATCGGGGCGTAGCGCAGCCTGGTAGCGCACCGCAATGGGGTTGCGGTGGTCGGAGGTTCAAATCCTCTCGCCCCGACCAATTTCCCCCACCACCACGGTCATCAGCCTCAGCGCGCACGGCCCTTGCGTCCGGCAAGCGTCCGGACTAGGATTTTCCCATTGCGGGTATGACCAGGTGCCACTGGCACGTCATCGGCGGTGATTGGGTCGCGGCGGCGATCAGTCCACCCTTTGCGCCCGCGCGCGGTTCTCCCCTCGACGCCCCCCCCTTTAAGTACGATTCGCATTCCCTGCATCTGATCCCGTGCATTTACGGGAATTCCGCTGTACTGACCCGGCAAACCGGTACAAAGGAGGGGCGATGATGGCCGAACCGGCAGACGTGGTGTCCAACCTGATCGTCATTCTGCTGTTGATGTGCGGTCCGGTGGGATACCTGCTTTATAGCATCCTGTTCGCGATGTAGCTGCCCGCCTTACGGGCGGGGCAGGGTGACCGTCAGCGGCGCCGGGCGCCGCGGGGTTCCTGCTGCGCCTGAATCTATCGCTCTGATAGGCTGGTGGAGATGCAAAATTCCGCCTGCTCCGCCCTCACGAAAATCCGCGCCTGTCCGATGATATACCATGGGCCCTGGTCGCGTGGACGCATTGCGCCGTGGCGGCCGGCTGCATGACAACGAGCAGAAATTGCAGGCATGCCGATCAGACGACACACCACCCCGCCGCTGTCCACCGGCGCCCCGCTTGCAGATGGCGAGCTGCTGAAGCGCATCAGCCAGTGTGCCGATCTGCCGAGTCCGGTTGGCGTCGTAATGCGGGTGCTCGAACTCGGGCAGGATCCCGAGGTATCGCTCGGCGAGGTCGCCAAGGTCATCAATCTCGATCCCGCGCTGACCGCGAAGATGCTGCGCATGGCGAATTCGCCGCTGTATGCGCGGCAGCGCAAGACCGAGAACCTGCGCCAGGCGATCACGTTGTTCGGACTCGAGGGCACGATCACGCTGGCGCTCGGATTTTCGCTCGTCAACCGGATCAATCGCGGCAGCGATACGCGCTTCGACTATCCCGGCTTCTGGCGGCGGTCTCTCGCCGCCGCGACCGCCGCTCAGGTGCTTGCCGACCGCCTTGCGTTGCCGAACCGCGAGGACCTGTTTCTCGCCGGCCTGCTGATGGACATCGGCATGCTGGCGCTGACGCGCACGCTGCCGGAACTCTACCGCGGGGCGTT
>CAYLKC010000089.1:0-7434 GCA_964384095.1 uncultured Chromatiales bacterium
CAACGAGATGAACAACAACTGGTTCTGCGAGGACATCCGCGCGACCAATCCCTGCGGTGAACAGCCACTTCCGCCCTATGGCTCCTGCCTGCTCGGCTCGATCAACCTGACCCGCTTCGTGCGCGATCCGTTCACCGACCAGGCGCGCTTCGACTGGGACGAATATCGCAAGACCGTCTCGATCTTCACGCGCATGCTCGACAACGTCGTCGAGATCAACGGCCTGCCGCTGTCGCAGCAGCGCGACGAGATCACGCGCAAGCGCCGCCACGGCATGGGCTATCTCGGCCTCGGCTCGACGCTGACCATGCTGCGCATGAAGTACGGTGATCCCGATTCGCTCGAGTTCACCGAGCGGGTCACCCGCGAGATGGCGCTGACCGGCTGGGAGACCGCGCTCGATCTCGCCCAGGAGAAGGGTCCGGCGCCGATCATGGAAGAGGAGTTCACCGTCACCCCCGGCATGCTGCGCAAGCGCCCGGAGATGGCGCGCGACGGCTGGCGCGCCGGCGACCGGGTCAAGGGCAAGGTACTGCACGCGCGCTACAGCCGCTACATGCAGCGCATCGCCGAGGCCGCGCCGGAACTCGTCAACCTGCTCGCCGAGGTCGGCGCGCGCTTCACGCACCACAGCTCGATCGCGCCGACCGGCACGATCTCGCTGTCGCTGGCGAACAATGCCAGCAACGGCATCGAGCCGAGCTTCGCCCATCATTACTTCCGCAACGTGATCCGCGAGGGGCGCAAGAGCAAGGAGAAGGTCGACGTCTATTCGTACGAGCTGCTGGCGTATCGCCAACTGATCAATGCCGCCGCGCTGCCCGGCTCCGAACAGCCCGGGACGCGGCTGCCCGACTGGTTCGTCTCCGCCGACGACATCACGCCGAAGGCGCATGTCGACGTGCAGGCCGCGGCGCAGAAGTGGATCGATTCGTCGATCTCGAAGACCGCGAACGTCCCGGGCGACTACGACTACGGGGACTTCAAGGGCATCTATCTCTACGCCTACGAACAGGGCCTCAAGGGCTGCACGACCTTCCGCTTCAATCCCGAGGCCTTCCAGGGCGTGCTGGTCAAGGAGCAGGACCTCGCGAACACCACCTATCGCTTCCAGCTCGAGGACGGCTCCGTCGTCGAGGCGCGCGGCAACGAGGAGATCGAGTACGACGGCGAGATGCATACCGCCGCGAACCTCTATGACGCGCTGAAGGAAGGCTATTACGGCAAGTACTGATCATTCGGAGAACGGAACCATGGCCATCAGAATCGACAGCAAGATCGTCAGCTACGAGGTTGCGAAGGAGGAGGAAGAAGATAAAGGCGGCACGGACGCCGCCGCTTCGCCGTCGAACATCATCCAGATGCACGAGCGGCTCGAGCGGCCGGAGATGCTGCTCGGCTCGACCTACAAGGTCAAGACGCCGCTGACCGAGCACGCGCTGTACGTGACGATCAACGACTACGTGCTGAACCCGGGCACCGAGCATGAGCTGCGCCGGCCCTTCGAGATCTTCATCAACTCGAAGAACATGGATCACTTCCAGTGGATCGTCGCGCTGACGCGCATCGTCTCGGCGGTGTTCCGCAAGGGCGGCGACGTGACCTTCCTGGTCGAGGAGTTGCGCTCGGTGTTCGACCCGCGCGGCGGCTATTTCAAGAAGGGCGGCAAGTTCATGCCGTCGCTGGTCGCCGAGATCGGTGACGTCATCGAGCACCACCTGCGCTTCATCGGGATGCTCAAGGGCGAGCGCATGGATGACCACCAGAAGGCCTTCGTCGAGGGCAAGCGCCGCGAGTTCGAGCAGGCCGCCCGCACCTCCGACGACGCAAGCTCCGATCCCGCCAGTGGTTTTCCCGACGGCGCCCGGCTGTGCGCGAAATGCCAGACCAAGGCGATGATCCAGATGGACGGCTGCCTGACCTGCCTCAATTGCGGCGAGTCGAAGTGCGGCTGAAACGTGATATAATTCACATTGTCGTACGGGCAGTCCGGTGCACTCGAGAGAGGAGCCATATATGTCAGTCAAGCAGAAGCCTGTCGTCGGCAACTGGTACATGAACCTGAGCGGTCAGCTGATCAAGGTATGGGCGCTCGGTTATTCCTCCGGACAGGTCAGAAAGGTCGTCATCGAATACCTGAACGGCAAGCGCAGGATCATCGGGATCGGTGACTGGTGGTCGATGGACCTCGAGGTGCACCTCTATCGTGCGACGCGACGCCAGCGCAGCAGCAGTGAAGAGCTGCACAAATAGCGCGCGGGCCACAACCTCCAACCACGGATTTGCGATGAAAGCACCTGCATGGGCCCTGGCAACAGGCGCCGCCCTGATGTTCGCTGCCGCCCCGGCCCCGGCCGACATGGATCTGGCCAGGGCCTCGGGCTGCCTCGCCTGTCACGCCCTCGAGGCCAAGATCGTCGGCCCCTCCTGGAAGGACGTCAATGCCCGCTATGCCGGCCAGCCGGGCGCGCGCGAGATGCTGATCGACAAGATCAAGCTCGGCGGCCGCGGCAACTGGACCGACGTCACCGGCGGCGTGCCGATGCCGCCCTATTCCCCGCGCGTCTCCGACGAGGACATCGCCAGGCTTGTGGACTTCGTGCTGGGCTTGTAGACGACTCGCTGCGCTCGCATCCCCCCCCTGCCCCCCTTCGCAAGCGAAGGGGGGTGAACTCAGTCTCGCGCCTCTTCTCAAGCCAGGAGGGGGCGACCTCGTGCCTCTTTGCAAACGAAGGGGGTATTAGTGACGGACCGGTCGCTTCTGCAGCTTGCGTTGCAGGGTGCGGCGGTGCATGCCGAGGCGGCGCGCGGTCTGCGAGATGTTGCCGCCGCACTCCATCAGCACCTTCTGTATATGCTCCCACTCGAGCCGGCTGACCGACATCGGTCGCGGCGGCGGCGGCGTCGATACATCGCCGACCTCACGGCCGAAGGCCTGGATGATGTCGTCGATCTCCGCCGGCTTGGTCAGGTAATGCACCGCGCCGAGCTTGACCGCCTCGACCGCGGTCGCGATGCTGGCATAGCCGGTCAGCACGACGATACGGATGTCGCCCGACAGCGCGCGCAGGCGTTCGACCAGGACGAGACCGGAGGACTCGGGCAGACAGAGATCGACCAGCGCGCAGGCGGGCGGTGCGCGGGTCGCGGCGTCGAGACCGGCCTCGACGTCGTGGGCAATCTCGACGTCGAAACCGTGCCGGCGCAGGGCCCGCGCCAGCACCGAGCAATAGACCTCGTCATCATCGACCAGCAGTAATCTTTCCATCGATTCCGGTCGCTTCGCCGGCGGCGCCGGCCTCCCCCCGCAACATCAGCATGGCGAGTGGCAGCTCGACCCGGGTGCAGGCCCCGCCGCCCTCGCGATTGAACAGCAGCACCCGCCCGTGCAGGCGCTCGACGATCGAAAACGCCAGGTACAGGCCGAGGCCGAGGCCTTCATCCGGCCGCTTGGTCGAGAACAGGGTCCTGCCGGCCGCGGACAGCAGGGCCGGGGCGAGCCCGGCGCCACGGTCGCTGACCTCGAAGTACAGCTGCGCGTCGTCCCATTCGGCGACGACCTCGACGACGTCGCGCGAGGCATCGGCGGCATTGTTCAGGATGCTGGTCAGGGCATGGCCGAGCGTTTGCTCGGCGAGGATCTCCGGGGCCCCGTCGGTGCTGTCCTCACGCGCGCCGATGCGCACCGTCACGGCGACCCCGGGGCGCGTTTCACGCCATTGCGCCAGCAGCGTCGACAGCCATTCGTCGAGACGGCGGCGACGACCGGCGGCGGCCTGGTTCTGCCCGGCCGACATCGACAGCATCGACAGCGTCTCCTTGCAGCGCCGCACCTGCTGCTTCAGGATCCGCGCGCGCGCCGCGAGTTCCGGATCGCTGTCCGCGTATTCCTCTTCGATCTCGTCGGCCAGCAGGCCGATCGTCGCCAGCGGCGTGCCGAGTTCATGGGCGGCACCGGCCGCAAGGGTGCCGAGCGCGACGATGCGCTCGTCGCGCAGCGCGCGCTCGCGGCTGCGCGCCAGCATGCGATCGCGTTCACGCAGGGTATGGCCCATGCGCGCGACGAAGGTCGCGATCAGGCCGGCGCTGAGCACGAAGCCCGACCACATGCCGAGGATATGGAAATCGAATTCCTGGGCATGGGTATGAGTCGCGAACGGCAGCGGGACGAAGACGTACAGCAACAGGGTGTAACAGAGCACGGTCAGCAGCGCGATCGACCAGGTGTAGAGTCCGGGCAGCAGCGCCGCCGAGATCGTCAGCGGCAGCAGGAACAGCAGGGTCAATGGATTGGTCGAGCCGCCGGTCAGGTACAGGAGCGCGGTCAGCAGCACGATGTCGATGACCAGCTGGGCGTAGAACACCGGGTCCGGGATCTCCCGCCAGCCGCGCAACCAGCCCCAGGTCGCGGCGCTGATCAGGATCCAGGTCACGATCACCGCGATGATCGGGGCCAGCACCAGCTCGAGCTGCAGCGAGCGCAGCATGAAGGCGAGGGCGGCCAGCCAGCCGACGACCGCGACGGCCCGCAGCAGCAGCAATCGGCGCAGGTTCAGGACGGCAGTAGTCGGGGCAGCGGCGGTCATCGCGGGATCGGGTCTCCGGGGTCCATCCTAACCCGGGCGGGCGTCCCCGCGGTCAGATGCGACGATCCACCGCGGCCGGGCGCCGGAAACAGAGTGTTTCCAGATCTGGACTAATTCAATAATGATAACGATTTGCATTTTAGAGCAGGTCCGGCTACACTCAGTACCGAGTCCAAGCACTCACCCCCTCTAACACGCGTTTCCCCCCTCCTCAACGACGCGTGCTTTTCCGGGAGCGCATTGCGCTCCCGTTTTTTTTACAGCGCCATCATCTCGAAGTCCTGCTTGGCTGCGCCGCAATCGGGGCAGCGCCAGTCCTCGGGGACGTCCTCCCAGCGTGTACCCGGCGGGATGCCGTGATCCGGCAGGCCGGCCGCCTCGTCGTAGATGAAACCGCAGATCGCGCACATGTATTTTTTCATGATTCTGAGCGATGCCGTGATGGTCGTGATCGGAATGGAACGGCCCTGCAATGTAGCATGGCCGCGGTGATAGAATGAAGGCCGTCCCGCCGCCAATGCCACCCCGATCCGAAATGAAACCACCAGGCACCATCCCCGTCGTCATCGCGATTTCCGGCCTCGACCCGACCGGCGGCGCCGGTATCCAGGCCGATATCGAGGCGCTCGCGAGCATGGGCTGCCACGCCGCGCCGGTGATCACTGCACTGACGGTGCAGACCACGCGCGATGCCTCTTACTGGGAACCGGTCGACGCCGCGCTGCTGCGCCGCCAGCTCGACGCGATCCTCTCCGACATGCGGGTCGCGGCCTGCAAGATCGGCATGCCGGGCAGCGCCGCGATCGCGCGCGCGGTGCACGAGGTGCTGGCCGGTCTGCGCGACATCCCGGTCGTCGTCGATCCGGTGCTGGTCGCCGGTGGCGGCGGCGCGCTCGCCGACGAGGAGACCCGCAGGGCGATCCTCGACTGCCTGCTGCCGCTGGCAACGGTGACGACGCCGAACACGCGCGAGGCGACGGCGCTGGCCCCGGACGCCGCCGATATCGACGCGCGGGCGCGGGCGCTGGCGGCGCGCGGGGCCGAATATGTCCTCGTCACCGGCGCCGATGAGCCGGGTGAGGCCGTCATCAATCGCCTCTACGACGCCCATGGACCGGTCGAGACCTTTCGCTGGGAACGCCTGCCGGGCAGCTTTCACGGCTCGGGCTGCACGCTGGCGGCGGCGACGGCCGGCCTGCTCGCGCATGGCGCCGAGCCGCGCGCCGCCGTGCGCGAGGCGCAGGAATATACCTGGGAGACGCTGAGACAGGGCTATCGCATCGGTGGCGGACAGCCGGTGCCGAACCGGCTGTTCTGGGCGCTGCCGGACAAGGGGCGCAGCGGCTGATGACGAGCCCGGTGCGCGGCCTCTACGTGATCGCGGATGCCGCGCTGCTGGCGCCCGGCGCGCTGGTCGGCGCGGTCGAACAGGCGATCCGCGGGGGCGCGGCGCTGGTACAGTTCCGGGACAAGCAGCGTCAGGGAACGCAACGTCATGCCGAACTGGTCGAACTGCGCGCGCTGTGCCGGCAGCGCGGGATTCCACTGATCATCAACGACGACCCTTCGCTGGCGCAGTCGCTCGACGCCGACGGCGTGCATCTCGGCCGCGACGATGGCGCGATCGCCGCCGCGCGCGCGTTGCTCGGGCCCGGCCGATTGATCGGGGCATCCTGTTATAATGAGCTCCCGCTCGCGCTGGCGGCGCAGGCCGCGGGCGCCGACTATGTCGCCTTCGGCAGTTTCTTCGCCTCCATAACGAAGCCGGGCGCGGTCGTCGCGACACCCGGGCTGCTGCAGCGCGCGCGCGCCGCGCTCGACCTGCCACTGGTCGCGATCGGCGGCATCACGCCGGACAACGGCGCGGCGCTGCTCGCCGCCGGCGCCGACGCGCTCGCCGTCATCACCGGCGTGTTCGCGGCCGCCGACCCGGAGGCCGCGGCGCGCCGCTATGCGCGGCTTTGGGAACACACGGTCACCAACGACAGGGGATGCGCATGACGCAGTCACACGAACTCTATGCCAAGGCCCGCCGGGTGATCCCGGGCGGCGTGAACTCTCCGGTGCGCGCGTTCAACGGCGTCGGCGGCGAGCCGGTGTTCTTCCGCCGCGGCGCCGGTCCCTGCCTCTACGACGTCGACGATCGCGAATACGTCGATTATGTCGGCTCCTGGGGCGCGGCGGTGCTCGGTCACGCACACCCCGTCGTCATCGACGCGGTCAAAAAGGCGATCGACAACGGCCTCGGCTTCGGCGCGCCGACCGAGATCGAGACGAAAATGGCAGAACTGCTGTGCCGGATCGTCCCTTCGCTCGATCTCGTGCGCATGGTCAACTCGGGCACCGAGGCGACGATGAGCGCGATCCGGCTCGCGCGCGCCTTTACCGGCCGCGACAAGATCGTCAAGTTCGAGGGCTGCTATCACGGCCATTCCGACTCGCTGCTGGTCAAGGCCGGCTCCGGCGCGTTGACGCTCGGCGTGCCGACCTCGCCCGGCGTGCCGGTCGCGCTGGCCGAACACACGATCACCGTGCCGTTCAATGACCTCGACAAGGTCGAGGAGGTCTTCGCGCATGTCGGCGGCCAGATCGCCTGCATCATCGTCGAGCCGGTCGCCGGCAACATGAACTGCATCCTGCCGAAGGCCGGCTTCCTGCCGGGGCTGCGTCGCATCTGCGACCAGTATGAATCACTGCTGATCTTCGACGAGGTCATGACCGGCTTCCGCGTCGCGCTCGGCGGCGCGCAGCAGCGCTTCGGCGTCAAGCCGGACCTGACCACGCTCGGCAAGGTGATCGGCGGCGGCCTGCCGGTCGGCGCCTTCGGCGGTCGCCGCGAGATCATGGA
>CAYLKC010000090.1:0-7359 GCA_964384095.1 uncultured Chromatiales bacterium
CGATCATGATATCGAGCTGACAGTCCTCGAGGGCCGGATACAGCACCTCCTCGATGACCGGGTTCATGCGGTGGATCTCGTCGATGAACAGCACGTCGCGCGGCTCGAGATTGGTCAGCAGCGCGGCGAGATCCCCGGCGCGCTCGAGCACGGGGCCGGAGGTATGGCGCAGGTGCACGCCCATCTCGTTGGCGATGATGTGCGCGAGCGTGGTCTTGCCGAGTCCGGGCGGCCCGAAGATCAGGGTATGGTCCAGCGCCTCGCCGCGCGACCGCGCCGCCTGGATGAAGACCGACATCTGCTCGCGCACCACCGGCTGACCGACATAATCGGCGAGGCGTCCCGGCCGCACCGAGCGGTCGATGACCTGGTCACCGGGCAGGCCGGCTGCGCTGATTAGGCGATCGGTCTCGATCATCGCTTCACTTCATCGCGGACTGTAAGGCGCCGCGGATGATCTCCTCGCTGTTCTTGCCGGCGATGTCGATCGATCGCACCAGGCGGCTCGCCTCATGCGGCTTGTAGCCAAGCGCCTCCAGCGCGCTGACCGCGTCGCGCACCGGGTCGATCACCCCTGCGCCGGCAATCGACGCAGCAACGACCGCCCCGGGGATGCCGCCCTGCTCCCGGAATCGATCACGCATCTCGACGATCAGCCGTTCAGCCGATTTCTTGCCGATGCCAGGCAGCCGGGTCAGCGCTGCGGCATCGCCGTCGCGCACGCAGTGGATGAAGTCCTCGACAGTGATACCGGAGAGGATGCCGAGCGCCATGCGCGCACCGATGCCATTGATGCGGATCAGATCGCGAAACAGGCCGCGTTCGGTCGGGCTCGCAAAGCCGAACAGCAGGTGGGCATCCTCCCTGACGACCAGGTGCGTATACAGCGTGCACTCCGACCCGACCGGCGGCAGCGACTGGAAGCTGCCGAGCGTCGCCTCGACCTCGTAGGCGACGCCCCCGACGTCAAGCAGCAGGTGTGGCGGCTGCCGGTGGACCAGCCTGCCGCGCAGATAGCCGATCATGCCAGCGCACTCCGCGCCGGCGTGCGCGCGCCGGCGTGGATCCGCGCCAGCGTCGAGGCGGCGTGATGATGGGTCAGCGCGCAGGCCAGGGCGTCGGCAGCATCGGCGCGCGGCGCCGACGGCAGCGCCAGCAATGCGCTGACCATATGCTGGATCTGTTCCTTTCCCGCGCCACCACGCCCGGTGATCGACTGCTTGATCTCCGCCGGCGTGTATTCGTGGACTGTCAGTTCGCGCAGCACCAGCGCGCAGATCGCCGCGCCGCGGGCCTGGCCGAGCTTGAGCGCGGAGGATGCATTGCGCTGGACGAATACATTCTCGATCGCGGCGACATCGGGGCAATATTCGGCGATGACGGCCTGCACACCGTCGAAGATCACGCGCAGACGGGCGGGGAAGTCGGCGCCGTCGGCGCGGATGCAGCCGCTGGCGACGTAGACCGCGCGGCGGGCATCCGCTTCGATGACACCGAAGCCGGTCACGCGCGAGCCGGGGTCGATACCCAGTATTCTCATCGGCGAGGGGTCCTCATGGCAGGCCCCAGAATAACCCGGATCCGGCGGGCGTCACAGCCCTGCCAGGATCTCGTCCGCGATATCCGCGTTCGAATAGACGTTCTGGACGTCGTCGAGCTCCTCGAGCATCTCCAGCAGCTTGACCATGCTGGCGGCCTCGTCGGCGCCGAGGGTGGCAATGGTCGAGGCCCGCTCGGTGACCTCGGCATACTCCGGGGCGAAACCGGCCTCGGTCATCACCGCGCGCGCCGCCGGCAACTGCTCCGGCGACAGCAGTACCTCGATCGAGCCGTCGTCGTTGACGACGACGTCGTCGGCGCCGGCGTCGAGTGCCGCGGCCATGATCGCGTCCTCGTCGCTGCCGGCCGGGTAGCCGAGCACACCGCTGCGGCTGAACAGGTAGGCGACCGAATTCTCGGTGCCGAGATTGCCGCCGCACTTGGTGAAGGCATGGCGCACCTCGGCGACCGTGCGATTGCGGTTGTCGGTCATGCAGTCGACCATCACCGCCGCGCCGCCGGGGCCGTAGCCCTCGTAGCGGACCTCCTGGACCTGGTCGGCATCGAGTCCGCCGGCGCCGCGCTTGATCGCGCGGTCGACGGTATCGCGGGTCATGTTCGCATCCAGCGCCTTGTCGATCGCGGTGCGCAGACGCGGATTAGAGGACGCGTCCCCGCCGCCGAGGCGGGCCGCGATGGTGATCTCGCGGATCAGTTTGGTGAACAGCTTGCCGCGCTTGGCGTCCTGCGCGTTCTTGCGATGCTGGATATTCGCCCATTTACTGTGCCCGGCCATGACGTCTTCTTGCGGTTGGTGGTTAGATCCCGAGCATCCTGTCGAGCGCGATGCGGGCCTCGGCGGCATCCTGCGCCGGGACCTGGATGCGGTTGATGACCCGGCCCTCGACCAGCCCCTCGAGCACGGCGCAGAGGTGGCGGGGATCGATGCGGAACATCGTCGAACACATGCAGATCGTCGGCGACATGAAGTGCACCGACTTGCCTTCGTGCCGGTGGCGCTCGTGCAGGCGCTGGACCAGGTTCAGCTCGGTGCCGACCAGCCAGCGCGTGCCCGGCGCCGATTCGGCGACGGTGCGGATGATGTACTCGGTCGAACCGACGTAATCGGACTTCTCGCAGACCTCGAACGAGCACTCGGGATGCGAGATCACCTTCGTCTCCGGATGCTCTGCGCGGAAGCGGTCGATGTGCTCCGGCCTGAACATCTGGTGCACCGAGCAGAAGCCCTTCCACAGGATCATCTTCGCGGCGCGGATTCGTTCCGGCGTCAGCCCACCCAGCGGGCGGTCGAAATCCCATACCACCATGTCGTCGAGCGGGATGCCCATGCGATGGCCGGTGTTACGGCCGAGGTGCTGATCCGGGAAGAACAGTACCTTCTCCCGCTGCGCGAACGACCATTCGAGGACGCGCCCCGCGTTCGACGAGGTACAGACGATGCCGCCGTGACGTCCGCAGAAGGCCTTGAGGTCGGCCGCCGAATTGATGTAGGTCACCGGCGTGACGACTTCATCAGGGTCCTGGCCGAGCGCCTCGCTGAGCTCGCGCCAGGCGCGCTCGACCTTCGCGAGATTCGCCATGTCGGCCATCGAACAGCCTGCGGACAGGTCCGGCAGGATCGCGACCTGCTCCGGCCGCGAGAGGATGTCGGCAACCTCGGCCATGAAGTGCACGCCGCAGAACACGATGTAATCGGCGTTCGACGCCGCGGCCTGGCGCGACAGCTTCAGTGAATCGCCCGAATGATGCGCGTGGCGGAACACCTCCTCGCGCTGGTAGTGATGCCCGAGGATGATGAGGCGATCGCCGAGCGCGGCCTTCGCGGCCTCGATGCGCGGGCCGTAGTCCTCGTCGCGCGGCGGTTCCGCCCGGATGGCGATATTGACGCTCACGCGGTCGATTCCCGGCCCGGTTCGGCGCCCGGCTTGACGCGGTGGCGCAGGCCGAGCTCGCGCAACTGGGCCTCGGCGACCGGCGACGGCGCTTCGGTCAGCAGGCAACTGCCGGTCTGGGTCTTCGGGAACGGGATCACGTCGCGAATCGACGCCGCGCCGGTCATCAGCATGACCAGGCGATCGAGCCCGAAGGCAATGCCACCGTGCGGCGGGCAACCGTATTGCAGCGCGCGCAGCAGGAAGCCGAACTTGTCCTCGGCCTCGGCGGCGTCGATGCCGAGCAGACGGAACACCTCGGATTGCATCGTCGCGTCGTGGATGCGGATCGAGCCGCCGCCGATCTCGGTGCCGTTCAGCACGAGGTCATAGGCGCGCGAGATTGCGCCGCCCGGATCGGCGGCGAGCGCGGCCGGGTCGGGATTGCGCGGGCTCGTGAACGGGTGATGCAGCGCGACCCAGCGGCCTTCCTTGTCGTCGTGCTCGAACATCGGGAAGTCGATGACCCACAGCGGTCGCCAGCCATGCTCGACGAGGCCGCGGTCGTGGCCGAGCTTCACGCGCAGCGCGCCGAGCGATTCGTTGACGACGCTGGCGCGGTCGGCGCCGAAGAACACGAGGTCGCCGTCCGCGGCGCCGGTGCGCTCGAGGATGCCGGCGACGACCTCATCGGGCAGAAACTTGAGGATCGGCGACTGCAGGCCCTCGCGGCCGGCGGCGCGGTCGTTGACCTTTATATAGGCCAGTCCCTTCGCCCCGTAGATCGCGACGAACTGCGTATAGTCGTCGATCTCCTTGCGACTGAGCGCGCCGCCGCCGGGCAGGCACAGCCCGGCGACGCGGCCCTTCGGGTCCTGCGCCGGGGCGGAGAACACCTTGAAGTCGACGGCCTTCATCAGATCGGTCAGCTCGACGAGTTCGAGCGGGATGCGCAGGTCCGGGCGGTCGATGCCGAAGCGCGCGATCGCCTCGGCATGGGTCATGCGCGGGAAATGTTCGGGCAACGGCGTCTCGATGACGCGCGCGAACAGCCGGCGAATCATCTCCTCCATCAGGTTCGTCAGCTGCGCCTCGTCGATGAACGAGGCCTCGATGTCGAGCTGGGTAAACTCGGGCTGGCGATCGGCGCGCAGGTCCTCGTCGCGGAAACAACGCACGATCTGGTAATAGCGGTCCATGCCGGCGACCATCAGCAGCTGCTTGAACAGCTGCGGCGACTGCGGCAGGGCATAAAAATGGCCGTGATGGGTCCGGCTCGGCACCAGAAAGTCGCGCGCGCCTTCCGGCGTCGAGCGCGTCAGCATCGGCGTCTCGATCTCCATGAAGCCGTGGTCCTCGAGATAGCGGCGCAGCTCGCGCGCAACCTCGAAGCGCAGGCGCATGCGCTGATAGACCTGCGGGCGGCGCAGGTCGAGATAGCGATAGCGCAGGCGCACGTCCTCACCGATCTCGCTGTCCTCGTCGATCGTGAACGGCGGCGTACGCGCGCTGTTCAGGATCTCGAGCGCGCTCGCCGCGACCTCGACCTTGCCGGTCGGCAGGTCCGGGTTCTCGGTGCCCGCCGGGCGCGGCCGCACCCGGCCGCGTACCCGCAGCACGAACTCGCTACGCACCCGGCCGGCCAGCTCGAAGCCCTCCGGCGACTCCGGGTCGAACACCACCTGCACCAGCCCCTCACGGTCGCGCAGGTCGATAAAGATGACCCCGCCATGGTCGCGGCGGCGATGCGCCCAGCCGCACAGCTCGACCTCGTGGCCCAGCAGGGTTTCATTGACGTGACCGCAGTAATGGGTGCGCATGATCGGGAATCTGTCTCGAAGCCGGGTGAAACCGCTTATCTTACCGCTTATCGGGTCGTCATGGACAGACCGGGGATCAGGACCGGTCCGGCGGGGGCAGGCCCTCGCCGGTCAGCTCGCGCTTCCTCGACTCGGGGACGATGACGCCGAGGCTCATGATCAGCTTGATACCCTCTTCCACCGGCATGTCGAGCTCGATGATGTCCTCGCGCGGAATCATCAGCAGGAAGCCCGATGTCGGGTTCGGGGTCGTCGGCAGGAAAACATTGACGACTTCCTGGGAGGTCCTTTCCTGGATCTCGCCGACCGTAGTGCCGGTGTAGAACGCGATCGACCAAATGCCCTTGCGGGGGAACTCGACCAGCAGGACCTTGCGGAACGACTTGCCCTTGTTGGAAAAGATCGTTTCGGCGACCTGTTTGACCGCCGAATAGATGATGTTGACCAGCGGTATCCGCGCTACCAGAGACTCCCAGATTGCAACCAGGCGCCTGCCGAACAGGTTCGCGGCGACAACGCCGGTCACGAACAGCACGACCAGCGACAGCAGGACACCGAGGCCCGGGATATGGAATCCGAGCAGGGACTCGGGATGATACTGGTCCGGAATGAATACCAGCACCCGGTCCATCAGCTCGACCAGGGCCTTGATGACCAGCACCGTGACCCCGAGTGGCAGCCAGACCAGCAGCCCCGCGAGCAGGTACTTGCGCAGGGCCGATATCGGATGCGATGCCTTGTCGTGATCGGTCATCTAGTCGGCCGGGCAGGACCCGTTGCCGCAGGCCGCCGGCGTGGTGGAACCGCCGTCAGTGCCCGCGCAGCCGGTCTTCGCAGCCTCGCCCCCCGGGTCTTTCTTCTTGCCTTTTTCCCGGAAGTCGGTAACGTACCAGCCACCGCCCTTGAGCACGAAGCCGGCGGCCGAGATCAGCTTTTCGAGGCCTGCGTCGCCGCACTCGGGGCAATCGGTCAGCGGGGCATCGCTGAATTTCTGCAGGGCCTCCAACTGGTGACCACAGGTCTTACAGGCATATTCATAAATCGGCATTCCGGCGCTCCTCTCTGACTCCTATCAGCCTACCCGTCAGATTGGGATTATTCCAGAAAATTCAAGCCGTCAGTAGAGATTCCCGTTGACCGCGCCGCCCTCCTCCAGCCCCCGGACGCCCGCCCCGAACGACGCCGCGCGGCGGCGCCGCAACGACTGGCAGACCCTGCTGACCCTGGTCCCGTATCTGTGGCAGCACAAGGCGCGCATCCTGATTGCGCTCGGCTGCCTGGTGCTCGCCAAGGTCGCGAGCGTGCTGTTGCCGGTCGCCATGAAGCATATCGTCGACGCCCTCGACGCCAGCCAGCACCCGGAGCTGGTGCTGCCGCTGGCGCTGATCGCCGCCTACGGCCTCGTGCGCATCGCGATGGTCCTGTTCGGCGAGCTGCGCGACGCGATCTTCGCCAAGGCGACCCAGCGCACCATCCGCCAGATCGCGCTCAAGGTCTTCGGCCACCTGCACCGGCTGTCGCTGCGCTTCCACCTCGACCGCCAGACCGGCGGCGTCTCGCGCGACATCGAGCGCGGCAGTCGCGGCATCAGCTTCCTGCTGAATTTCATGGTCTTCAACATCCTGCCGACGCTGATCGAGATCGCGCTGATCGCCGGCATCCTGCTGTGGTTCTATGACGCCTGGTTCGCGCTGATCCCGCTCGCGACCGCGGTGGTCTATATCGCCTTCACGCTGATCGTCACCGAGTGGCGCATGAAGTTCCGCCGCCGCATGAACGAGATGGACTCACAGGCCAATACGAAGGCGATCGACAGCCTGTTGAACTACGAGAACGTCAAGTACTTGGGCAACGAGGACTACGAGACCCGGCGCTACGACTCGAACCTGCAACAGTGGGAGGCGGCGGCGATCCGCAACCAGACCTCGCTGGCGTCGCTGAATATCGGCCAGGGCATGATCATCACCGCCGGTATGACCGGCATCCTGCTGCTGGCGGCGAAGGGCGTCGTCAATGACGGCATGACGCTCGGCGACCTGGTGATGATCACGACCTACATGATGCAGATGTTCATCCCGATGAACTTCCTCGGCTTCGTCTACCGCGAG
>CAYLKC010000091.1:0-7197 GCA_964384095.1 uncultured Chromatiales bacterium
GCCGCGCAGCGGCAGCGAGGCGAGCCATTCGCGGAGAAAACCCACCGGGCCGGTTCCGTCGGCCGGTTAGCGCAACCTCAATGCTCAGAGGGCGGCCAGCACCTCTGCAAGCGCCTCGAGGAAGCGTTCGTTCTCGTGCGGGGCGCCGACGGTGACGCGCAGGCAGTCGCGCAGGGCCGGACCGGCGGCGCCGAGGTTCCGGATCAGGACCTTGCGCTCGCGCAGGCCGGCAAACACGGCGTCGCCGCGGCCGGCCGGGGTCCGGAACAGGATGAAGTTCGCGCGGCTCGGCCACACCGTCAGGGCATTGAAGGCCTGCATGGCCACGGTCAGGTGCTCGCGGTCGGCAATGATGCATTGCGCCTGCTCGTCGAGCATGTCGCGATGGCCGAGCGCGAATTCGGCGCTGGCCTGGCTCAGCGCATTGACGTTATAGGGCAGGCGGATCTTGTCGAGCTCGCGGATCCATGCCGGCGGCCCGGCGACCACACCGAGACGCAGGCCGGCCAGCCCCATCTTCGACAGCGTGCGCAGCACCAGCAGGTTCGGGTAACGGCCGAGCCAGGACATCAGGGTCGCGCCGGAAAAGGCATGATAGGCCTCGTCGATGATGACGAGGCCGGGCGCAGCCTCGATGATCGCGCGCAGCTCATCTTCGCCGAACAGCCGGCCGGACGGGTTGTTCGGATAGTCGATCAGCACCAGCGCCGGTCGCCGCGCCTCGATCGCCCGCAACATCGCCGCGGTGTCCAGCGAAAAGTCCGCGCCGAGCGGCACGGTCGCGAAGTCGAGACCGGCGAAGATCGAGATCATCCGGTACATGCTGAAGGCCGGGTCGGTGGCCAGCGCGCAGCGCCCCGGCGCCGCAACCGCCATCGCGATCATCTGGATCAGCTCATCCGAACCATTGCCGAGCATGACCTCCATGCCCGCGGGCACCCCGAAATGGTCGTGCAGGCGCTGCATCAGCTGCCGCGGCGACGGATCGGGATAGCGGTTCAGGCTGACATCGCGCAGCATCGCCAGCCATTCGCTGACGACCTTTTCCGGCCATTGATAGGGATTCTCCATCGCATCGAGCTTGACCATGCCGGTGGCGGGCGCGACGTGATAGGCGCTGAGGGCGCGGATCTCGGGCCGGATCCATTCACTGATCAGGCGGTCGGTTGATGCGTTCACGGCCGGGTCTCAGTCGCCGTCGCGGCGGTACTCGGCCGAGCGCGCGTGCGCGGTCAGACCCTCGCTGCGCGCGAGCATCGCAGCGGTCTCGCCCAGCGTCGCCGCGCCGGCCGGCGAGCACATGATCAGGCTTGAGCGCTTCTGGAAGTCGTAGACCCCGAGCGGCGAAGAGAAACGCGCGGTGCGCGAGGTCGGCAGGACATGGTTCGGGCCGGCGACATAATCGCCGATCGCCTCGGCGGTATGCCGGCCCATGAAGATCGCGCCGGCATGGCGGATCTTGCGCGCGAGCGCCACCGGATCGGCGACCGAGAGCTCGAGGTGCTCGGGCGCGATGTGGTTGGCGACCGCGGCAGCGTCGTCGAGATCACGGACGCGGATCAGCGCCGAGCGTTTCGACATCGAGGCGCGAATGATGTCGGCGCGCTCCATGCCGGGCAGCAGCCGCCGGATGCTGGCCTCGACCGCGTCGAGATAGGCGGGATCCGGACAGACCAGGATCGATTGCGCGTCCTCGTCGTGTTCCGACTGCGAGAACAGGTCCATCGCGATCCAGTCCGGCGGCGTGCCGCCGTCGCAGATGACGAGGATCTCGGAGGGACCGGCGATCATGTCGATGCCGACCGCGCCGTAGACCAGGCTCTTCGCGGTGGCGACGTAGATATTGCCGGGGCCGACGATCTTGTCGACGCGGGGTATCGATGGCGTACCGTAGGCCAGCGCCGCGACCGCCTGGGCGCCGCCGATCGTGAACACACGGTCGACGCCGGCGATCACCGCGGCGGCGAGGACGAGGTCGTTGAGGACGCCGTCAGGCGCCGGCACCACCATGATCAGCTCGCGCACGCCGGCGACGCGCGCCGGGATCGCGTTCATGATCACCGTCGACGGATAGGCCGCCTTGCCGCCGGGGACATAGAGACCGACGCGATCGAGCGCGGTGACCTGCTGGCCGAGCATGGTGCCGTCCGCCTCGACATAGGACCATGAGTCGGCCTTCTGGTGCTCATGATAGGCGCGCACCCGCGTCGCGGCCAGTTCCAGCGCGGCGCGGTGATCGGCCGGGATCTCCGCCAGTGCACGCCGCAGCCGCGCCGGGTCGAGTTCGAGGGCGGCCAACGTGTCGGCCTCGAGGCGATCGAAACGCCGTGTATAATCGAGCACCGCCTCGTCACCACGGGCGCGTACGTCATCGATGATCGCCCGGACCGTGCGATTGACGCCATCATCGGAGACGCTGTCCCATGCCAGCAGGCCGTCGAGCTGGCGGAGAAAATCCGGGGACGAGCTGTCCAGTCGCGTGATCTTCATGCCGTCATCCCTGCGGACGCCGCGGGCCGGCGACCGCGTCAGCGATCTGCCCGATCAGCGTCTTGATCTTTTCGTGTTTCATCTTCATCGACGCCTTATTGACGACCAGCCGGGAGCTGATCTCGGTGATCGTCTCCAGCGGTTCCAGCCCGTTCGCGCGCAGCGTGTTGCCGGTATCGACGAGGTCGACGATGCGGTCGGCGAGCCCGACCAGCGGCGCCAGCTCCATCGAGCCGTAGAGCTTGACGATCTCGACCTGCTCGCCGCGCGCGGCAAACCAGCGCCGCGCGGTCTCGACATACTTGGTGGCGACGCGCATCGGCTCGCGATGCGGCGACGGCGACACGGGGCCGGCGACCATCAGGCGGCAGCACGCAATGCCGAGATCCAGAGGTTCATAGAGCCCGTCGCCGCCATGCTCCATCAGCACGTCCTTGCCGGCGATGCCGAGGTCGGCGGCGCCGTACTCGACGAAGGTCGGCACGTCCGCCGCGCGAATCACCACCAGGCGGACATCGTCGCGGCTGGTCTCGAAGATCAGCTTGCGGCTGGTATTCGGATCCTCCAGCGGGGTGATGCCGGCATGGGCAAGCAGCGGCAGCGCCTCGCTGAAGATGCGTCCCTTTGAAACGGCGATGCTGATCATCGTGTTCTGCATGGCGGCGCGGTCCGGCGCGGACTCAGAGCGCGGGCACCCGACGGATGTCGGCGCCGAGCTGCGACAGCTTCTCCTCGATGCACTCGTAACCGCGATCGATATGATAGATCCGGTCGACGATGGTGCGGCCTTCGCCGACCAGCCCGGCCAGCACCAGGCTCGCAGAGGCGCGCAGGTCGGTCGCCATCACCGGGGCGCCGGCCAGGCGCTCGGTGCCGCGGCTGAAAATCGTGTTGCCCTCGAGGCGCAGGTCGGCGCCCATGCGCTGCAACTCCGGCACATGCATGAAGCGGTTCTCGAACACGGTCTCGGTGATCGTGCCCGATCCCTCGGCGACCGAATTCAGCGCCGCAAACTGTGCCTGCATGTCGGTCGGGAAGGCCGGATACGGCGCGGTGCGCACATCGACCGCCTGCGGCCTCCGACCCTGCATGTCGAGCTCGATCCAGTTGTCGCCGGTCTCGATCACGGCGCCGGCCTCGCGCAGTTTCGCCAGCACCGCATCGAGGGTCTCGGGACGCACCTTCTTCAGCCGCACCTTGCCGCGGGTGATCGCGGCGGCGACCAGGTAGGTGCCGGCCTCGATGCGATCCGGCAGGATCGTGTACTCGGTCCCGGACAGACGCTCGACGCCCTCGATGACGATGGTGTCGCTGCCGGCGCCGCTGACCTTCGCGCCCATCTGGTTGAGGCAGTTCGCGAGATCGACAACCTCGGGCTCGCGGGCGGCGTTCTCGATCACCGTCGTGCCCTGCGCCAGCGTCGCCGCCATCATGAGGTTCTCGGTACCGGTGACCGTCACCATGTCCATGAACAGGCGCGCGCCCCGGAGCCGCGAGGCGCGGGCCTGGATATAGCCGCCCCGGACCTCGATGCTGGCGCCCATCGCCTCGAGCGCGGCGATATGCAGGTCGACCGGACGGGTGCCGATTGCGCAGCCGCCGGGCATCGAAACGTCGGCCTGGCCGTAGCGCGCGAGCAGCGGGCCGAGCACGAGGATCGACGCGCGCATGGTCTTGACCAGGTCGTAGGGCGCGTTGAAGTCATGGATGCCGGAGGCGTCGATCTCGACGCCCATGTTCTCGTCGACGACCAGGTTGACGCCCATCCGGCCGAGCAGTTCCATCGTCGTCGTGATGTCGTGCAGATGGGGAACGTTGGCGATCTGCACCGGCTCGTCGGCGAGCAACGCGGCCGCCATGATCGGCAACGCGGCGTTCTTCGCGCCCGAGACGGTAATCGAGCCGTCGAGCGGCGCGCCCCCCTTGATGATCAGCTTGTCCATGTCACAGGGATTGCCGCTGCCGCGACCACTCCTCCGGGGTGAAGGCGCGGATCGACAGCGCGTGTATCGCGCCACCCATGTTCGCGCCGAGCGTCGCATAGACCAGCCGGTGTTTTTCCAGCAGGCTTTTGCCGGCGAAGGCCTCCGAGATCACCACGGCCTCGAAATGGGTGCCGTCGCCGCTGACGCGGGCCTCGCTGCCGGGCAATCCGCCCTCGATCATTTTCTGTATGTCTTCGTTCTGCATCTCGTTGCCTTTAACCGGCCGCCGGCATGACGGCGCGCGCGGACGCCAGCGGCAATATCTCCTCGAGCCCGCTGACGCGGGCGATCGCCAGCATCTGCTCCGGCACGTTCCTGAACACGATGTTGCGATGGCGGCGGTGCGCGATGCGCATCCATTCGACCAGCAACGCCAGCCCTGCGCTGTCGGCGCGGGTCACGCCGCCGAGGTCGAGCTCGAAGCCCGGCGCGCCCTCCTCGAACAACACCCGCCCCTGCTCGAGCAGCTCCGGCACCGTCTCGAACACCAGTTCACCGCTGACGCGCAAACCGCCGCTGACCGCGGGATCGGGGCGGATACCGCTAGTCACTGGATGCCCGCTGACGGTTGCGCTGTTCGATCGTCTCGATCAGCGGCGCCAGCCCGTTCAGGCGGCGGATCTCCGAATTGATGTTGCCGCGATAGTTTACCACCATGCTGATGCCGTCGATCGTCACATCGTAGACCAGCCAGCGGCCGTCGCGCTTGCGCAGGCTGTAGTCGACGGCCACCGGCCCGGCGGCGAGATCGATCTCGGTGCGGACGACGGTCTCCTCGGCGTCCGCCGGCTCGCTGTAGGGCAGGTAGCGGATCTGCTGGTCCGAATATTCGAGCATCGACGAGGCGTAGCTGCGGATCAGCATCTCCTGGAAGGCGTCACGGAAGCGCTCGCGCTCCTCCGGGCTGGCCTGGCGCCAGTAGCGCCCGAGCACCAGCCGGGCGATGTAGTCGCTGTCGAAATGCGGCAGCAGGTATTCCTCGACAAATTCGAAGATGCGGGCATCATTTTGTTTCAGCTCGTCGCGGCGCTCGACCAGGGCCTCGATCGCCTGTGTCGATGCCTGGCGCACGAGTTCCTGCGCATTGCCGGATGCGCTGGCCGCGGCCAGCGGCGCCTTCAGCGCCAGCGCCGCGATCACGCACAGCAGCAGACCCGGCAGCCACACCGCCGCGCCGCGGCCGCCTGTCATCCATGCTGTCATCCTCGGGCCGCCATCATTGTCCGCCGGAATCCTCTCCGAGATTGAACAGGAATTGCCCGATCAGGCGCTCGATCACCAGCGCCGACTGGGTCATCCGGACCACATCGCCGTCGCCGAGATAGTCATCGGCGCCGCCCGGATCCAGGCTGATGTATTGTTCGCCGAGCAGGCCCGACGTGAAGATGCTCGCCATGGTGTCGGTCGGGAAGCGGTCGTAACGCGAATCGATCATGAAACTGACGCGGGCCTCGTAGGTATCCTGGTCATACTCGATACCGGTGACCCGGCCGACGCGGACGCCGCTGGCGCTGACCGGCGATTGCACCTTGAGACCGCCGATGTTGTCGAAGTCGGCGACCAGCGTGTAACCGTCGCGTACGTTGTAGGTGCCGAGATTGCTGGCCTTCATCGCCAGCATGAACAGCGAGGCGATGCCGATCGCGACGAAGACCCCCACCGTTATCTCGACGATTCTCGTGTTCATCATATCAGAAATCCCCGAACATCAGCGCAGTCAGCACGAAATCGAATATCAGCACCGCAAGCGAGGAATAGACGACGGTGCGCGTCGTCGCCCGGCTCACGCCCTCCGCGGTCGGCACCGCGTCATAGCCCTCGAACACGGCGATCCAGGTCACCAGGATGCCGAATACGATACTCTTGATGACGCCATTGAGCACGTCCTCCCGCCAGTCGACGCTGGCCTGCATCTGCGACCAGTAGGAGCCGCTGTCGACGCCGAGCAGACCGACACCGACGAAATAACCGCCAAGGATGCCGACTGCGCTGAAGGTCGCGGCCAGAATCGGCATCGAGATGATGCCGGCGAGCAGGCGCGGCGCGACGATCCTGCGCACCGGGTCGACGGCCATCATCTCCATGCTCGACAGCTGCTCGGTCGCCTTCATCAGGCCGATCTCGGCGGTCAATGCCGAGCCGGCGCGGCCGGCAAACAGCAGCGCCGCGACCACCGGGCCGAGTTCACGCACCAGCGACAGCGCAATGACCGGGCCGAGGCTGGCCTCGGCGCCGAAATTGACCAGGGTATTGTACATCTGCAGGCCAAGCACCATGCCGACGTTGAAGGCCGACACCACGATGATGACCAGGGACAGCACGCCGACCGAATAGATCTGCGCGATGACCAGGTGAAACTGCAAAGCCAGCGCGGGCACTCCCGCGAACACGCGCAGGATGAACAGGTTGGCGCGCCCGATCCGCTCCAGAAAGCGGATGCCGCTGCGGCCGAGCGTCTGCAGCAGACCGATCATCGGCCGTCACCGAGGAGATCTTCGGCCAGCGTCGCGGCCGGGTAGTGAAACGGCACCGGGCCGTCCGGTTCGGCATCGAGAAACTGCCGCACCCAGGGCGAGTCGGACATGCCGAGTTCCGCGGGCGTGCCCTGACCGATGATCTTGCCGTTCGACAGCACATAGGCATAGTCGGAGATCGACGACACTTCCTGGACGTCGTGCGAGACGATGATGCTGGTTAATCCCAGCGCGTCGTTGAGGGTACG
>CAYLKC010000092.1:0-7189 GCA_964384095.1 uncultured Chromatiales bacterium
ATCGCGCTGATCTATCCGGAGCTGAAGGGCAAGCTCAACGGCCACGCCGTGCGGGCGCCGGTGTTGAATGCATCACTGACCGATGCCGTCTTCGAGCTCGAGCGCGCGACCACCGCCGAAGAAGTCAACGACCTGTTCGCGGCGGCCGCGAACGGCGCGCTCGCCGGTATCCTCGGCATCGAGCACCGGCCTCTGGTCAGCGCCGATTACGCCCGCGACACCCGCAGCGCGATCGTCGATGCGCCGTCGACGCTGGTCACCGACGGCACGATGCTCAAGGTCTATGCCTGGTACGACAACGAGATGGGCTATGCCTGCCGCATGGTCGATCTCGCCTGTCATCTGCGGACGCAATGAATCCCGGCCTGCGCCATTACGCGGTCGTCACCGCCGCCTACCAGGGCTTTACGCTGACCGACGGCGCGCTGCGCATGCTGGTGCTGCTGCATTTCTATCAGCTCGGCTATTCGCCATTCACGCTCGCGTTGCTGTTCCTGCTCTATGAGGCGGCCGGCATCGTCGCCAATCTGGTCGGCGGCTGGCTGGCGACGCGCTTCGGCATCGCGCGCATGCTCGCGGTCGGTCTTGCGACGCAGATCAGTGGCTTCCTGTTGCTGTCGGCGCTGTCGCCGACCTGGGCTGCGGCGCTGTCGGTCGCCTGGGTCGTGGTCGCGCAGGGCATCTGCGGCGTCGCCAAGGACCTGACCAAGACCGCGAGCAAGTCGGCGATCAAGCTGACCGCAGGCAGCAGGCAAGGGCAGCTGTTCCGCCGGGTCGCATTCTTCACCGGCAGCAAGAATGCAATGAAGGGCGTCGGCTTCTTTGCGGGCGGCGTACTGCTGCAGACGCTGGGTTTCCAGGCCGCGCTGTGGTCGATGGCGGCGCTGTTGTTCGTCGTACTGATCGGCGTCGTCGCCTTCCTGCCGCCGATGATGGGCAGGGGCGAGGCCTCGCGCTCGGCGCGCGAGCTGTTCGCGAAGCACCGCGGCATCAATCTGCTCGCCGCCGCGCGCGTCGCGCTGTTCGGCGCGCGCGATATCTGGTTCGTCGTCGGCGTGCCGGTGTTCCTCTATGCGTCGGGCTGGACCTTCGCGATGGTCGGCGCGTTCATGGCGCTGTGGACGATCGGCTACGGCGCGGTGCAGGCCGTTGCGCCGGCGATGGTCCGGCAGAGCGCGGACGGCCTCAGCCGCGAGGTGGCGGCTGCAAGATGGTGGTCACTGGTCCTGATGCTGATCCCGGCGGTGCTCGCGGGACTCGTCATCGCGGAGATCGATGCCCTGGTCTGGGTCGTCGTTGCCGGGCTCGGCCTGTTCGGCTTCGTGTTCGCGGTGAACTCGTCGGTCCATTCCTATCTGATCCTGGCCTACGCCGGATCGGAAAAGGCGGCCGAGGACGTCGGCTTCTATTACGCGGCCAACGCCTCCGGCCGTTTCATCGGTACGCTGATGTCCGGGCTGCTGTACCAATGGGGCGGGCTGTCATTCGTGCTGATCGGTTCGGCCGTGCTGCTGCTGATCTGCTGGCTGGTGACGCTGGCCTTGCCGAAGACGCGACAGGCATCTACGCTGCAATCTACGGAGAGGAGCCGGACATGAATGAAGAGGATGCGGTCAACGCGCTGTCCGCGCTGGCGCAGACGATGCGTCTCAGGATCTACCGCGCACTCGTCGGCGCGGCGCCCGATGGCCTGACGCCGGGCGTGCTCGCCGATCGGCTCGAACTGCCGACTTCGACGCTGTCCTTTCACCTCAAGGCGCTGACGAACTCGGGGCTCGTCACCCAGCAGCGCGACGGACGCCATCTCGTCTACCGGCCGGACATCGGACGGATGAACGAGGTGCTCGGCTACCTGACCGATCATTGCTGTCAGGGCCAGCCCTGCGGCATCGATGCGCGCGTTCAGATTCGGCGCCGGAGATCCTGATCATCTCTGACCCTTTGTGTACAATGCGGCGTTTGGGAGGGCGCCGAATGAGATACACACATCTGGAGGAATTCCTGGACGGAGTCGCCGCACGCAATCCGGGGCAGACGGAATACCAGCAGGCGGTTGCCGAGGTGATGGAGAGCCTGTGGCCGTTCATCGCGGCCCACCCGCGCTATGCCGAGCACGGACTGCTCGATCGCCTGGTCGAGCCGGAGCGCTGCATCCTGTTCCGCGTCGCCTGGGTCGATGACCAGGGCGAAGTCCGCGTAAATCGCGGCTACCGGGTCCAGCACAGCTCGGCGATCGGTCCGTTCAAGGGCGGTATCCGCTTTCATCCATCGGTCAATCTGTCGATTCTGAAATTCCTCGCCTTCGAGCAGACCTTCAAGAACGCCCTGACCACGCTGCCGATGGGCGGTGGCAAGGGCGGCGCCGACTTCGACCCGAAGGGGCGCAGCCAGGGCGAGGTCATGCGCTTTTGCCAGGCCTTCGCGACCGAGCTTTATCGTCATGTCGGCGCCGACACCGACGTGCCGGCCGGGGACATCGGCGTCGGCGCGCGCGAGATAGGCTACATGGCCGGCATGATCAAGAAGCTGACCAACCGCGCCGACTGTGTCTTCACCGGCAAGGGCCTGTCGTTCGGGGGCTCGCTGATCCGCCCCGAGGCGACCGGCTACGGCACGGTCTATTTCATCGACGAGATGCTCAGGCACGCCGGGCGTTCACTCGAAGGCATGCGTGTCGCAATCTCGGGATCCGGCAACGTCGCGCAATACGCGATCGAAAAGGCGATGGCGCTCGGCGCCCGCGTGATCACTGTTTCCGATTCGAGCGGGACCGTCGTCGATGAGACCGGCTTCACGGCCGACAAGCTCGCCGAACTCATGGCCGTCAAGACCGACCGCCATGGCCGGGTCAGTGAATATGCGGCGCGCGTCGGCGCGCGATTCCTGGCGGGCGAACGCCCATGGCGCATTCCGGTCGATGTGGCGCTGCCCTGCGCGACCCAGAACGAACTCGACGACGAGGATGCCCGCGCCTTGATCGGCAACGGCGTCATTGCCGTTGCCGAGGGCGCGAACATGCCTTGCACCGCCGCGGCCGTGAATGCCTTCGAGGCGGCGGGGGTGTTGTATGCGCCCGGCAAGGCCAGCAACGCCGGCGGCGTGTCGACCTCGGGACTCGAGATGAGCCAGAACGCGATGCGCCTGTCCTGGCAACGTGAGGAGGTGGAGGGCCGTTTGCAGGAGATCATGCGCGGCATCCACGCCGCCTGTCTTCGCTATGGCCAGCGTCCCGACGGCACGATCAGTTATGCCGACGGCGCGAACATCGCCGGCTTCGTCAAGGTTGCGGACGCGATGCTCGCGCAAGGGGTGGTCTGAGTCACGTGGTTCCCGAAATCGTCCGCGATGGCCGAGCGCAGGTGAATTGATGCATGGACGATATCCGCATCGACAAATGGCTGTGGGCCGCGCGCTTCTACAAGACGCGCACGCTGGCCGGCACTGCCGTGAACGGCGGCAAGGTGCATGTCAACGGCCAGCGGGTCAAGGCATCGCGCCCGCTGCGCATCGGTGACACCCTGCAGATCCAGCGCAACCGCGTCGACTATGAGATCGTCGTCGAAGGACTGAGCGAACGGCGCGGCCCGGCGCCGGAGGCGCAACAGCTCTACCGCGAGACCGACGAGAGCCGCCATCGCCGTGAACTGGCCGCAAACGAACGACGCCTGCACGGCGGCAGCGCCCCCGCGCCGGCCCAACGCCCCGACAAACGTTCCCGCCGCCTGATCCGCCAGTTCCGGCAACGCTCCGGGTCGGACCACGACAAGCCATTGTAATTAAATAAAAAGATGCCGGATTTCAGCCCGAAAACCGGCTTCCCGGGCGATATTCAGTATCGAAATCGGGGACTGGCAGCGTCAGTGTGCTGCGGGCAGGGAGCGCGTCACGGCGCCTTCGCGCCAATCAGCGCCGGAGGGATGCTGGAACACCCGCAGACCGAATTCAGGGAGGATGGCCAGCAGGTGATCGAAGATGTCGGCCTGTACCGACTCATAGGTCTTCCATTCAGTACTTGCCGTGAAACACCATAATTCCAGCGGCAAACCTTCTGCGGTCGGCTGCAGCTGTCGTACCAGGGTGGTCAGCTCATGATTGAGCCCCGGATGGTGCTGCAGATACTGCAGGACATAGGCACGAAATGTCCCGATATTGGTGATGCGACGGGTATTCGCTGGCTCCTTGCCGTGATCCTCGAGCTTTTGATTCCACGCCGCGATCTCCTCTTCTTTGGTTCTGAGGTAATCATCCAGCAGGAATAAGCGACGCAGCCGAGCCCGCTCTTCTTCATTCAGGAAGCGTATGCTCGACTGGTCGAGCATCAACGCCCGTTTGATACGCCGACCGCCTGACTCATGCATGCCGCGCCAGTTCTTGAAGGTCTCCGTCAAAAGACGGTTGGTCGGGATCGTGGTGATCGTCTTGTCCCAGTTCTGCACCTTGATCGTATGCAGGGAGATGTCGATGACATCACCGTCGGCATTCAACGCCGGCATTTCGATCCAGTCGCCGACCCGCACCATGTCATAGGACGAGACCTGCACGCTGGCGACCAGCGAGAGGATCGTGGTCTGGAAGATCAGCAGGATGACCGCCATCATCGCGCCGAGTCCGGCCAGCAGCGTCAACACATCGCGATTCAGCAGCGTGCCGAGGATGAGCAGGCCGAAGACGATGAACAGCAGGATCTTGACCATCTGCAAGTAGCCCTTGATGGGCTTGCCCTGTGCATCCGGACGACGTTCGTAGAGCGTATTCGCGACATCCAGCATCGCCGCCATCGCCCAGGCCAGTACCACAAAGGTCAGTGAATGCGCGATGACGACGATCATTCCTGTCACACGCTCAGGCAGATCCGGCACCAGGCCGATGCCCAGCGTCACCACCAGCAGCGGCACGACATAGGCCAGGCGTCCGAGGACACCGTGACGAATGACGATATCGCCGGTTTCGCCGGGCAGCAGATGGGCGAGCCTGTGCAACAGCCTCAGCAGCAGGGAACGAGTCAGGAAGTGAACGACGACGGCAAGGACCAGCAATGCTGAAACGCCGATGGCTGTACCCAGCCAGGGGAGTTCGCTATTCATGACTGACATCATACCCGATCGGCGCCGGCCTCGCCTCGTTTTCAGAGACTGATTCTGTATCAGTCGCGACGCTGAATAGCCGTGCCACAGCCGTCAAACGCATGCCGGTCCGGGCCCCGTCCATTCGCGGCAGATACGCACTGTTTGTTCGCTAGCGAGAGGCTCCCGGGTCAGACCACAACGCGCGCCATCACTCTCGTTCAGGAAGTGCGAACACTTTCGGCACAAACCGAACGCTCGCTGGCCATTGAGTTGCTGCAGCGTCGACATGATGCGACGAAGTACGTCGTCGAGATCGGTCGTGCCCACCGGCAGCTCGCTCAGCGCCTGCTCGATGCGCTCGGGCCAGCTTCCATTCAGCATGGCTTCGCCCGCTGGCGTCAATCCAAGGTGCACACGTTTGCCATGACGCGGGTCGGGCGTCTTGATCAGTAATCCCTTGCGTTCCAATACCGCCAGTGTCTGTGACACCGTACCCCGGGTGATGCCGAAGTACTCTGCGATGGCAATCGGGATGTCGCTGTAGCGGTTGGCCCGCGAAAGGTAGTGCAGTACCTGGATATGAATGGGCAGCAGCCCGTGGCGTGCCGCTTCCTCACGCACGGATTGCTGCATCAGCGCGCCCAGGCGCTCGAGAAGGAGAGAGATTTGGCTCATGCTCATAATGTATCGTCTCGATGCACCTATTGACAAGCGAGATGCATCGACTCTAAACTCTATAATGCATCGACTCGATGCAAAGTTCGCCACAATCAAAGGAGCCCATCATGAGCAAAGCCCTGTTTTTCCATGCCGGTTGCCCGGTGTGTGTGTCTGCCGAGCAACAGTTCGTCAATGCGCTCGATCCCGCCCGCTATGCCGTCGAAGTCGTCCACCTGGGTGAACAAAAGACCCGTATTGCTGAAGCCGAGTCGGCAGGCGTCAAGTCGGTGCCAGCACTCGTCATCGATGGCCAATCCTTTCACATCAACTTTGGCGCGGCACTGACCGATCTGAAATAAGGGGAACGCCATGGAACGCACATCGCCCGAATATCCAGCGGCCCCCGACTGGCAGGTCAGTCAGTGGTTCAATACCCTTTCACCCTTGAGCCTGGTGCAATTGCGTGGGCGCATCGTGCTGCTGCACGCCTTCCAGATGTTGTGTCCGGGTTGCGTCAGCCACGGCGTGCCGCAGGCCGAGCGAGTGCATCGTGAATATGCAGGGCATGGGGTGGCGGTAATCGGCTTGCATACGGTCTTCGAGCACCACGCGGCGATGATGCCCGTGGCGCTCGAGGCCTTCCTGCACGAATACCGCGTCACGCATCCTGTCGGTGTGGATGCCGTCGGCGTGCAGGGCGACCCGATCCCGCTGAGCATGAGCCGCTACGAGCTGCGCGGCACGCCGTCGCTCATGCTGATCGACCGTGCCGGACGCTTGCGCGTGCACGAGTTCGGCCGGATCGACGATCTGCGGCTGGGGGTATGGCTGGGTCGCCTGCTCGCCGAGCAGGCCGGGTTCATCGGGGATGGCAAAGAAGAACCAAACCAGGCACTGCCCGTTGATGCCTGTGATACTCATGCTTGTGTGGTCGATACACGTGGTGGCAAAGACCAGCCAGGGTAATGTGATTCACAGGAGCGGGGTCGGAATCGGAACCGAACCCGCGTCGTCCGTCACCCCAATCAAAAGCACACCCATTTACACCCATTCCGGGGACGGCCCTTCAGCGCGCGATGCGCGAGATTGAGAAAGCCAACCCTCGCGGCGATTCCCCGTGGTCGATCGCCCTTGGGAGTTCGCAGCTTCTGAGCGTCCAGGTACTCGAAGAAGTCCTGGAACGAGTCGTGTGTCGCGCACGGGTCTCCGTCAGCAAAGGCGCGAACTGCCGTGGCTCCCCTTACGTCAATGGAGCCAAAGAGGTACTTCTCGACCTCATCGTTCACCATCGTGCCGAAGTGCGTGGAGTAGAGGTCGTACTCGTAGAAGCAGTTCTTCGGCCCCCATTTGTGCAGGGCGTTCATGGTCACTGTTTGGCCATCCGCCAGCACCTTTTGCTCTGGCGAGGTTGGAGTTCCCAGGGTTTGGTGGACACCTCGCTAGTGGTGCTTGGCAGCGATTTC
>CAYLKC010000093.1:0-7129 GCA_964384095.1 uncultured Chromatiales bacterium
TCGATGAGGTCCCCATCCTCGTCGGCACGCTTGGCAAGGCCTTCGGCGGCTTCGGCGCCTTCGTCGCCGGCAGCCGGGAACTGATCGAGACGCTGATCCAGTTTGCGCGCAGCTATCTGTATACGACCGCATTGCCGCCGGCGGTGGCCTGCGCGGCGCGCGAGGCGCTCGCGATCGCGACGCGGGAATCCTGGCGACGGGAACGCCTGTACGCCCTTATCTCACGCTTCGAGCATGGTGCGCGCGCGCTCGGCGTGCCGCTCGCGGCACGCGCCGGCGACCCGGCCGCGACGCCGCCGGTACCGATCGTGCCGCTGATCACCGGCGACAGTGACGGCGCCGTCGCGCTGAGCCGGGCGCTGTTCGAACGCGGCCTTCTTGTCGGCGCAATCCGCCCGCCGACCGTGCCACGGGGCAGCGCGCGCCTGCGCATCACCTTCACCGCGAATCATACCGATGAACACGTCGACCGCCTGCTCGATGCGCTCGCCGCAACGGTGGCGCGATGACGACGGCGCTGCATGTCGAGAGCCTCGGCGCGGGCCCGGACTTCGTACTGATCCACGGCTGGGCGATGCATGGCGGCGTCTGGCGCGACCTCGCCGAACGCCTCGCCGCGCGCCATCGCGTGCACTGCGTCGACCTGCCGGGCCACGGATACAGCGCGATGCCCGACGGTCCATATACGCTCGACGCGATCGCCGATGCGGTCGCGGCCACGCTGCCGGGGCCGGCAGCCTTGCTCGGCTGGTCGCTCGGCGGCCTCGTTGCAATGACGATCGCGCTGCGCGAACCCGGCCGCGTCACCGGCCTGGCATTGACCGGCGCGACGCCCTGTTTCGTCAATACGCCCTGCTGGTCCGCCGGACTCGACGCGGCGGTGCTCGACGGCTTCGGCGCGCGGCTGCGTGACGAACCCGGGCAGACCGTGCGCCGCTTTCTTGCCTTGCAGGTGCGCGGCAGCGAAGACGAACGGCGCACGCTCGCGTGCCTGAAGGCTGCGCTCGACGGCGCGCCGGCGCCGGACCCGCGTGCGCTCACCGGAGGACTCGCGATCCTGCGCGAGGCCTCGCTGCTCCCGGTTCTCGGCCGCCTGCGTCTGCCGGTCAGGCTGATCCCTGGCACGCGCGACACGATCACGCCGCCCGCTGCCGCGGCCTTCCTCGGCGAGCGCCTGCCCGCTGCGACGACCTATCCCATCGACGGCGCCGGCCATGCCCCGTTCCTGTCACACCCTCAACACTTCGCGATGCTGCTGGCAGGCATGGAACACCATGGCCGGCCCTGACGCGCGTTACGCGCTCGACAAGCGCCTGGTCCGCGCCGCGTTCGATCGCGCGGCAGACGGTTATGCCGGCGCCGCGGTCGTACAGCGCGAGGTCGCCACGCGTCTGCTCGAACGCCTCGAGCTGATCCGTCTGCAACCGGCGTCCCTGCTCGACGCCGGCGCCGGCAGCGGCGAACTGACCAACGCGCTCGGTCGTCGCTATCCGCGGGCGCGCATCGTCGCGCTCGACATCGCGCCGGCGATGCTGCGCGCCGCGCGCACCCGCGCCCCGCGCCTCGCGCGCTGGCGCGGCCGGCGCCAGTTTATCTGCGCCGACGCCGAGCGCCTGCCGCTCGCGGACAACAGTGTCGACATGATCGTGTCGAATCTGATGCTGCAATGGTGTGACGACCTCGATGCCGCGCTCACCGGCTTCCGCCGCGCGCTGCGCCCCGGCGGGCTGCTGTTGTTCACGACCTTCGGACCCGACACGCTGAAGGAACTGCGCGCGAGCTGGTCAGACATCGATGGCCACAGCCACGTCAACGCCTTCGTCGACATGCACGACATCGGCGACGCCCTGATGCGGCTCGGCTTCAGCGAGCCGGTCATGGATCGCGAGGACATCACGCTGACCTATACCGACGCCCGCGCGGTGATGCGCGACCTGAAGCAGGTCGGCGCGCACAATATCACCGGCGGCCGTCCGCGCGGCCTGACCGGCCGCGGCCGGTTCGCGCGGGTCATGCAGGCCTATGAAGGATTTCGCCGCGACGGCAGGCTGCCCGCGACCTGGGAGGTGATCTACGGCCACTGCTGGAAGCCCGAGCGCGAAAACGCTAAGGTAAGACAGGATGAGGACGCGGTACGGGTGCCGTTGTCCCGGCTCATGCGCAAGGACGGAAGCGGATCATGACAGCACGCGGCTTCTTCATCACCGGCACCGATACCGATGTCGGCAAGACCGTCGTCGCGGCAGGCCTGTGTTCCGCGCTGCGCGCGCGCGGGCTGCGGGTCGCCGGCATGAAGCCGGTGTCCTGCGGCGGCGTCATGACCGCCGATGGCATCGTCAATGAGGACGTGATGACACTCGAGCGTGCGAGCAGCGGACCGGCGCCGCCGCGCACGCTGATGAATCGCTATGCCTTCACTGAACCGGTATCGCCGCATATCGCCGCGGCGCTGCAACACGACACCATCGATATCGGCGCGATCATCGATGACCTCGCCCGCGTCCGGGAACTCAGCGATGTCGTCGTGCTCGAAGGCGCCGGCGGCTGGGAGGTGCCGATCAGCGACAGCGAGACCATGGCCGACATCGCGCGCGCCTGCGAGCTGCCGGTGATCCTCGTCGTCGGCATCCGCCTCGGCTGCCTGAACCATGCCCTGCTGACCAGTCGCGCGATCTGCGACTCGGGCCTGGCCTTCGCCGGCTGGATCGCAAACCGCATCGATCCGCACGCGCGTCAGGCCGACGGCAGTATCGATACGCTGAGGAAGCGCATCCCCGCGCCGCTCCTCGGCATCGTCCCATACCTCGACACGCCCGATCCCGACGCGATCGCCACCTGCCTGGACCTCGATAAGCTGAACTGATTCCCCCTACTTCAGGGGACAGGGACTCATTGATTCCCCCCTACTTCAGGGGATAGGGACTCACTGATTCCCCCCTACTTCAGGGGGCAGGGACTCATTGATTCCCCCCTTCTTCAGAAGGGGGGCCAGGGGGGATGTCGAGCGAAGCGAGGCGAGAGGTTTGCCCGCTGCGCGGGCATCCCCCCTGCCCCCCTTCGCAAGCGAAGGGGGGGATATAAATCAGGCTTCCAGGGAATCGCGGAGCTTGCGGAAGGCGCTCTTCTCGAGCTGGCGGATGCGCTCGGCGGAGACCTGGTACTTGTCGGCGAGGTCCTGCAGGGTCGCCTTGTCGTCGTTGAGCCAGCGCTGCTGGAGGATATCGCGGCTGCGCGCGTCGAGGCCTTCCATCGCCACGCGCAGGTTTTCCTCGTTGCGCGCATCCCAGTCGGCCTGCTCGACCTGCGTGGTCGGATCCATGCTCAGATCCTGCAGATACGCGGCCGGCGCGAACGCGCGCTCGTCGTCGTCGCGATCGCTCAGCGGGTCGAACGATGCATCGTAACCGCTGATGCGCGACTCCATCTCGACGACATCCTCGGGGCGTACGCCGAGGTCCTTCGCGACCGCATCGATCTCGTCGCTGCCGAACCACGCCAGCGACTTCTTCGCGCTGCGCAGATTGAAGAACAGCTTGCGCTGCGCCTTCGTCGTCGCGACCTTGACGATGCGCCAGTTGCGCAGGATGAATTCGTGGATCTCGGCGCGGATCCAGTGCACTGCGTACGACACCAAGCGCACGTTCATGTCCGGGTCGAAGCGCTTGACGGCCTTCATGAGGCCGATGTTGCCTTCCTGGATCAGGTCGGACTGGGACAGGCCGTAGCCGCTGTAACCGCGCGCGATATGGGCGACGAAGCGCAGGTTCGACAGCACCAGCTGGCGCGCGGCGTCGAGATCCTGCTCATCGCGGTAACGGATCGCGAGCGCGCGCTCTTCCTCGGTGCTGAGCACCGGGATCGCGCTGACGCTCTGTACATAGGCTTCCAGGCTGCCGCTATGCAATACCAGATTCTTTTCCGGCTGCTTGCTCATGGATCTCGGATCCCTCCCTGAAAGGGTTTCAATATCAATCAATTGGTGTCGATTTTAGCACTCATACCCTTTGAGTGCCAAGGCCGGGCCAAAGTTCCGCGACACGGAACGACACCCCTCTGAAATCGGACCCTGCCCGGTGGGGCACGTTCAATGATTATTTTTCGTATTTTAAAACAATAAGTTGAGCGCCAGCGCCGAGGCCTTCGCCGGGCCGGGCCGGCTCAGCTCGGCTCGATCTCGCGCAGGTGACGGCCGACCGCGAGCCAGGCCCCGGCGAGGCCGAGGAGGACACCGCCGGCGACCAGCAGGACGCTGGCCTCGAGGCCAATGCGGTCGAGGGTGAACGGGCTGTTGTACAGCGCGGACAGGCGCGCGACCGGCCCGTCGAGCAGCCACAGGGACAGGCTGACCAGCAGCCAGGCGAAGACCGCGCCGAACAGCCCGTAGAGCAGGCCGCTGTACAGGAACGGCCGGCGGATGAAGGCATTGGTCGCCCCGATCAGCTTCTGCACGACGATCTCCTCGCGGCGATTGTGGATCGCAAGACGGATCGTATTACCGATGATCAGCAGCACCGCGAACGACAGCAGCACCGCGAGCACGAGTACGCCGCGCTTGGCGATCCCGGTGATCGCGTGCAGGCGCTCGACCCATTCCATATCGAGCTGGGCGAGGTCGACGCCGGGCCGTTCGCGCAGCGCGCGCAGCAGGGCCTCGACCTCATGCGGCGCGCGGTGCTCCGGCCCCGGCCGGACGATGATCAGCGCCGGCAGCGGATTCTCGCGCAAGGCATCGAGCACATTGCCGAAGCCGGACTGGCGCTGGAACTCGTCGAGGGCCTCGGACGGCGTGATATGACTGGTCGCGGCGACTTGCGGCAGCGCGGCGATTTCGCCGGCGATGCGCTGCACCGAGGCGGCATCGAGATCACGCTGCATGAACAGCGAGATCTGCGCGGCATCGTCCCAGCCCGCGCTCACTGTCTGCACGTTCTGCAACATCACATGCAGCCCGGTCGGCAGCGCCAGCGCGATACCGAGCACCGCAATGGTCATTGCACTCGAGAACGGCGCGCGCGCGATGCGACCGAGCGTGCTGAACAGCGCCTGCAGGTGATGCTCGCCCCAGGCGCCGATGCGGCGGGAGAAGCCGATGCGCCGCGTCCGGACCCGCGGCGTGGCGCGCGAGCCCTCGTCACGCTCGTCGGCGACACCGTCATCCTGCCGCGGATCCGCGGCGTCAGTGTCCGCCGGGGCGGCGCCGGTCTCCTCGGGGCGACGCCGCAGGCTCTCGGGGATGCCGAATCCGCTCATGCGCCGACCCTGACCGCGGCCGGTTGATCGGACACCAGGCGGCCTTCCCCGAGCTTGATGATGCGATGGCCCATCTGCGAGATCAGCCCGATGTCGTGACTCGCGACCAGCACGGTGACGCCGACCTGGTTGAACTGCTCGAACAAGTGCATGATCTCGGCCGACAGCTCGGGATCGAGGTTGCCGGTCGGTTCATCGGCGAGCAGCAGCGGGGGCTTGTTGACAACCGCGCGCGCGATGCCGACGCGCTGCTGCTCGCCGCCGGACAGCATCGCCGGATAGCGCTTTTCCTTGTCGAGCAGGCCGACCTTGTCGAGCGCGGCGCGCACGCGGCGCCGGATCTCGCGATGCTCATGACCGGCGATCACCAGCGGCAGCGCGACGTTGTCGAACACGGTGCGGTCGCCGAGCAGGTGATGGTTCTGGAAGATGATGCCGATCTCGCGGCGCAGATACGGGATGCGCCCGCGGCGCACGCGGGCGAGGTCGCGGCCGTTGAAGGTGATGCGGCCGTAGCTGACGCGCTCGATCAGCGCGATCAGCTTGAGCAGCGTACTCTTGCCGGCGCCCGAATGTCCGGTCAGAAAGGCCATCTCCTGCACCTCGAGGCGCAGGTTGAGCCCGGTCAGCGCGTCGCGGCCGCCGGGATAGCGCTTGCCGACATTGTCGAGCTGGAGCATCGTCCGGGGACCGCAGTCTCAGCCGCCCCGCTGCTCGACCGGGTCGAACAGCGCGGCGACGAATTCCGTCGCGTCGAACGGGCGCAGGTCCTCGATGCCCTCGCCGACGCCGACGAAGCGGATCGGGATGCCGAACTTCTTCGCGATCGCGAAGATGACGCCGCCCTTCGCAGTGCCGTCGAGCTTGGTCAGCGCGATGCCGGTGACGCCGATCGCATCCCGGAACTGGCCGGCCTGGGCGACCGCATTCTGGCCGGTGCCGGCATCGAGCACGAGCATGACCTCATGCGGCGCGCTCTCGTCGACCTTGGTGATGACGCGCCGGACCTTCTGCAACTCGGCCATCAGGTTCGACTGGGTATGCAGGCGTCCCGCGGTGTCGATGATCAGGACGTCGATGCCGCGCGCCTGCGCGGCCTGCATCGCATCGAATACCACCGATGCGGGATCGGAGGCGCGCTGCTGGGCAATGACCGGGATCCGGTTGCGCTCGCCCCAGACCTGGAGCTGCTCGACCGCAGCGGCGCGGAAGGTGTCGCCGGCGGCGAGCATGACCTTCTTGCCTTCGGCCTGGAAGCGGCGCGCGAGCTTGCCGATCGTGGTGGTCTTGCCGGCGCCGTTGATGCCGGCCATCAGGATCACAAACGGTTTTGCAGCGCCGGTGTCGAGCGGAGCGGTGCACGGGGCGAGCAGCGCGGCGAGGTCTTCGCGCAGCGCGGCGAGCAGGGCGTCGCTGTCCTGGAGCTGTTTGCGCGAGATGCGGGTCTCGAGGTCTTTGATAATCTGTCGCGTCGCGTCGACGCCGACATCGGCGCCGAGCAGGACGGTCTCGATGTCCTCGATGAGTTCCTCGTCGATCTTCTTGCGGCCGAGGACGAGGCCGGCGACACCATCGACGAGGCCGCTGCGGGTGCGGCTGAGGCGCTCCTTCAGTCGGCCGAAGAATCCGGGTTTGCTGGGCTGGGTTTCGGCGGGTTCCATCGGGTTGTCAGGTCGTCGGGAGAGTCGTGTACAATGAGCGTTCTTTACGCGCGGGGCGTCCGCGCCGTGATGGACTATCCTACCAAATGCTGCTGATCGATGGGTAACCGGGAATTTCAGAATCAGGTTTCCGTGGTTCGGCGGGCGGTGTCCCTTGTTTCCGGGACACGCTGTGAATACGTCCCTGTACGCTCCGCGGCCGCATCCCTGCGGCCGAG
>CAYLKC010000094.1:0-4273 GCA_964384095.1 uncultured Chromatiales bacterium
CTTGCGGTTCAGCGCGCTGATCACCAGGACAGCTCGTCGGGGCGCTTGCGCGCGGCATTGGCCTGCGTCTCGGACACGCGGCCGTCGCTGATGCGGATCACGCGGTCGGCCATCTGGCCGATGACGGCGTTGTGGGTGATGACGACCGTCGTCGTGCCGAGATCGCGGTTGATGCGCGCGATCGCCTCCAGCACCTGCACGCCGCTCTTTGAGTCGAGCGCGCCGGTCGGTTCGTCGCACAGGAGCACCGCCGGCTGCTTGGCGATCGCGCGCGCGATCGCGACCCGCTGCTGCTCGCCGCCCGAGAGCTGCGACGGGAAGTGGTCCATGCGCTGCTCGAGGCCGACGAGCTTCAGCGCCTCTTCGGGCGTGATCGGGTTGCGGCTGATCTCGGTGACGATCGCGATGTTCTCGCGCGCGGTCAGGCTCGAGATCAGGTTATAGAACTGGAACACGAAGCCGACGTTATCGCGACGGAACGCGGTCAGCACCTTGTCGGGGGCATTGACGAGGTCCTGTTCGCGGTAGCGCACGGTGCCGCCGGTGGCATGGTCGAGGCCGCCGAGGATGTTCAAGAGCGTCGACTTGCCGGAGCCGGAGGCCCCGAGCATGACCGTCAATTCACCGGCATAGAGGTCGAGGTCGACGCCGCGCAGGGCATGGATCTCGACCTCGCCGACGACATAGGTCTTGGTCAGGCCGCGGGTCGCGAACACGACCTCCGGGCGACCGCGTCCGTCGAGATCACTCATGACGCGCATGCTCCCTGCCGACGAAAGGTGACGGCTAATCCATGAATCCCATGGATTATAGATGGAATTACCGCGAGATGAGACGGACAGCGGGACGAGATGCGCCGGCGGGTTATCACCCCCGCCGGCGCTACTGCTTGACTCGTCAGTCCCCGAGCGGCAGGAACTGGTACCAGCGATCGGTGGTGTCGATCATCCTCAGCGTCAGGTCCTGCGCCTCGTCGCGCTCCGGAACCAGCTGGGTAATGATCCGCTCGCCGGCCAGCGGGACCGACAGGATCAGCTGTTCCGACCCGGCGGTATCGCGACCGATCGCCGCGATCACGCTCAGGCCGTCTGGCGAGAGGGCCATCTGGAACACGCCGCGTGACTGCACGGGAAAATCCTCACTCTCCAGCAGGGTGCGGTAGCCGTCGACAGGATCGCCGAAGCGCTGGTAGATCAGGCCCCGGGGCAGATCTGCACTCGTCTCGAGCTGCAGCAGGATACCCTGGCCATCTGCCGAGTAGACCGGATCGCCGCGCAGGACCTGACCGATCGGCACTTGCAGCAGCGCTACGCGCTGCGCGGCCGGCCCCGGCTCGGCCAGCGAGTAGCCGTAGACGAAGCGATTCGTCACCTCGACGATCTGATCACCTGCCGGCGAGAATCTCCAACTGGAAGAACTGCCAACAGATTGTTGCGCGACACTGACCGGCGTACCGGGCTGCGATGGGTCGCTGAGGTCGACGATGAACAGGGGGCCCGCGCCCTGAAGGTTGTTTGCACTACCAGCATTGCGGTAGACGATTGCGCTGCCATCCGGCGCGAAACGCGCCTCCATCGTCCGGGTGTTGGCCTCGGCGCTGACCCGGATCGGCACAGCGGGATTCTCGAGATCGACGAGATAGGCCTGGCGGCGGGTGCCCTCGCCGAATATCTCAAGCACTGAGTAGGTCACCCAGCGGCTGTCGGGGCTGATCGCAAAGCTGCCCATTCGTTCGCCGCCGATGAAGTTCAGCGCCGGATTCACCGGCACCGGCAGGGCGCCGGGGCTGTCCAGATCCACCGCAAACAGGTCGCCCATGATCAGGCCGATATCCGGTGTCCGGCTTTCATAGACGACCCAGCGCCCGTCCGCACTGAGTTCAAAACGCGTGGCGCGAGGCCCATCGAACAGCGGGATCGCCCGGCGCTGCTCCGGGGCGTCGACCTCGACTACATACAGGGCCCCTGCCTCACCCAGCGCCAGTGACAACTGGACCGGCGTCACCTTGTAGACCAGCCGCGGCGATCCCGCGTTGTGCCGGAAGTCGAGCACCGAATAGCCCTCCACCCCGGCGATCTCGGCCCCGCTCAGGCGGGTTGCGAGCCCCGGTTCGTCGAGATTGAGGCTGAACAGGTCTGCGAATCCTGGCCGATCATGATCGGAGACATAGATGATCTGTCCCGGCGCCAGTTCGCGGAAGAAGCCATCGCGCGGCCCCGGGGCAAAGTTGTCGCCACGACCACCGTTGCCGGCCTGCTGATTGGGGCCAGCGCAGGATACGCCCGTCGCCTTCGGGCTGAGACAGGTGGTCGAGATCCCGGCCGGTGTCAGCAGGTCGAAACCGTCGCCTTCGTTATTCATTCTATAGAGGCCGATACCCGTCGCCGCAGACTGGGCCGGGAAGGCGACGAGGCCGCCTTCCTCGGGCTGGTTGAACAACAGCGCCGTCGTCGCGACATAAAAGCCCGGAACCTTGCCGTCGGCGGTGAAGGTCACGCGATACTCGTCGTCGGCGGGCAGCGCCACATCGATCTCGGCGAACTGCGTCGCGTCGAAGGGCGCCTCGGCCAGCAGTTCATCATCACGCCAGACGCGCACCGTGGCGCCGAGATCCGAGCTGATGCCGGGACCGGAAGCGGCATCGGCCGCCGGATAGGCACGCAGCCTGAAGACGCGCCCGGCCCGACCCTCGAAGCGGTAGGTATGCACCTCGTCGGCCTCTTCCATGTAGCCGCGCAGTCGTTCGCCGGGCACGAAGTACCCGTCGTTGACCAGATGGCGGGCCTGAAGCAACACGTTGACCACGATGACCTCGTCACCGAGGTCGCTCCTGACCGGTGTCGGCGTCACGTCGCCCACGACATAATAGCCATCGGCCACCGAGGCAGTGACGCCGATGTCGAAGAAGATCGGGATGGGGATCGGCGCGACCTCGTCGGCGCCGAACGGGACCCAGCGATTGATCGATTGCCGCGGACCGTCAAGGCCCAGGATGGCGGCCGTGACCCAGGCGCCGTCACCAGGGACGCTGCCATCGCAGGCCGTCCCTATGTCATCACAGTAGAGCCTCGGCATGATCTGGCTCTCGAACACCGCGACGCCGGGTGAATTTGCGGTCCGACCCACGAAGATGTCGGCATTCCACCAACTGAAATGGCGCGCCTCGCCGCGCAGTGCCCAGCCGGTCGGCGAACCGGCCGACGCAACGACCAGCGCGTCACCTTCGTAGTTCCAGACCGCATCGGTCTCATCGAGCTCCCACAGCGGGATCAGATCGTTCGGGTGTAACGGGTTGCCCTGGGCGTCCTGCGTCACATAGATCGGTACGTCGATGGTGGCGATCACACCGGGGGCGAGCTGCAGTCGCTGACCGCCCTGGCTGAAGCTGAAGTCTGCGACGCCCAGCGTGATCAGCGAACCCGGCTCCTCGCCCGGCCCACGGGCGGCGTAGCCGCCCGGGAACGCGGCGAGGGCATCGTCATCCCGGATATCGAGCGGGGTAATGAAGGCATCGATCTGTCCGCTGACGGGATTGCCCGCGCCATCGACGAAGGCGTTGGCAGGCAGCTCGACACGCGCCCCGTCATCGGCGGTCAGCGTGACCGGCGCATTGGCCGCAAAACTCTGCGCCGCAGCGCGCGGCACCATGGCGACCAGCAACGGCGTCGCCGGATCGCTACCAGCGGACAGGTCCAGGCGTACGAGCTGGTCGACGAATCCGTTGCGCGTCAATCGCAACACCGCGCCGTCAATCGCAGGCGCGACGACGAAGGCCCGGCCTTCGTCATCGGTGGTGGCGCTGCCCGGCAGATCATCGGCGGTGACCTGTGCACCAGTCACCGGTGCGCGCGAGGTATCCAGCACCAGCAACTGCACGGTGGTCGTGGCGATGGGCTCGACCGGCACATCATTGCGCACGATATCGATCACGTAGTCGCGCGTGGTGGTACCGTCCTCCGCAGTGACCTGAATGGTAAACAGGTTGTTGCCGATCTCCAGGTCGAGGCTCGTGCCCGGCGCGCCGACGGCGAGCGGGTTGCCGTTCAGCGTCTGCGTTGCCCCGGCATGCCGCGGGCTGGCAACGAGCTGGACGGCGTCCACGGTATCGTCGACGGTGGCCGTATAGTTCGTGACATCGGGGGAGAAGGCGGGGACCAGCGTGGCCGGCGCAGCAGTCAACGCGGACAGCGCGGCGTCATCGCTCTCAACGGCAACCGGATCATTGCGCACGATATCGATCACGTAGTCGCGCGTGGTGGTACCGTCCTCCGCA
>CAYLKC010000094.1:4373-7024 GCA_964384095.1 uncultured Chromatiales bacterium
CGTGGCCGGCGCAGCAGTCAACGCGGACAGCGCGGCGTCATCGCTCTCAACGGCAGGACCGCTATTGTTATCGCTGTTGCAGGCCGTGAGCACCAGCCCGAGGGCCAGGATAAAGATGAACAGTGAAAGACCACCCAGGCGTGACTTCATTCGCATCCCCGATACCTTTTTGTCGTTATTAACTGATCGGAACCGGGGCAAATAAAGCTCAGCCGCCGCACCATCAAGTGCGGGCGGAAAATCGAGGATTGCGCCGGGACCTGCTGCTATCACACGCTCGATGGGAAAACAGCCCCCGGCGTCGCCTGAGTATAGGATTGCCCGAGTTCTTACGTCTACCTTATTTATGCGGTGATAGTTCTAGCAGACCGGGCGGCGGCGAATTCAGGCGCGCCGGTGACAAGCCGACGCTATGCGGGAAGCGGCAGACTGATCTCGACCAGCAGGCCGCCCAGACTGGCGGAATCCAGCGCAATGGTACCGTGATAGACAGCGACCATGTCGCTGACGATGCCGAGCCCGAGGCCATGCCCTTCGATGCCTTCGTCCAGGCGCGCGCCGCGTCGCAGCATCTCCTTGCGCAGTTCCGGCGCCAGCCCCGGGCCGTCGTCGGCCACCCGGATCAGCAGGGCCCCGTCCCGGATCGCGAGCGTAATGTCGATGCGACCCCGCGCCCATTTGCAGGCGTTATCGATCAGGTTCCCGAGCAATTCCAGCATGTCATCCTGTTCGAGCGGGAGCGTCCCCGCGGGCGCCTCCCAGCGGATGTCGAGGGGGCGGGGCCGGGCACGTTTCAGGGTGTCGATCAGCAGGGGCAGATCCGCGCGCGGTTCGAAACGCGCCCCCGACAGGGATTCGCCCGCCGTCCGCGCGCGGCCAAGCTCCCTGCCGATACGGCGCTGGATCTGCAGCAGTTGCGCATCCATCTGTTCCTTCAGCCCCGAGTCGGCCTTTTCGCTGAGCATGAACAGCACGCCGAGCGGCGATTTGAGGGCATGTCCCAGGTTGCCGAGCGAGCGCCGCGAGCGCGCCATCGATTCGCGTGAATACTGCAGCAGGCGATTGATCTCGTCGATCAGCGGGCGTAATTCGTTCGGGACGTCGGTCTGCAGCAGCTCGCGCTCCCCCTGCCGCAGCTCATGCAACTGTTGCCTGGTATGCGCCAGCGGCAGCAAGGCGCGACGCATCCAGTAACGTTGCAGCAGCAGTAACAGACCCGACGCCAGCACGCCGAGCCCGAGCAGTATCAGCCCTATGGCGCGAAAGCGGGCAAGCAACGGGGCAAGGTCCGCGGCCACCACTACGACGATATCGGTACCCAGACGACGGTAGTCCGCGCGCAGTATCAATAACTGCTGGCCGGAGATGCCCGTGAACAACTCGGGCACGAACCCGGCGCGCGGCGGGGTCGGCAGGTCGGCGTCCCACAGCGAGCGCGAGCGCAGCGTCTGCCCCTCGGCCACCACCGCGAAATAGCGGCCCGACAAGGGCATCTGATAGGCCGGCAGCAATAGCGCCGGATTCAGACCAAGCGTCTCCGGCTGTCGCTCCAGCGCCGCCAGTACACTGATGGCGTCCTCCTCCAGACTGACGCGCGCGATATCCCGCAGCGCGCGTTCGGACAGCAGGAACGCAACGAGACCCAGCGAGAGGGTGACGACGATCACGCTGGCGCCGAGTCCGAGCGCGAGCGTGCGCTGGATCGATGCGGCGGGCTTCACCCGGCGGCGTCTCCGTCGATGCCGCGGAAGCAATAGCCCTGGCCGCGCCGGGTCTCGATGACGTCCCTGCCGAGCTTGCGGCGCAGGCGGTTGACATGCACTTCCAGCACATTGCTGTTGATCTCGCTGGCGGCGTCGTACAGGCGCTCCTCGAGCTCGCCGCGCAGCAGCAGCCTGTCCGGGTGCTGCATGAAGAGTCGCAGCAGCCGGAACTCGATGCCGCTCAGCGCGATCTCCCGGCCATGCGCGTATACGCACTGCTGCTGCTCATCGAGCGCGAGTCCGTTCGCTTCGAGCAGGGTCTGATTGGACATGCCGTGGCGACGACGCAGAATCGCCTGCAGGCGCAGCAGCAATTCATCGGGGTGAAAGGGCTTGGTGAGATAATCATCGGCGCCCGAACGCAGGCCTTCGATACGCTCGGCGAAGGTGTCGCGCGCGGTCAGTATCAGCACCGGCACCTGCCGCCCCGCCGCGCGCCAGCCGCGCAGGATGTCGAGTCCGCTGCGACCGGGCAGGCCGAGATCCAGCACCACGATATCGTAGTCCTGGTCATGCACGGCGCGATCCGCATCGCGACCGTCGACGAGCCAGTCGGCGGCATAGCCGCCCTGCTTCAGTCGCGGCAGCAATTCATCCGCGAGCGCGGGGCTGTCTTCGATCAGCAGCAGACGCATCAGTCTTCTTCTTCATCGTCTATGATCCTGGCGCTGGCTGCGTCGACCTCCAGCTCACGCACCCGGCCCTCACGGGTCAGTATTTCCAGCTCGTAAATATAGATGCCGTCATCCTTTTCCAGTTCCGCCTCCAGCAGCCTGGCCTCAGGATAGCGTTCGCGCACCTTGTCCAGAATGCTTTCCAGCGCCAGGATGACACCGGCGTTGCGCAGCTCGCGCGCCGTTTCCCGCGAGACCTCCGCGGCCATGGCCG
>CAYLKC010000095.1:0-6845 GCA_964384095.1 uncultured Chromatiales bacterium
GCTGTGAATACATCCATGTACGCTCCACGGCCGCATCCCTGCGGCCGAGGGTCAGGGAAGCAGTCACCCCAAGCCGCGAGCATGTCGCGCAGTCAATCGTACCCGCGTTCTGATGACCGACCAGCGATGCCGCGGAATGCAACGACAAATGCCGCGGTGCTGAGCAGCGCCGCGATCACGAAGGTCGGGGTCGCGCCGGCGCTGTCCCACAGGTAGCCGGCATAGAGGCTGCCGATCGCGCCGCCGGCGCCGAAGCTGAGACTGCTGTAGAGGGCCTGTCCCCTGCCCTGGTGGCGGCCGGTGAAATAGCGGTGGATCAGACCGATCGCGACGGCGTGATAGATGCCGAAGCTCGCGGCATGCAGGGCCTGCGCGAACAGCATCACCGCGAGCGAGTCGACGAAGCCGGCGATCAGCAGCCAGCGCAGCGTGGTCAGCGCGAGGCTCGCGAGCAGCAGCCGACGCACGCCGAAGCGCGGCAGCATCCGGTGCATCAGCAGGAACACGCCGATCTCGGCCAGCACGCCGAGCGCCCACAGCTGGCCGATCAGCCAGCCACTGTAGCCGTTCTGTTCGAGGTGGATCGTGAAGAAACTGTAATAGGGTCCGTGACTGGCCTGCATCAGGAAACAGACAACGAGCAGGGCGATGACGTCGGCGCGACGCAGCACCTGCGACAGCGGCGGATGATCGCCGCGCGCGGCAGGCGCTTGCGGCTGGTCGGCGACCGCGAGGCTCGAACACCAGATCGCAAGGAACAGTCCGAGCAGCACCGCCGGCAGCAGGGCGATGCCATGACGGTCGATCGCGGCGCCGAGCGCGACGACCGCGATGATGAAGCCGACCGATCCCCACAGTCGGATGCGGCTGTAGAGATCTGTGCGATGCCCGAGGCGGCTCATCGTCACCGCCTCGAATTGCGGCAGCGCGGCGTTCCAGAAAAAGCTGAAGACGGTGACGACCAGCGCCAGCCACCAGTAGCCGCTGCCGGCGAAGACGCCGGCGAAGGCGATCGCCGCGAGCAGCGAGGCGATGCGCACGACGCGCATGCGCCGGCCGCTGCGATCGGCGATCCAGCCCCAGACGTTCGGGGCGATGATCTTGGTCGCCATCATGATCGCGATCAGCTCTCCGATCTCGATCGCAGAGAAGCCGAGAGACTTCAGGTACAGCCCCCAGTAAGGCAACAGGGCGCCGAGCGCGGCGAAGTACCACAGGTAGAAGCTCGAATGACGGAGATACATCAGAACGGATGTATCTCAGTCATCCGCGGCGGCAGGGACGATCGGGGTTCCGGATTGGACATCGATGTTCTGTGCGCGATGGCGCAGCGCGTGATCCATCAGCACGATCGCGAGCATCGCCTCGGCGATCGGCGTCGCGCGGATGCCGACACAGGGGTCGTGGCGGCCCTTGGTCTCGATCGTGACCGGCTCGCCGGCGAGATTGACGGTGCGCGCCGGCAATCGCAGGCTCGAGGTCGGCTTCAGCGCGATGCTGGCGAGGATGTCCTGTCCGGTCGAGATGCCGCCGAGAATGCCGCCGGCCTGGTTGCCGAGGAATCCCGCGGGCGTGATCTCGTCGCGATGCTCGGTACCCTTCTGTTCGACTGCGGCGAAACCGGCGCCGATCTCGACGCCCTTGACCGCATTGATGCTCATCAGCGCGTGGGCGATGTCGGCATCGAGCCGATCGAAGATCGGTTCACCGAGGCCGGGGAACAGGCCGCTGGCAACCACGTTGATGCGCGCGCCGACCGAATCGCCGGACTTGCGCAATGCGTCCATGAAGGCCTCCATCTCGGCAATCTTGCCTGCATCCGGGCAGAAGAACGGGTTGCGCCCGACCTCGTCCCAGTCGAAGGCCTCGGCGCGGATCGGGCCGAGCTGCGCGAGATAGCCGCGGATCGTGATGCCGTAGCGGACGGACAGGTATTTCTTCGCAATCGCGCCGGCGGCGACCCGCATCGCGGTCTCGCGCGCCGACGAGCGGCCGCCGCCACGATAGTCGCGCCGGCCGTATTTCTGCTGATAGGTATAATCGGCATGGCCGGGGCGGAAGCGCTCCATGATGTTCGTGTAGTCGCGCGAGCGCTGATCCTGGTTGCGGATCAGCAGGCAGATCGGCGTGCCGGTGGTCCTGCCCTCGAACACACCCGACAGGATCTCGACCTCGTCATCCTCGCGGCGCTGGGTGACGTGGCGCGACTGGCCGGGCTTGCGACGGTCGAGGTCGCGCTGGAGATCGGCGGCAGAGAGCTCCAGACCCGGCGGGCAGCCGTCGACGATGCAGCCGAGCGCGGGGCCGTGGCTCTCGCCGAAACTCGTGACGGTGAACAGTTTGCCGAAGGTATTGCCAGACATGCGGGCTATTGTAGCGGGCAACGCGCTGACAGACCACGACTATTGATCCGGGAGGCCCGGTCAAGGCATGGCAGGGCGATTCCTGGCGTCCGTCATCACTGGTTCGAAGTTGGCGGTGCTGCCGTTACGGGACACACGTGAAAACATCCCTGTAGCTCTCCGCCGCATCCCTGCGGCGGAAGGTCCCGTAACGGCAGCACCGCCAGCTTCCTGCCATCGCATTGCCGCGGCCAGTCGTGGCCGACACCATCGATCATCAGATGACTCTGGAATACCTGCGTTCGCCGCCGGCGCGCAGGCGGCGGTCGAAGACCATGCAGAGATTGCGCACCAGCAAGCGGCCGACCGGGGTGATGCGGATCCGCGCGCGGTCGATGGTGACCAGTCCGTCCTCGACGAAGTCGCCGAGGGCGACGAGCTCATCGGCGAAGTAGTCGTCGAAGTCGATCGACCATTCACGGGAGACCGCACCGATGTCGAGTTCGAAATCGCAGATCAGTCGGGTGATGACGGCGCGTCGCAGGCGATCGTCGTCATCGAGCGTGATGCCGCGCCAGACCGGCAGGCGGCCGGCGTCGAGTGCGGCGCGGTAGTCGTCGATGCGCTTGAAATTCTGCGCATAGCTGTCCCCGACCTTGCCGATCGCGCTGACGCCGATACCGACCAGGTCGCAGTCGGCGTGTGTCGAATAGCCCTGGAAGTTGCGATACAGCGTCCCGGCGCGCTGGGCGACCGCGAGCTCGTCGTCCGGCAGCGCGAAGTGATCCATCCCGATATACAGGTATCCGGCCTCGGTCAGACGCTCGATCGTTGCCCGCAGGATCGCGAGCTTGACCCCGGGTGGCGGCAGATCGGCCTCGCGGATGCGGCGCTGCGGCGTGAACAACGCGGGCAGATGCGCATAGTTGAATACCGACAGCCGGTCGGGCCTCTCGGCAATCACCTTGTCGAGGGTGCGCAGGAAACTGGCAACGTCCTGCATCGGCAGGCCGTAGATCAGGTCGAGACTGACCGAATGGAAACCCGCTGCGCGCGCCTGTTCCAGCGCGCGGAACGTCACCGCCTCGCCCTGGATACGGTTGACCGCACGCTGCACCGCCGGCTCGAAGTCCTGCACGCCCATGCTGATCCGGTTGAAACCGAGACCGCGCAAAAGCGTCATGGTGTCCGGGCCGGTCTCGCGGGGATCGATCTCGATCGAGTATTCACCGCGATCGTCATCGCGCAGGGTGAAATGCGCGCGTGTCGCCTGCATCAACGCCGTCATCTGCGCGGGACTGATGAAGGTCGGCGTGCCGCCGCCCCAGTGCACCTGTTCGACGACGCGCGAGCGCTCGAACAGGTCGCCCTGCAAGGCCAGCTCGGACTGCACCGCGGCGAGATACGGGGTAGCGTGCGCGCGGTTCTTCGTCGCGATCTTGTTGCAGGCACAGTAGAAACACAGCGTGTCGCAGAACGGGATATGGACATACAGCGACAGCGGCGCCGCCGCTTCCGCGGCGCGCGCTGCAGCCGCGCGGTAGGCCGGCTCGCCGAAGCCCTCGTGGAACCGGTCGGCCGTCGGATAGGAGGTATAACGCGGGCCGCTGCGGTCGTGGCGCCGCATCAGCGCCGGATCGAATTTCAGGGACTGATCCATGATTCCCTCACGGTTATCATGGCTAATGATAGCCGATCGCGGCTGCGTCGGCGAATGCGGCCCGGGCACTCTCGAGGTCTGCCGCAGTCAGCAGGAAGGCGCCCTCCCCGCCCTGCTCGAACTCGAGCCAGACGAACGGCACGCGCGGGAAACGCCTGGCCAGCGCCGCCGCGGAGGCCCCGACCTCGACGATCAGCACCCCTTCCGGCGTGAGGTGATCCGGGGCATCGCGCAGCAGACGCACGACGATATCGAGCCCGTCCTCGCCGCCGGCGAGACCGAGCGCCGGTTCGCGGCGGAACTCCTCGGGCAGCGCGTCCATCTCCGCGGCATCCACGTAGGGAGGGTTGCTGACGATCAGGTCGTAACGGCGGCCGGCGAGGCCGGCAAAGAGATCCGAATGGAGCGCATGGACGCGGTCGCCGAGGCGGTGCGCGGCGATATTGCCACGCGCAACCGTGAGCGCAGCGTCGGACACATCGACGGCATCGACCTCGGCCTCCGGGAACAGGTATGCGCAGGCGATCGCAATGCAACCGCTGCCGGTCCCGATGTCGAGGATGCGCGCCGGCGGGCGGTCGGCCGAGAGCCAAGGCGCAAAGCCGTCACCGATCAGTTCGGCGATCGGCGAGCGCGGGATCAGCACATCCGGCGTGACATGGAAACGCAACCCGCAGAACCAGGCATGGCCGGTCAGGTACGCGGTCGGAATACGCTCGTCGATACGGCGGGTGGCGAGACGATCGATCGCTGCGCGCTCCCCGGCCGTCAGTACCGTGGCATAGACCCCGGGCGGCAACTCCGGCGGCAGGCGCAGCGCGGCCAGCACCAGCCACGCGGCCTCGTCGAGCGCGTTATCGACACCGTGCCCATGGCAGAGTCCGGCCGACTCAAAACGGGCGGCAATGCGCTCGATCGCCTGGCCGATGGTTTCGATGCTCGTATCCGTCAACGGGGAGCGCTCCCTTGCATGCGAGCGGGTATTCACGCAATGATGCGCGGAATGATACGCAAGTCTTCCGACGCTGCCCAGAGGATCCACGTCGGCTGGCGCGAATGGCTGGCGCTGCCGGCGCTCGGTATCGGGGCGATCAAGGCCAAGGTCGACACCGGCGCGCAGACCTCGGCGTTGCACAGCCTCGATGCCGAGCCTTTCCGCGCCCGCCGCCGCGACTTCGTCCGCTTTGGCGTCCATATCCTGCAGGGCAGGCGCGATATCGTGGCCTGCACCGCCGAACTCGTCGATCGCCGCTGGGTCACGAACTCGGGTGGCCACCGGGACTACCGCTACGTGATCCGCACACAGCTGCAACTCGGTGACGAGGAATGGCCGATCGAGATCACGCTGGCCAACCGTGACCCGATGCGCTTCCGCATGCTGCTCGGCCGCTCGGCGATGCACGGACGGGTCAACGTGATCCCGGACGCATCCTACCTGCTCGGCAGGCGCTGAGTCACCTCTCCACTCCACACTCCCCCTTCTTTAGAAGGGGGGCAGGGGGGATGCGAGCGGAGCGAGTGAGAATAAGGATTCTCGCTGCGCTCGCATCCCCCCCTACCCCCCCCTTCGCTTGCGAAGGGGGGATGTATTAGCCCTTCCCGCGCGTGCGGGTGCGGTTGGCGCGGGCGTTCTTTTCGGCGAACTCGATGATCTGGCCGGCGATGTCGGTGTTCGTCGCCGCCTCGATGCCCTCGAGGCCCGGTGAGGAGTTCACCTCCATGACCACGGGGCCGTGGTTCGAGCGCAGGATATCGACGCCGGCGACATTGAGGCCGATCACCCGCGCCGCGCGCACCGCGGTCGAACGTTCCTCCGGCGTCAGCCGGGTCACCGTCGCCGTGCCGCCGCGATGGAGATTCGAGCGGAACTCGCCCTCCTTCGCCTGCCGCTTCATCGCCGCGACGACCTTGTCGCCGATGACCAGGCAACGAATGTCCGAACCCTGCGCCTCGCGGATGTATTCCTGCACGAGAATGTTGGCCTTGAGGCCGAGAAAGGCGTCGATGACGCTTTCTGCCGCCTTCGGCGTCTCCGCCAGCACGACGCCGATGCCCTGCGTGCCCTCGATCAGCTTGATCACCAGCGGCGCGCCGCCGACCATCGAGATCACATGGCGGATATCGTCCGGCGAATGCGCCAGCCCGGTCACCGGCAAGCCGATGCCCTTGCGCGCCAGCAGCTGCAGCGAACGCAGCTTGTCGCGCGCGCGAGAGATCGCCACCGACTCGTTGACCGGATACACGCCCATCATCTCGAACTGCCGCAACACCGCCGTGCCATAGAAAGTGATCGACGCCCCGATCCGCGGAATCACCGCGTCGAACCCGGTCAGCGCCTCACCCTTGTAATAGATCTCCGGACGGTGCGTCGTTACGTTCATGTAGCAATGCAGCGGATCGACGATACGCACCTGGTGCCCGCGCTCGCGCGCCGCCTGCGCCAGCCGGCGCGTCGAATACAGGCTCGTCTTTCTGGACAGGATCGCGAATTTCATAGAGAGACAACGGGCAGGAAGAATGGCGCTCACTATACCACAGCACCAGGACCAAGCCCTGGCGGGGCGGCGCACAGTCAGCAGCCGGTGGGCGGGATGTGTTCTCCCTGACCCTCGGCCGCAGGGATGCGGCCGTGGAGCCTACAGGGATGTATTAACGGCGCGTCAGGGAGAACACATCCCGCCCACCGGCTGCGGGCCAAGGGCACGGACAGATACGCATGTGCTATCATCACCCGCACATCATGTATCCGTAACTTTACAATTTCCGGAACCCCCATGGCGCAATACATATTCACGATGAATCGCGTCGGCAAGGTCGTGCCGCCGAAGCGCGAAATCCTCAAG
>CAYLKC010000096.1:0-6787 GCA_964384095.1 uncultured Chromatiales bacterium
TTCGGCTGTGACGACTGCCAGCTGGTCTGCCCGTGGAACCGCTTCGCCCGCGCGACCGGCGAGGACGATTTCCGCCCGCGCCACGGCCTCGACGCCGCCGGACTCGGCGTTTTATTTGCATGGAGCGAAGCGGAGTTCTTAAAATACACCGAAGGCTCGGCGCTGCGACGCGTCGGCCACGAAGGCTGGCTGCGCAACATCGCGGTCGCGCTCGGCAATGCCCTGCGCGTCGCGTCGGCGACCGAGGCGACGGAGATCACCCGGCTGCTGCAGGCGCGCGCGGACGATCCGTCGCCGCTGGTGCGCGAGCATGTGCACTGGGCGCTGGCACAATCACAGGACCGGTCGACCGGTCGCACAGAGGGGGACAGGGCATGAACCATCGAGCTGAGCGGCGCGGCCGGCGTCATGCAGTCGCCGTCATCCCTGCCCTGATCCTCGCCATGCTGCCGCTGGGCTGGCTCGCGGTGCAGGCGGCGGACCTGAACCACGCCCCGCCGCTGTCCCCGAACATCGAATCCGGCATCCACGACCCCACCAACGACGCAACCGCGCGACTACAGAACCCGGGGCAGGCGCTCAAGGACTTCCCGGTCGACCGTCGCGGCGAGATCAACTGGGTGCGCGCGATCAACGAGGGCCTGGTCAATCCGCGACGGACCCGCACCGACGATCCCTGGGACAACGAACTGATGCGCGTCATGGACTTCGACGTGCTGATGACCAACACGCAGAACATGCCGCACGTGCTGTTCCCGCACAAGCCGCACACCCAGTGGCTGACCTGCAGCAACTGCCACCCGAAGATCTTCATCCCGCAGATCGACGCCAACCCGATCTCGATGACGCGCATCCTCGCCGGCGAGTTCTGCGGCCGCTGTCACGACAAGGTCGCGTTCAACATCTGGACCTGCGAGCGCTGCCACAGCGTGCCGCATGAGGGTTCGGGGCCGAAGTGGTGGTAGCAGCAGGCCGTCCCTCCCGTCCCCGCATCCCCCTGGACTAGCCCACCTGCTTGTCCCGCCCGCCCCGGGTACTTTGCCCGAGGGAAATACACTCATAAATAATCGTCATAATATTGACATAAATAATACGATAGTCTAATATCGCTCACTCATCTTTGAAGACCATCTGCACGAACTTTCACGAAACCAGACCACCTGCCGTTGTAAGAGATCTGGTAACCAACCGTCGAGGAGATTACAGATGTCTGCCATTCCCCGTCTCAGGCCCCTCTGCGCCGCCCTGCTCGCCGCCGCCGTCGCGCCCGGCCTTGCCGGCGCGGAGGAATCCGCACCCTCGGCCGTCGACCTGCCGATGTTCCGCGTCACCGAGGCCGCGATCGGCATCGACCCGAACGTCCCGGCCAATACCGCATCGATCACCGAGGAGGTGCTGGGCCGTCTGAACATGCCGGCGACCGAGGATGTGCTGAGGTACCTGCCGAACCTGAACGTGCGCCAGCGCTATATCGGCGACCGCAATGCACCGATCGAGGTGCGCGGAACCAGCAACATCCAGAGCGCACGCGGTCTCGTGGTCGCGGACGGCATCCTGCTCAGCAATCTGCTCGGCTCGGATCACCAGAACGGCCCGCGCTGGTCGATGGTGCTGCCGATCGAGATCGATCGCGTCGACGTCATCTACGGACCCTATTAGGCACTGTATTCCGGCAATGCGATGGGCGCCGCGGTGATCTATACGACCAAGATGCCGCAGAAACTCGAGGCCGGCGCCAAACTGACCGCGCACCGCCAGGAATTCGATCTCAACGGCACGGATGACACCTATGACGGTTATGTCCTCAACGGCTACGTCGGCGACCGGGTCGGACGCTTCTCGTACATGCTCGGCGCCAGCTCGCTGGAGATGACGGGACAGCCGAGCGCATTCGCATTGATCAACCGCACCGGCGCCGCCTTGCAAGGCGACGAGACACCGATCGCAAGCGGCGCCTTTCCGATCGTCGACCGCCGCGGCGCCGAGCGATACCACATCGGCGTCGCCGGCCAGGGCATCGAGACGACCCAGCAGGACGAGTTCAAACTCAAGCTCGGCTACGATTTCACCCCGACGCTTGAAGGTCGCTTCACGGTCGCGGGGTGGACCATGGACAGCCTGACCGGCAAGAAGCCGCAATATACGACCTATCTTCGCGATGACCAGGGCAACCCGGTCTACAGCGGCCCGGTTGAAATCAATGGCGAGCGCTTTGTCATTGGTGACAACGTATTCGCCCCGCGCTCCGGCAACGACGAGCACTTCCTGTACGCCGCGACGCTGCGCACGAAGAATCAGTCCGGCTGGAACTATGAGGCCGCCGCCTCGCTGTATGACATCAGCGAGCAAGTGCTGCGGACCTCGTCCAGCCCGCGCGATGTCGCCTTCTCAACGGGCAGCGCGGGTACCCTGAGCGCGCTGGACGGCAGCGGCTGGTGGCATATCGACCTCAAGGCCGACCGCAAGCTCGGCGCGGATGGCGAGCATTGGCTGACCATCGGCGCTCATCACAGCAACTACGAACTCCAGCAGGGCAATTACCAGACCGCCGACTGGCGGAACGGCGGCCCGGGCGCGCAGACCGGCGCAAACCAGGGCACGACCGAGGTCTCGGCGCTGTTCGCGCAGGATGCGTGGCAGTTCGCCGAGCAATGGAAGACCGTGCTCGGCCTGCGCCTCGAGAGCTGGAAGGCCCGTGACGGCAGCCGTTCCACCTTCGCCGGCGGCGTCGTCGACGAGACCGTGGCCTACGACAATCGCAGCGAGACCGCGGTGTCGCCGAAGGCCGCGCTGATCTACACCCCGAACCATGAGACCAGCTATCGCCTGTCCGTCGCGCAGTCGACGCGTTTCCCGACCGTGGCGGAACTGTTCCAGGGCAGTGTGTCCGCCGGCGAGATCGTTGGCAGCGACCCGAATCTGAAGCCCGAAGAAGCGCTGTCCGTCGACTTCACGATCGAGACCCTGCTCAACAACGCCGTTATGCGCGTGTCTCTCTGGGGCGAGGACATCGATAATACGATCTTCAGATACCAGGAATTCAACGTGTCCGACAACACGGCCGGTTCGACCCTCTACCAGAATGTCGATCGCGTCCGCGTCAAGGGCATCGAGTGGGTCTACGACACCTGGAGCGTGTTCGGCGTCCAGGGACTCGACCTGCACGCGAATCTCGCGTTCAACGAATCCGAGGTGCTGGCCGACAGCGGTGATCCGCGCAACGTCGGCAATGAGTTCTATCGCATCCCGCGCATCCGCGGCGCGCTGGTCGCAACCTACCAGCATACCGAAAAGCTCGACTACACCCTGGCGGGCCGTTACTCCGGCCGGTCGCGCGGCTCACTCGACAACACCGACATCAACCGCCATGCGATCGATGCGACCAGCAACTTCACGGTCTTCGACTTCCGCATCAATTACGACATCAACCGCTATGTCGGCATCGGCGGCGGCGTCAATAACCTGCTCGACGAACGCTACTATGTCGGCCATCCCTACCAGGGCAGGACGGTGTTTGCCGACGTGAAGGTTACCTACTGACCCATTGCACAACCGGGAGAATCAACAGATGAGTCGATACAAGCTCCATGGCGCCCTCGGCGCGGCAATCTTCGGCGGACTCCTGCTGTCCGCCACCGCGGCGCAGGCCCACTACCCCTGGCTGATGGCCTCGCACTATGCCCCCGAACAAGGGCGCGCGGCGACCGCCTTCGTCGGCTGGGGACATGTCTTTCCGCTGGAGGGCTTCATGGCGGCCGATCGGCTGGAGAGTATCTCGATGGTCGGTCCGGACGGGAAGAAACAGGCGCTCGAGGCCGGCGAAGGGGTTGGTTATCCGACGCCTGAACTGAAGGCCGAGGGCGCCTATGTCCTGCTTGCGACCCAGAAGAGCGGCTACTATACCCGTACGACCAAGGGCAACAAGCGGCAGTCGAAGGAAGGTCTCGACGGCGTGCTCTATTGCTCGTATTCATCGAACAATATGAAGGCTGTGTTGACCGTCGGCAATGGTGACAAGGGCGCGGCCGACAAGCGCCACGGCCAGGTCCTCGAGATCGTGCCGCTGTCGAATCCGGCCGATCTGCGCGTCGGTGACTTCATGGAAGTGCAGGTGTTGCTCCGTGACGAGCCCTATGACGGCATGGTGTTCTCGACCTACGGCGGCTTCTCGAGCGAGGGCGCCTATGCCTACACGATCGAGCCTGACAACGACGGCAAGGCCTCGATCCGCATCCTGCACCCGGGCAAGTGGCTGGTGCGGGCGAACGTCCGCCAGCCCTACCCTGACAGCAATGTCTGCGATATCGAGTCGTATACGACCACGCTGACCTTCCAGGTGCGCTGATGCGCGCGCTGTCACTCCTCTCCGCGCTGTGCGGCGCCGCCCTGCTGACGGGCGACGCCGCATTCGCGCATGAAGCCTATATGGACTGCTTCGACAACGGCGACGGCACCGCGACCTGCGTCGCCGGCTACGAGGACGGCAGCCCGCCCACCGACCGCGACCGCATCCTGATCAAGGACGGCGACGGCAAGACGATCGCGTCAGGGAATTTCGACGAGGACGGCGCGTTCAGCTTCGATCGCCCGGAGGACCCCGGTTTCATGATGATCTTCATGGGGTCGGAGATCGGGCATACGATCCGGATCAATGCGGGGGATCTGATTCAGCCCTGAGCATCGCCACCCCCGGCATCCCCCCTGCCCCCCTTCGCAAGCGAAGGGGGGATTTCCTGTTGCCCTCCCAATAGACACCCCCCCTCGCTTGCGAAGGGGGGCAGTGGGGGATGTCTTTTACAGGGGTTTGACGATGAAGTGCTCGCGGTAGTACTGCAACTCCCGGATCGAGTCGCGGACATCATCGAGCGCAAGATGGGTCGGTTCCTTGCTGAAGCCGCTGAAGACGGTCGGGGCCCAGCGCCGCGCCAGCTCCTTGAACACGCTGACGTCGAGATTGCGGTAGTGGAAATAGCGCTCGAGTTCCGGCATGTGGCGGGCGAGAAAGCGGCGATCCTGGCAGATACTGTTGCCGCACATCGGTGACTTGCCGGCCGGCACGTACTCCCTGAGAAATTCCAGCGTCTCGCGCTCCGCCGTGGCCTCGTCGATCCGGCTCTCGCGCACCCGCGCGGTCAGGCCCGACCGGCCGTGCTGGCGGGTGTTCCATTCGTCCATGCCGGCAAGCACCGCATCCGTCTGGTGAATCGCGATCACCGGCCCTTCGGCCAGCACGTTCAGCTCGCTGTCGGTGACGATCGTCGCGATCTCGATGATATAATCGGTCCCGGTATCGAGACCGGTCATTTCCAGGTCGATCCAGATGAGGTGATTCGGGTCTTGCGTCATGGCTGCCATCATACTCGACGCGTCGCGTCCCCGCCAAACCCGCGGGCTTACGGGCAATGACGAAGGCAGCGCGCGCGGGCATCGTGATCGCGAGTCACGGCCGGACCCTGCTGGTCGAATCCGATGACGGCGACCTCGTCCCCTGCGTCGCGCGTCGCACTGCCGGCGCGCCGATCTGCGGCGATCGCGTCGACTGGCTTCCCCAGCCTCACGGCCCCGCCGCCGTCATCCGCGTACACGATCGCGCGACTCTGCTGTCCCGTCCCGATGCGCGCGGCAAGCCGAAACTGCTGTGCGCGAATGTCGACCAGTTGCTCGTCGTCACCGCGCTGTCGCCGTCCGCGCACGACAATGGCGCCGATCACGCCGCAACGCTCAAACCGGACCTGATCGACAGCTATCTCGTCGCTGCCGAAGTCTGCGGCCTCGACGCGATGATCGTCGTCAACAAGATCGACCTTGCCGATGCCGACCGCCGTGCCGGACTCGAGCGCGTACTCGCGGTCTATCGCCGGTCAGGCTATCGCGTGCGGACCGCCAGCGTGAAGTGTGGCGAGGGCCTCGACGGGCTCCGCGCGGAACTGCGCGATCACCGCAGCGTGCTGGTCGGCGAGTCCGGGGTCGGCAAATCCTCACTGATCGATGCGCTCGTCCCCGGTCACGACATCCGCATCGGCGAATTGTCGCGCGCCGGCGGACTTGGCCAGCATACGACGACGGTCGCGATGCTGTTTCACCTGCCGGATGGCGGCGACCTGATCGATTCGCCCGGGGTCAGGGAATTCCGCCTGTGGCCGCTCACGGCCGGGGAGCTGGCGCAGGGCTTCCGCGAGTTCCGCGCGCATGCCGGTCACTGCCGCTTTCGCGACTGCCGCCATCTCGACGATCCCGGTTGCGCGCTGGCCGAGGCGGCGGCACGCGGCGAGATCAGCCCGGCACGCCTCGACAGCTACCGGCGCCTGCTGGAACGCGGCGCTCAGCGCGCCTGATCGTTGCGTACCAGCGGCCGCCCGAGCAGCGCGGTCAGTTCGGCCTCGTTCTCGAGGATGTCCTCGAGGGTATAGCCGTCGAGCACCCCCATGAAGGCATTCAGCGCCTGCTTCAGCGCGCCCTTTAGCCGGCAGGCCGGCGTGATCGGACAACGGTTCCGTTCCCGGTCGAAGCACTCGACGACATCGAAGCTGACCTCGGTGTGGCGCACGACATCGCCGATGTTGATTGCCTCTGGCGGCCGCGCCAACGCCAGCCCGCCGCCCTTGCCGCGGGTCGTGCGGATGAAGCCGTGGGTCGACAGGTTATGCACGACCTTGACCAGGTGATTTCGGGAGATACCGCCATAACTGGCGGCGATCTCTGAGATCGTCGCCAGCCGTCCCTGGTGGATGCCGAGATAGATCAGCACCCGCAGCGAATAATCGGTGTAGAGCGTCAGTTGCATCAG
>CAYLKC010000097.1:0-6776 GCA_964384095.1 uncultured Chromatiales bacterium
GTGATCGGTAAATACCACCCGCATGGCGATACTGCGGTCTATGACGCCATCGTGCGCATGGCGCAGCCGTTCTCGCTGCGTTACATGCTGGTCGACGGCCAGGGCAACTTCGGCTCGGTCGACGGCGACTCGCCGGCGGCGATGCGCTACACCGAGGTGCGCATGTCGCGCATCGCCCACGAGATGCTCGCCGACCTCGAGAAGGAGACGGTCGATTTCCTGCTCAACTACGATGAGTCCGAGCAGGAGCCGGTGGTGCTGCCGGCGCGGATCCCGAACCTGCTGGTCAAGGGTTCGACCGGCATCGCGGTCGGACTCGCGACCAATATCCCGCCGCACAACCTGACCGAGGTCATCAACGCCTGCATCGCCTTGATCGACCGTCCCGACATCGATATCGCCGGGCTGATGGAATTCATCCCCGGCCCCGACTTTCCGACCGCGGGCATCATCAACGGCACCCGCGGCATCCACGAGGGCTATCGCACCGGGCGCGGACGCATCTATATTCGCGCGCGCACCGCAATCGAGACCGAAGACAACGGCCGTCAGCGCATCATCGTCACCGAGCTGCCTTACCAGGTCAACAAGGCGATGCTGCTGGAAAAGATCGCGTTCCTGGTCAAGGAAAAGCGCCTCGAGGGCATCACCGAGCTGCGCGACGAGTCCGACAAGGACGGCCTGCGCGTCGTCATCGAGCTGCGCCGCAGCGAGAATGCCGAGGTCGTGCTGAACAACCTGTACCAGCACACCCAGATGCAGAATGTGTTCGGCATCAACCTGGTCGCATTGCTCGAGGGCCAGCCGCGGCTGCTGAACCTGAAGGAGGCGCTCGATGCCTTCATCCAGCACCGCCGCGAGGTTGTCACCCGGCGCACGATCTTCGACCTGCGCAAGGCCCGCGAACGCGCCCATGTCCTCGAGGGCCTCACCGTCGCGCTCGCGAACATCGACGAGATCATCGCGCTGATCAAGGCCGCGGCCGGCCCGAGTGAGGCCCGCATCGCGCTGATGTCGCGGCCGTGGACGCCGGGACCGGTCACCGCGATGCTGAGCGCCGCCGGCGCGGAGGTCTCGCGGCCCGAGGGGCTGGACGCGGAGTTCGGTCTGGTCGAGGGCGGCTACCGCCTGTCCGAGGCCCAGGCTCAGGCGATCCTGGAGCTGCGCCTGCATCGCCTGACCGGACTCGAGCAGGAAAAGATTCACAAGGAATACAGTGAGATAATCACTAAAATTAAGGAACTGGTCGATATCCTGTCCAGCCCCGACCGGCTCATGCAGGTGATCCGCGACGAACTCAATGCGATCCGCGAGCAGTTCGGCGACGAACGTCGCACCGAGATCCAGGCGCTTGAGGCGGACCTGAATATCGAGGACCTGATCACCGAAGAAGACGTCGTCGTGACAATCTCGCATGGTGGCTACGTCAAGTCCCAGCCGCTGGAACTGTACCAGGCCCAGCGCCGTGGCGGCCGTGGCAAGTCGGCAACCTCGATGAAGGAAGAGGACTTCATCGACAAGCTGTTCGTCGCCAACACCCACGATACGATTCTGTGCTTCTCGAGCCGCGGCAAGGTCTACTGGAAAAAGGTCTACGAACTGCCGCAGGCGAGCCGCAGCGCGCGCGGCCGGCCGTTTGTGAACCTGCTGCCGCTGGAAGAGGACGAACGAATCACCACGGTGCTGCCGGTGCGCGAATACGAGGAAGACAAGTTCGTATTCATGGCGACCTTGAGCGGCACCGTCAAGAAGACCCCGCTCACCGATTTCTCGCGACCGCGCACGAACGGCATCATCGCGCTCGGCCTGAACGACGATGATCGCCTGATCGGCGCCGGTATCACCGACGGCGCGCGTGACGTGATCCTGGTCGCGAGCAGCGGCAAGGCCGTGCGTTTCCCGGAGGCCACGGTCCGCTCGATGGGGCGCACCGCCTATGGTGTGCGCGGCATCCGCCTCGGCGACGGCCAGCAGGTCATTGCGTTGCTGATCGCCGATGACGCCAGGTATGTGCTGACCGCGACCGAAAACGGCTACGGCAAGCGCACCCGCGTCGACGAGTATCCGGTGCACGGCCGCGGCGGACAGGGCGTGATCTCGATTCAGACCACCGAGCGCAACGGCGCGGTCGTCGGCGCCGAGCTGGTCAACGACGGCGATGAGATCATGCTGATCACCAAGGGCGGTACGCTGGTGCGCACGCGGGTCGATGAGGTCTCGGTGCAGGGCCGTAACACCCAGGGCGTGCGCCTGATCCGTCTTGATGACAACGAACACCTGGTCGGCATCGACCGCTTCGAGAGTCTCGAAGGCGACGACAACGACAACGGCGAAGGGGAACAGGAATAAGATGACACGGATCCACAATTTCAGCGCCGGACCGGCGGCATTGCCGGAAGAGGTGCTCTCGCGCGCGCGCGACGAAATGCTCGACTGGCAGGGCAGCGGCATGTCGGTCATGGAGATGAGCCATCGCGGCAAGGAGTTCATGCAGATCGCGGCGCAGGCCGAGACCGATCTGCGCGCGCTGATGAACGTGCCGGCGAACTACAGGGTGCTGTTCCTGCAGGGCGGCGCCAGCCTCCAGTTCGGCATGGTGCCGATCAACCTCCTGCGCGGCAAGGACAAGGCCGACTATGTCTGCACCGGCAGCTGGTCGAAGAAGGCGATCGCCGAAGGCAAGCGCTTCTGCACGGTCAACGTCGTCGCCAGCAGCGAGGCTGCGAAGTTTACGACCATCCCGCCGCGCGCCGAATGGCGTCTCGATCCTGCCGCGGCCTATGTCCATTACACGCCGAACGAGACCATTGAGGGCGTCGAGTTCCATGACATTCCGGACACCGGCGGCGTACCGCTGGTCGCCGACATGTCATCGACGATCCTGTCGCGGCCGGTCGACGTGTCGCGCTTCGGCCTGATCTACGCCGGCGCGCAGAAGAACATCGGTCCGGCGGGCCTGACCGTCGTCCTCGTCCGTGACGACCTGATCGGCGAGGTCGTCCCGGGCGCCCCGGTGATGTGCGATTACCGCATCCATGCCGAGGCCGAGTCGATGTACAACACGCCGCCGACCTGGGCCTGGTATATCGCCGGCATGGTCTTTGACTGGCTCCGTCGCAACGGCGGGCTCGAGGCGATGGCCGCGACCAACCGGCGCAAGTCGCAGAAGCTCTACGCCGCGATCGACGGCTCGTCGTTCTACCGCAATCCGGTCGATCCTGCGCACCGCTCGTGGATGAACGTGCCGTTCACGCTCGCCGACCCGGAACTCGATGCCGTCTTCCTGAAAGAGGCCGCCGCCGCGGGCATGGTTCAGCTCAAGGGCCACCGCTCGGTCGGCGGCATGCGCGCGAGCATCTACAACGCGATGCCGGAGGCCGGCGTCGATGCCCTGATCGCCTTCATGCAGGAATTCGAACGCCGCCGGGGGTAGAATGGGGCTTGCAGCCAATGATCATTTACCAGAGATGACATGTACAAGATATTGACATTGAATAATATTTCTGTGGTCGGACTGGAGCGTTTCCCGCGCGACCGCTATGAGATCGCGTCCGAGATCGGGCATCCCGATGCGGTCGTGCTGCGTTCGCATGTCATGCATGGCATGACGGTGCCGGAGACCTTGAAGGCGGTCGGCCGTGCCGGCGCCGGGGTCAACAACATCCCGGTCGACGAAATGAGCCGCCGCGGCATCCCGGTGTTCAACGCCCCCGGCGCCAACGCCAATGCGGTCAAGGAACTGGTCATCGCCGGCATGCTGATCGCGGCGCGCAATATCTGCCAGGCTTGGGATTTTGCCCGCGGCCTCGACGGCGACGACGCCGCGATTGGCAAGCAGGCCGAGGCCGGCAAGAAGCAGTTCTCCGGCTTCGAGCTGCCGGGCCGTACGCTGGGCGTCATCGGCCTCGGCGCAATCGGCATCAAGGTCGCGAACACCGCGATCGACCTCGGCATGCGTGTAATCGGCTACGATCCCAAGATCACCGTGCAGAGCGCCTGGCGACTCGATTCCAGCGTCGAGCAGGCGGCGAGCCTCGACGACCTGCTCGCGCGCGCGGATTTTGTGACCTTCCATGTGCCGCTGAACGACGATACCCGCCATATGATCAATGCCGATCGCCTGCGCCGGATGAAGCAGGGCGCGGTGATCCTGAACTTTGCCCGCGACGGCATCGTCGACGCCGACGCCGTCTGCGCGGCGATCGATGCCGGCAGCATCCATGCCTACGTCTGCGACTTTCCCGGCAATGTGTTGCGCGGCCGCAAGCGCGTCATCGCGCTGCCGCATATCGGCGCCTCGACCGCCGAGGCCGAGGACAACTGCGCGGTCATGGTGGTCGACCAAGTGCGGGATTTCCTCGAAAACGGCAACATCACCAACTCGGTCAATTTTCCCGAGGTCTACATGCCGCGCACCGAGGGCTACCGCGTCGCGATCGCCAATGCCAACGTGCCGAACATGGTCGGCCAGATTTCGACGCTGATGGCCGGCGCCGGCCTGAACATCCTCGACCTGCTCAACAAGTCCCGCGGCGATCTGGCCTATACGCTGGCCGATGTCGACAAGCCGTTGCCGGCCGAAGTGATCGCCGGCATACGCGGCATCAAGGGCGTGCTGAACGTGCGGTCGATCGACTGACATGGTGCTGTGTCATGGCCGATGACGACCCGCTCAAGGCGCTGCGCGCGCGCATCGACCAGATCGACGAACAGTTGCAGGCACTGATCAGCGAGCGCGCCCGCTGCGCGGTCGACATCGCAGAAAGCAAGCGCGCGGCCGGCGACGACACCTGCTATCGGCCCGAGCGCGAAGCCGATGTGCTGCGGCGCATGCTCGCGCGCAACCAGGGACCGCTGTCCGACGAGACGCTGTCGCGGCTGTTTCGCGAGATCATGTCGGCCTGCCTGGCCTTGCAGCATCCGCTGACGATCGCCTATCTCGGGCCTGCCGGCACCTTCACCGAGGCGGCCGTGCTGAAGCACTTCGGACACGCGGTCGGCACCGCGCCGCAGGGCGCGATCGACGAGGTCTTTCGCGAGGTCGAGGCAGGCAGCGTCGATTACGGCGTGGTGCCGATCGAGAATTCGTCGGAAGGCGCGGTCGATCACACGCTCGACATGTTCATGCACTCGCCGCTCAGGATCTGCAGCGAGATCGAGCTGCGTATCCATCACAACCTGCTGGTGAAGGACGGCGACCTTGCGTCGGTGCGCCGGATCTGCGCCCACCAGATGGCGCTGGCGCAGTGTCGTGAATGGCTCGACGGCAATCTCGCCGGCGTCGAGCGCGTCGCGGTCAGCAGTAATGCCGAGGCCGCGCGCATTGCCGCCGCTGAGCCGGGGACCGCGGCGATTGCGGGCCTGCAAGCCGCGGATCTCTACGGACTGACCGCCCTCGCGCGCAATATCGAGGACGAGCCGGACAATACCACGCGCTTTCTCGTGATCGGCCGCCGTATCCCGGCGCCGAGCGGCCGCGACAAGACCTCGCTGCTGGTATCGACCGCGAACCGGCCCGGCGCGTTGTTTCGCCTGCTCAAGCCGCTGGCCGAACACGGCATCTCGATGACGCGCATCGAATCGCGTCCGTCGCGCCGTGGCATGTGGGACTATGTGTTCTTCATCGATGTCGAGGGACATGTCGAGGATCCCGCACTGAAGGCCGCGCTCTCGGCGCTCGAGCAGGAGTCGGCGATGCTGAAGGTGCTGGGTTCCTATCCCGACGCGCCGGGACCGGACTGAGACAGCGGCGATGACCCTCCGGCGCCCGCCGGTAGAACGGAACATTCTGGATTCAGGTACGTAACAATGATCATCATCATGAACGCAAAGGCGGCCCCGGACGAGATCCATGCGGTCGAGGAACGGCTTGCCGCGATGGGCCTGCGCCCGCATGTATCTCGCGGCATCCAGCGCACGGTGATCGGCGCGATCGGTGACGAGCACGAGGTCGATCAGGAACTGCTCGAGGCCTGCAAGGGCGTCGAGCGCGTCGTGCGCGTGATGAAACCGTACAAGATGGTGTCGCGCGAGTCGCATGACGCCAGCAGTGTCATCGAGATCGGCGGCGTGCCGGTCGGCGGTGCGCAGCTCCAGGTCATCGCCGGTCCCTGTTCGGTCGAGACGCCGCAACAGATGGCCGATGCCGCTGACGCTGCTGCCTCTGCCGGTTGCCGGCTGATGCGCGGCGGCGCGTTCAAGCCGCGCACCAGTCCCTATGCCTTCCAGGGCGCCGGCGTCGAAGGCCTGAAGATGTTCCGTGAGGCCGCGGCGCGCCACCACCTGCCGATCGTCACCGAACTGATGGACGTGCGCATGCTCGACACCTTCCTCGAGCACAAGGTCGACGCGATCCAGATCGGCACGCGCAACATGCAGAACTTCGACCTGCTGAGGGAGGTCGGCCGCAGCACGCACACGCCGGTGATCCTCAAGCGCGGGCTGTCGGCGACGATCTCCGAGTGGCTGATGGCGGCCGAGTACATCGCCGCCGGCGGCAACCACAACATCATCTTCTGCGAGCGCGGCGTGCGCAGCTTCGAGGACGCCTACCGCAACATGCTCGACGTCACCGCGGTGCCGGTGCTGAAGCGCGAGACGCATCTGCCGGTGATCATCGATCCGAGCCATGCCGGCGGCAAGGCCTGGATGGTGCCGGCGCTCGCGCGCGCCGCGCTCGCCGCCGGCGCCGACGGCCTGCTGGTCGAGATGCATCCGCGTCCGCCCGAGGCCTGGTCCGACGCCGACCAGGCCCTCGATCCGGCGGAACTCGCCGC
>CAYLKC010000098.1:0-4318 GCA_964384095.1 uncultured Chromatiales bacterium
TCGCTGAGGGCTTCGCCGTGACGGGACCTTCCGCCGCAGGGATGCGGCGGAGAGCTACATGGACGTATTTACGCGTGTCCCGTCACGGCGAAGCCCTCAGCGACCCGATATCCCGGTGCTGGCGGCCAATCGGGAGCCCGATCACAAGTTTTGGCGCCCCGACGCCGATAAGTTCCTAACCGGTTAACCAGGCTCGAATTCCGTCGTGACGACCCGCACCGCGAACAGCCCCGCCGAGACCCGCGCGCCACGCGCCGACGGCGTGCTGCCCGATTTCTGCAATATCCGTGTCGTCTTCATCATCGTCGTCAGCGCCGAACTGCTCGCCTTCATCCTCGCGCTCGGCGTCGGTGGCGGCACCGCCGAGCGCTGGCATGCGCTGAGCCTGCTGTCGCTGTTCATCCAGTGGATCGCGCTGTGCTGCACCGCGCTCCTGTGCGTCGGGCGGCGCTGGCTCGAACGCTTCGGTCCGGCCTGGGCCGGTGGCGCGGCGTGGTTGCTGGTGCTGGCCGTCACCGCGGTGATGAGCGAACTCGTGTTCCTGCTCGGCCGCGGCAATGGCGTCATTGAATCCCTGCCCGCGTTGATCCCGGCCCAGACCCGCGGCGAATTCCTGCTGCGCAATCTCGCGGTCGCCGCGATCTTCAGCGCGGTGATCCTGCGCTATTTCCATGTCCAGCGCCGCACCCGCCGGACCATCGAGGCCGAGGCCCGCGCGCGCTTCCAGGCCTTGCAGGCGCGCATCCGCCCGCACTTCATGTTCAACAGCATGAACACGATCGCGAGCCTGACCCGCAGCGACCCCGCGCTCGCCGAGGAGGTCGTCGAGGACCTCGCGGAGCTGTTCCGCATCAGTCTGTCGGACGCGCAGCGGACCGGCACGCTGGCCGGAGAGCTCGAACTGGTCCGGCGTTATCTGCGCATCGAAGGTCTGCGCCTCGGCGATCGCCTGCGCGTGGAAGAGCACCTGGACGGCCTGCCGCCGGACGCGCGGGTGCCGCCGCTGCTGTTGCAGCCGCTGGTCGAGAACGCGGTTTATCACGGCATCGAACCGTTGCCCGGAGGCGGCGTGATCCGCATCGACGGTGAACTGCGCGACGGCATGATCGCGTTGACGGTGACCAACCCGCTGCCGCCGCCGCGCCCCGAGCGCGACCGCCGCGCCGGTCACCACATGGCGATCGACAACATCCGCGAACGCCTGCAATTGCACTTCGGCCGTCGCGGGCGACTGGTCGCCGGGGCCGCCGACGGCCGCTTCAGCGCGCGTGTCGAGTTCCCGCAGCTCGGGGAGGCGGCATGAAGGTCCTGATCACCGACGACGAGGCGCTCGCCCGCGACCGGCTGCGCCGGCTGCTCGGCGAGATCGACGGCGTCGAGGTCGCCGGCGAGGCCGCCGACGGTCGCCAAGCGCTTGAACAGTGCAGCCGCCTCGCACCCGATGTCGTGCTGCTCGACATCCGCATGCCGGGCATCGACGGACTCGAGGCCGCGACCCATCTCGCCGGCTGGGAGCGCCCGCCGGCGGTGATCTTCACGACCGCCTACGGCGATCATGCGCTGGCCGCCTTCGAGGCCCATGCCATCGATTATCTGCTGAAGCCGATCCGCCGCGAGCGCCTGCAACAGGCGCTCGCGCGCGCGCAGGGCATCAACCGCGCGCAGCTCGACGCCACCCGCGCGCAGAGTGACGCGGCGCCGCGTAGCCATCTCTGCGTGCGTAGTGGCACACAGATCCGCCTGGTCCCGCTCGACGAGGTGCTGTATTTCCGCGCCGACCACAAGTACGTGACCGTGCGCCACGCGGGCGGCGAGGTGGTCATCGAAGATGCGCTGAAGGGCCTCGAAGAGGAGTTCGGCGCGCGCTTCGTGCGCATCCACCGCAATTGCCTGGTCGCGCGCAGCCGCATCGCCGCGCTCGAGCGCGGGCAGGACGGCGGCTGGCACGCGCGCCTCCACGGCAGCGACGAGCGCCTGGAGATCAGCCGCCGGCACCTCGCCCCGTTGCGGGACGAATTCCGGCGGCGCGCCTGAGCGGCGCCATCCCCCCTGCCCCCCTTTGCACGCGAAGGGGGGGATTTTATTTGCCTGACTGCGGTCAAGCCCTTAGCATAAGGGCAACATCCCGTTTTCGCTGTTCCACAGGGACCCGCAGGCATGACCGTCCGACGACTCCGCATCGCAACCCGCAAGAGCCCGCTCGCGCTGTGGCAGGCCGAGCATGTCCGCGACCGGCTGATCGCCGCGCATCCGGGGCTCGAGGTCGAGTTGATCGGCATGACCACCCAGGGCGACCGCATCCTCGACACGCCGCTGGCGAAGGTCGGCGGCAAGGGCCTCTTCGTGAAGGAGCTGGAGCAGAGCCTGCTGGAAGGTCGCGCCGACATTGCGGTGCACTCGATGAAGGACGTCCCGGTCGAACTGCCCGCCGGCCTGCACCTGCCGGTGATCCTCGTGCGGGAAGAGCCGCGCGATGCGTACATTTCAAATAAGTACAAAAAATTCAGTGCCTTGCCAAAGAATGCCCGGCTCGGCACATCGAGCCTGCGGCGTCAGTTGCAGCTCCAGGCGAAGCGCCCGGACCTCGAGATCCTGAGCCTGCGCGGCAACGTCGGCACCCGGCTGCGCCGCCTCGACGACGGCGACTACGATGCGATCATCCTCGCGAGCGCGGGGCTGATCCGCCTCGGCCTCGCGGAGCGCATCGCCGAGACGCTTGATGTCGGCCTGTGCCTGCCGGCGATCGGCCAGGGCGCGATCGGCATCGAGTGCCGCGCCGACGACCCCGGCGTCAACTCGCTGATCGCTGTGCTCGACGACCCCGACACCCGTACCTGCGTGCTCGCCGAGCGCGCGCTGAACACCCGTCTCGAGGGCGGTTGCCAGGTCCCGATCGCCGCGCATGCGGTGCTCGACGGCGGCACGATCCGGCTCGATGCGCTGGTCGGCCGGCCCGACGGCAGCGAGATCATCCGCGGACACGCGATCGGCCCTGCGCGCGATGCCGAGGCCATCGGCCTGGCCGTCGCCGAGGATCTGCTCGCGCGCGGCGCTGATGCGGTGTTGAAAAGTGTCTATGCCGGCACATGAGACCGTGGCCGCGCTCGCCGGGGCGCATATACTGGTGACGCGGCCGGCGCACCAGGCCGCCGGGCTGTGCGAGATGATCGCCGCCGCAGGCGGCCGTGCGATACGGCTGCCGGTCATCGAGATTGCGGGGCCTGCCGATCCCGCCGCCGTCGAGGCGATCCTGGCGCGTATGGACGCGTACGATATCGCGGTCTTCGTCAGCCCGAACGCGGTCGAGCAGACGCTTGCGCGCCTCGCGCCCGATGGCTGGCCTGGCGGTCCGCGCATCGCGGTGGTCGGACAGGGCAGTGCCGCCGCACTTGCGCGTCACGGCATTGCCGCGGAGATCTGTCCAGCGGCGCGCTTCGACAGCGAGGGTCTGCTCGACGAGGCCGCGCTGCGCGCGGTCGACGGCATGCGCATCGTGATCTTTCGCGGCGACGGCGGTCGCGACCTGCTTGCCGCGACGCTGCGCGCACGCGGCGCGCAGGTCGATTTCGCAGAGGTCTACCGGCGCGCGATCCCGGCCGGCGCCGCCGCGGAGCTGCGGCGCATCGCCGGCAGTGAGGCGGTCGACGCGATCGTCGTGACCAGTAACGAGGGCCTGCGCAATCTGGACCGCATCGCCGGCGCCGACCTCGGCGACTGGCTGCGCGCGCGCCAGCTGGTCGTGATCAGCGCGCGCGCGGCGACGCTCGCGGGCGAACTCGGATTCACCCGCCCGGCACGCGTCGCTGCCGAGGCCAGCGACGCCGGTCTGCTCGCGGCCTTGCGGCAATGGCGCGGAGAATCGGCCGGGACCGACAGGGGGAGACGGCATGTCCACTGACGGAAAGGACGCACGCAAGGACGAGCCCGCCGCGAAGGGGGCGGGCGCGAAGGACGAAGGCGCCGCCGCAAAGCCGAAGGACGGGCCCGGCGCGGCCGCGCAGAAATCTGCACCACAAAAACCTGCACCACAAAAACCGGCGCCCCGCGCGCCCGGTCGCGGCGCGGGCGCGCTGATCGCTGTGCTCGCGCTGCTGCTCTCGATGGCGGCGCTCGGCGCGAGCTGGATACTGTGGCAGGAGGCCAGCGCGATACGCGCGGAGCGGGACGCGGTTCGCGCCGAATTCGAATCGCGCCTCGATGCGCTGCCGCCCGCACTCGCGCACACCGGGGAACGCATCGATGCGCTCGATGCCGAGCTCAAGTCGCTTGCGCCGGAACTCGAGACCGGCCTGCGCCGCGAACTCGCGGCCTTCGACGA
>CAYLKC010000098.1:4418-6708 GCA_964384095.1 uncultured Chromatiales bacterium
CGCTTGCGCCGGAACTCGAGACCGGCCTGCGCCGCGAACTCGCGGCCTTCGACGAGCGCCTCGGCGACTTGCACGAACTGCTGCGCAAGACCGCAGCGCCGGCGCAGGAACCGGCGGATATCGAGCAGCTGCTGCTGATCGCGAATGACAGCTTGATCCTCCAGCACGATCTCACCACCGCCCTCGCCGCATTGCGTACCGCCGACGAACGCCTGCGCGCGCTTGCCGATCCGGCCTTCGCCGAGACCCGCCGCCAGCTCGCGAACGAGATCGCCGCGCTGCAATCGACGCCGCGTCCCGATATCACCGGCGCCGCCTTTGCGATCACCGGCCTGCAACAACAGCTCGATGCGCTGACGCTCGACAGCTTGCGCGCGCCGGGCGGCGAGCGCGAGGCCCCGGGACTCGACGTCGCGAATGGCGAGGCGGTCGATCTGTCCGGCTGGCGTGCGACGATGCAGGACCTGTGGGAGCGGCTGTCGGCGCTGGTCGTGATCCGTCGCAGCGACGATGCCGACGGTCCGCTGATCGCCCCCGACCAGCGCGTGTTTCTGAACCAGAACCTGTGGCTCCGGCTCGAATCGGCGCGGCTCACCTTGCTGGCGCGCGATGCGGAGGGCTTGCGCCATCACCTCGGGATCGCACGCGACTGGCTTGCGCGCCATTACGACGCGGACGATACCCGCGTCGCCGCGTTGCTCGGCGGCATCGACGAACTCGAGCGACTCGACATCGAGCCCGACCTGCCGGACATCAGCGCCTCACTGAAGGCGTTGCGCGATGCGCTCGAACGCCGCCGCAGCCCGATCCTCGAAGGCGACACGGACGCCGCGCCGTCCGGGCAGGATTCGTGAGACTCCTGTTCGCGACGCTGGCGATCCTGCTGGCCGCGGTCCTGCTCGCGTTGCTGGCACTGCGCGATCCCGGTTATGTGCTGATCCAGGTGCATGGCTGGAGCATCGAGGTCAGCTTCGTGCTGCTCGCCGCCGCGGCGTTGCTGGTGTTCTTCCTCGGCTATTACACATTGCGTACGCTCGGCGGCTTGCGGCGGTTGCCGCGGCGCCTGCGTGACTGGCGCGGCCGCCGCCGTGTGCGCAAGGCGCAGGCCGCGCTCGCCGGCGGCTTTCTCGATCTGATCGAAGGGCGCTGGGATCGCGCCGAACAGAAACTGCTGCGCTATGCCGGCGAGGAGGCCGGTGTACTCGGTTTCCTCGGCGCGGCGCGCGCCGCGCAGGCGCAGGGCGCCGGCACGCGCCGCGACCGTTATCTGCAGCTCGCCTGCCGCACACTGCCGAACGCCGAATTCGCGCTGGCGCTGGCGCAGTCCGAGATGCAGCTTGCCGACGGCGAGGTCGAGGCCGCCGCCGCAAACCTGAAACGCCTGCATGGCATAGCGCCGAAGAACCGCATCGTGCTCGCGCAACTGCTGCGCCTGTACTCCGGGCTCGAGGACTGGGAGCATGTCGTTGAACTGCTGCCGGCGCTGCGTCGGCACCAGGTTGTCGATCACGACCGTGCGCGGGCGATCGAGTTGCGCGCGTGGCTCGGCCTGATCGAGGCGCCGGGCCTCGACGACGAACATGCCCTCGGCCAGGTCTGGCGCCGGGCGCCGGCCGCGGTGCGCGAGGACGAGACCGTGTTGCGCGCCTATGTCGAGCGCCTGCTCGCCTGCGGCGCCGGGGGTCGCGCGGAGCTGGAGCTGTACGACGCGATCGAACGACGCTGGAGCGGTCCGCTGGTCTATCTGTATGGTCTCGTCGAGGGGGGCGATCCGGCGCGGCAGATTCGCCATGCCGAGTCCTGGCTGCGCCGGCACGAGGACGATCCACTGCTGTTGCTGACCCTGGGCCGGCTGTGCCGGCGCAAGGGCCTGTGGGGCCAGGCCCGGCAATATCTCGAGGCCTGCGTCAGGATTGGCGGGGTGGCCGAGGCCTGGAATGAACTCGCGGCGACGCTGGAGGCCGTCGGCGAGACCGCTACGGCGCTCGAATACTACCGGCGCGGGATGCAGGCGATGGAGGCCGAGGCGCATCGCCTCGCGTGGCAGGGGCCGGACCGGCAGCGCCTGCTGTCGGCGCCCTGATCCCGGAAAATTCGATCAGAGGGGTCAGCGTGCCCGGCGCGCAGGCCTCGGACCACCGCGGCCACGTGGCGGGCCGCCGCCGCCGCCGCTGCGTCCGCTGCGGCGGCGGCGATCCCCGAGCGCGCTGCGCGCCGGCTTGATCGGTGTCACCAGCAGGTCGGGTGTCACCACCGCCGACGGGATCTTGTGACTGATGTACGATTCGAT
>CAYLKC010000099.1:0-6487 GCA_964384095.1 uncultured Chromatiales bacterium
TCGCGGCCACTGACGCGCGCATTCAGCGCGCGACGCGGGCCGGTGACCTCGCTGCTGCCCGACAAGCGGTCCGCGGTCTCGCCGTGGACGCGCCGCCCTCGTTGTGGCCGCAGCTGCTGACCCCCCCGCCTCTTGCCGGCACCGGTAGTGACGCGGAAGGGCTCGTCCGTGGCTTGCCCGAAACGCTGATGGCACAACGGCAGATCGAGCTGGCGGATGCCCGCGTGGCCGTGCGCCGCAAGGAGCAGCGACCCGATCCGACGCTGACGCTGCGTGCCGGCGAGGAAGCGGATGAATCACTGGTGGGCTTGAGCCTTTCGATTCCCCTGTTCGTGCGCAACCGCTTTGACAACGAGGTTCGGGCGGCGCTGGCCGATCGCAACGAAGCGCAGTTCACCGCCGATGCCGTGCTACGGCGTGCCTATGCGCGCCTGGAGAGTGCGCGTGAGCGATACGCCCTACTGCGAAACGCCTGGGACACATGGGAGCGCGCCGGGCAGCCGAGCCTCGAACTGCAGACGGACCAGCTCCGGCAATTATGGGAGGCCGGTGAGCTGAGCACGGCTGACTATCTGGTTCAGCTCCGTCAGACGATCGAGGTGCAGGACAACGCTTTTGCGCTTCGACTCGCTTTGTGGGAGGGCTGGTTGGAGTGGCTGAGGGCCTCCGGTCAGATCGATGACTGGTTGGCACTCGACGTTGCGACGGTCCGGCGCTGAAGGAGAGAGAAATGAGCGTAATGAAATATTGGATTCTGGGGTTCTTTCTGGTTATCGCGACTTCGGTCGGGGCGCAAGCGGCAGAGCCCGAGGAAGACGAGCACGACGAGGAAGGTGCGATCGTCATGTCGGTCGCAGAGCGTACCGCGCAGGGGATCCGGACGGGTTGGGTCGCTCCCAGGATATTGACTGATGTGATCACGGCCCCCGGCGAAGTCCGCCTGAACGACTACCAGACCGCGCAGGTCACGCCGCGCATCGCGGCCCAAGTCGTCAGCCGCCACGCGCGGCTCGGCGAGCAGGTTGAAGCGGGCGAACGACTGGTGACGCTCTCCAGCGTCGAAATGGCGGCGGCGCAGGGCGCACTGATCGAAGCGGACCGCGAATGGCGTCGCGTCCAGAAGCTGGGTCGCGGTGTCGTGTCGGACACACGCTACATCGCGGCCGAGGTCGCACGGCAGCGCGGCTATGCCACAGTCAGGGCTTACGGCCTCACCGAGGCACAGATCTCGCAGCTGCTCTCCGAGAGTGATGCCTCCCGCGCCACCGGCGAGTTCGCACTTCTGAGCCCTCGCGCAGGGACGGTGATCCGGGATCCCTTTGTCGTCGGCGAGCTCATCGAGCCAGGGCAGGTGCTGTTCGAGATCAGTGACGAATCGGTGCTCTGGGTTGAAGCGCAGCTGCGCCCGGATCGCGCCGGCGACGTGACCGTTGGCACGACCGCCCGGGTCAGTCGCGACGGCGCACGCTGGCTCGAGGGGAAGGTCGTCCAACTACACCATCAGCTCAACGAAGCGACGCGAACTCGGGGTGTGCGCATCGAGGTGTCGAACCCGGACCATACGCTCCACTCGGGCGACTACGTCGAGGTCTCCCTGGAGGCAGCCGGCGCGCAGGCCCGGGCCGCGGTGCCCGAAGGAGCAGTGCTGTTGATGCAGGGCGTACCGACAGTTTTCAAAGTGGAGGGTGAAGAGCTGCACCCGCAGCCGGTTCAAACGGGTGAGACGCGTGGTGGCTGGACCGAAATCACGGCGGGCCTCGCTGTTGGCGAGGAAATCGTCACTCAGGGCGCGTTCCTGTTGAAGTCGCTCGCCCTCAAGTCGCAGATGGGCGAAGGCCACGCACACTAGGAGCAGGCAGATATGTTGAATTCTCTCGTTGAAGCGTCGCTGCGCTACAAGTTCCTGGTGATTGTGGCATTTCTCGTCGTTGCCTTTCTCGGCGTGCGTGCGGTCAACACGGTGCCCATCGATGCGTTTCCCGACGTCACGCCGGTGCAGGTGAACATCTACACCGAATCACCCGGCCTCGCCGCCGAGGACGTCGAGCAGCTGCTCACGTTTCCAATCGAGTCCGGCATGGCGGGCTTGCCTGGTGTCGAGCAGATCCGTTCCGTGTCGCTGTTCGGGCTGTCTTACGTAGCCGTCTATTTCGAAGACGACGTCGACATCTACTTTGCCCGACGGCTGGTCATGGAGCGGCTCCAGGAAGTCGCAGACCGGATCCCGGAGGGCTATGGCACCCCGGAGATGGGGCCGAACTCTTCGGGTCTCGGGCAGGTGTTCTGGTACACCATCGAGCGGGCGGATGAGGCGCTGGTCGACTCGATCACGGACATGGATCTCCGCACGGTGCAGGACTGGTCCGTGCGGCTGATCCTGCGCACCGCGCCTGGTGTCGACGACGTGCTCTCCTGGGGCGGTCAGGAACGCCAGTTCCAGGTGGTGATTGATCCGTTGCGGCTGATCAAGTTCGGGCTTAGCTATCAGGAAGTCATCGGCGTCATCGAGGCGAACAACCGCCAGGTCGGTGGCCAATACGTTGACCTCGGACCTGAGCAATACCTCGTGCGCGGTCTGGGCCTCGTCGCGGACGAGCAGGACATCGGCAGCATGGTGGTGAAGGTCGAGGACGGAACGCCGGTCTATCTGCGCGACATAGCGGATATCCGCCAGGCACCGTCGTTGCGGTTCGGTGCCGTTACCCGCGACGGCAAGGAGGTCGTGCTCGGGATGGCGTTGTCGCGCATAGGGACCAACGCGGCCGATGTGGTCGAGTCGGTGAAGGAGAAGGCGCGGATCGTGGCCGACGCGCTGCCGGACGGCATGGTCCTGAAGCCCGTCTACGAGCGAACCGAGCTGGTGGAAAAGGCCGTTTCGACCGCCGAGAGAGCGCTCATCGAGGGCGCCATTCTGGTGGCAATCGTGCTGTTTCTGTTTCTCGGAGAGCTGCGTTCCGCACTGGTCGTCATCGCAGCACTTCCCTTGTCCATGCTCATCGCGTTCATCTTCATGGGTCAGGCCGGGCTCTCCGCCAACCTGATGTCTCTGGCGGGGCTCGCGATCGGCATCGGCATGATGGTGGATGGTGCTGTGGTGATGACCGAAAACGCGTTTCGCATCATGGCCGAGCGCCGCGAACAGGGTAAGACCGTTGACCGTACCGCGGCGGTGCTCTCCGCCGCACGGGAAGTTGCCAACCCCATCGCCTTCGCGATCCTCATCATCATCGTCGTGTTTCTGCCGCTGTTTTCACTGGAAGGCCTCGAAGCGAAGCTCTTCAAACCTATGGCCTTCAACATCAGCTTCGCCATGGCCGGATCCCTCGTGCTGTCGCTGACACTGATCCCGGTACTGGCTGCGCTCATTCTCAAGCCGAAGGAGGAGCGCGATACGCTGCTCATGCGCTGGGTCAAGCGCGGCTACCTCCCACTGCTGGCGTGGTCGCTGGCCAATCGGCGGCTGGTGGTCGTCGGCGCGGTTGCCTTGTTGCTGGCGAGCCTCGCCCTGTTTCCCCTGCTCGGCAAGGAATTCATGCCGCAGTTGCAGGAAGGGTCGATCATGTGGCGCGTCACATCGATTCCATCGACGTCGCTCGACGAGTCCATCGAAATATCGAAGAAAATCGAGCGTGCCCTGGCGGAGTACCCGGAGGTGGATACTACCATCGCCATGATCGGGCGAGCCGAGAAGGGCGAGACCGCCGACGTCAATTACATGGAGATCTACACAGCCCTGAAGCCACCTGATGAGCGTGAGCGCTCCGTGGAAGAGTTGGCCGAGGCCATGCGAGAGACCCTGGAGGTCACCGTGCCGACTGCCGTTGTCGCTTTCACTCAACCGATCCAGATGCGCGTCGAGGAGCTGATCTCCGGCGTTCGCGCAACGCTGGCCGTCAAGCTCTACGGCGAAGACCTCGCCGAGCTTGACCGGCTCAGTGCCGAGATCAAGGAAGCTGTTTCGGCGGTGCCGGGTGTAGCGGATCTGTCGCTCGAAGCCAATCTCGGCAAACCTCAGATCCGCATCCAGGTGGATCGAGAAGCGCTGGCGCGTTACGGCCTGAATGCGGACGATGTCCTCACCATCGTTCGCACCGGCATCGGTAACGAACCGGTCTCGACCTTGATCAATGGCGTACGGCGTTTCGATATCACAGCGCGTATTGATGATGCGTCGCGCGCGTCCGTGACCGCCATTCGCGACATTCCCCTGCGTACGGCGACCGGCGCCATCGTGCCGCTCGGAAAGGTCGCCGACGTGTCTGTCGCCGAGGGCTATTCCTTCGTCCGCCGCGAGCAGCTGCAACGCTATGCGGTGATCCAGATGGATGTCAGAGGGCGCGACGTCGACGGCTTCGTACAGGATGCCAATCGGGTGATTTCGGAGCAGATCGATCTGCCACCCGGGTACTGGGTCGAGTGGGGGGGCGCATTCGAAAACCAGCAGCGGGCGCTCGCCCGACTTTCCGTGATCGTACCATTGACGATCTTTTTTATTTTCGTACTGCTCTATACCGCTTTCAACTCGGTCAAATTCGCAACGCTGATCATCGCGAACGTGCCGTTTGCCACCATTGGCGGCCTCGTAGCGCTGTTCATATCGGGCCAATACCTATCTGTGCCGTCCGCCATTGGGTTCATTGCGGTCTTTGGTGTGGCGATGCTGAACGGCATCGTTCTGGTGAGCTTCATCAATGAGCTTCGCGACAAGGGACTGAGCGTTGCCGAAGCGGTACGACGGGGCTGCGAGCTCAGGCTGCGGCCAGTCTTGATGACCGCGTCCGTCGCGATTCTCGGGTTGATTCCCATGCTGCTCTCGAGTGGCGTCGGTGCCGAAACTCAACGCCCGCTGGCTTCTGTGGTAGTCGGCGGCCTCATCACGTCGACGCTGCTGACGCTGGTGCTGCTGCCGGTGATATACGAATGGATCGAGACTCGTCAGGAGAAGCAAGCATGAAAGAGATCAAGGCCTACATTCACCGTAACAGGATCGCAGATGTCGTGCGCGCGCTCGAACAGGCGGGCTATCGAAACCTGTCGATCATCGATGTCAAAGGTATGTTGAAAGCGTTGGACAGCAAGGAGCAGGAGTACTCCATCGAAGTCGGCGACAAGGTGATTACGGAGGTGAAACTCGAGCTGGTCTGTGAAGACGAGAACCGAACAGCCGAGGCGGTGCGGATCATTCGCGAGCATGCCCGAACCGGTCGCCCAGAGGCGGGCTGGATCTACATCAGTCAGATCCAGTCGGCTCTGCCGATCGGCGAGCGTTGACCTGAGCATGGCGCACTCGCACTCGCATGTAGACGCGGGCAGTGGCGATCGGCGGGTCTCGATCGCCATCTGGGCCAATGCGTTGCTGACGGTCGCGCAGATCATTGGTGGCGTGCTCTCGGGCAGTCTGGCACTGATCGCCGACGCGCTGCACAACTTTTCGGATATGGCCTCGCTGGTCATCGCCTATGCGGCGCGCCGGATTTCGCGGCGGCCTGCCGACAGCCGCATGAGCTTCGGCTACGCCCGGATCGAGGTCGTGGCCGCGCTGATCAATTACACAACGCTGATTATTGTCGGGGCCTATCTCGTCTACGAAGGGGCCTGGCGTTTGATCGACCCGCCGGAGGTTGCTGGCTGGACCGTGGTGGTACTTGGCACCGTAGCGCTTTTGGTCGACACCCTGACAGCGCTCCTGACCTGGTCGATGCAAAAGGGCAGCGTCAACATCCGGGCTCTTTTCCTCCATAACCTGTCGGATGCCCTGGCCTCCGTTGGCGTAGTGGCAGGTGGCACGCTGATTCTCTTGTACGACTGGTGGCTGGTCGACCCGATCGTCACCCTAGTCATCGCGGGCTATATCCTGTATCTGAGCATCAGCGAGATAGGCGGACCAATACGTACGCTGATGCTCGGCAGCCCCCCGGGGATCGACGCTGACGTACTGATCCGTGAGCTGTGTGCTATCGATGGAGTATCTGGAGTTCATCATGTTCATCTATGGCAGATGCAGGAACATGAGGCAGCTTTGGACTGCCACGTCGTTCTGACCGATGTCGGATGGGGACGCCAGGAGGCGATTAAGAATGACATCAAGGAAACGCTGAGGGGCCGCTTCGACATTTCACATTCCAGCCTCGAATTTGAGCACGTCGATCGCGCGCACCGGGATGTCGGCCGCTTCTGTGATGCTGGTGGAACGGGGCACGATGCCTCAGGGCACTCGAACTGAGTTGCCGTCGACGGCCCGACATCGGGCCCCTGGCACCTCAGGCGGGTCTTGGTCCCCAGAGAATCACGGCGGCGCCGATGAGGCATATCAACCCGCCAATGACGTCCCATCGATCGGGCGTGTGGTCCTCGACCAGCCACAGCCACGCCAGTGACGACGCGATGTAGACGCCGCCATAGGCGGCATAGGCCCGGCCGGCAAAGCCGCTTTCGATTCGCGTCAGCAGAAACGCGAACACCGCCAGGCTGATCATGCCGGGGACCA
>CAYLKC010000100.1:0-6470 GCA_964384095.1 uncultured Chromatiales bacterium
CGAGGCGGTCACGCAGCGCCATGACCTCGTCGAGCACCTTCTGGAAATCGACAGGGTCGGCCTTGTAGTATTCCTGCAGCATGAAGTTGTGATAGTTCAGCAGCTCGCCGAGCTTCGACGCGAACAGTTCGCGGTGGAACATGTCGCCAAAGCGCAGGCTGCGGCGCGCGACCTTGTCCTCGTAGGCCGGACCGATGCCGCGACCGGTGGTGCCGATCGCGGCGGCGCCACGCGCAATCTCGCGGGCGCGGTCTAGGGCGACGTGGCACGACAGGATCAGCGGACAGGCGTCGCTGATCCACAGGCGGCCCTCGATCGAAACGCCCTGCTCCTCGAGCATGTCGAGTTCCTCGACCAGCGCGGTCGGCGACAGCACGACGCCGTTGCCAATGATGCACTGGACGTTCTTGTGCAGGATCCCGGACGGGATCAGGTGCAGCACGGTCTTCTTGCCGTTGATGACCAGCGTATGACCGGCATTGTGCCCGCCCTGGAAACGCACGACGGCGTTGACGCGCTCGGTCAGCAGGTCGACGATCTTGCCCTTGCCTTCATCGCCCCATTGCGTGCCGATGATGATGACTTTCTTGCCCATGTGATTCCTGTTCGCTAAGGAGAGCTATTATAGAAAGGATGCAGTGGACATTGCGAACCGCGTCTTACTTCCCGGGGGCAGCGCTGTCGACCACTGTCCAGCAGCCATCTCTTTTTTCGATGATCCTGTTACAGCCCATTTCCGCTGTCCCGGCCTGCTGGCCCGGCAGCGTGTAGATGACGCGCTCGCCCTGCTTGCGCAGGCGACGGATCAGGTCGCGCAGCTCTCCGTCAGTGTTCCATGGTGGCGAGAGGATGCCATCGCACCGTTCCGAGGGCGCGGGTCCGAGCGCGAGCAGGGACTTCAGGTCGGTACTGAAGCCGGTCGCGGGGCGGGTGCGACCGAAGAAGCGACCGATCTCGTCATAGCGGCCGCCGCGCGCGATCTCCCGGCCCTGACCGGGGACGAAGGCGGCGAAGACGACGCCGGACTGGTAGCGATAACCACGCAGCTCGGCGAGATCGAAATGGAGATTGATCGTCGCCAGCTGGCATTCCGCAGCCTCCGCCATCTGCGCCAGCGAATCGAGCGCCGCGCCGACTTCCCTGCCGGCGCCCTTGAGCTGCCTGCGGGCCTCGTCGAGCACGTCGCTATGCCCGTTCAGCTCGACCAGCGCGGTCAGGCGGCGGCGCTTGCTTGCGTCGATGTCCAGACTGCCGAGAAAGGCCTCGATCTCGGGCCGGGCCTTGCGTTGCAAGGCATCGAACAGGATCGCCTCCTGCGCATCGTCGAGGCCGGCGTCACGCGCCAGCGCGCGGAAGATACCGACATGGCCAAGGTCGATATGAAACATCTCGAGACCGGCCACTCGGAGCGTGCGCACCATCAGGCGCAGCACCTCGATATCGCTCTCGATGCCGGCATGGCCGTAGAGTTCGGCGCCGACCTGGATCGGATTGCGCGAACCGGCGAATCCGCGACGGCGGGTCCGGACGACCGGGTCGAGGTAACAGAGTCGTACCGGGCTGCCGCGTGACAAGCGATGCGCGTCGATGCGCGCGGCCTGGGGCGTGATGTCGGCGCGCAGCCCCATCAACCGGCCGGTGGCCTGGTCGATCAGCTTGAAGGTCTCGAGGTCGAGGTCGTTCCCGGTCCCGATCAGCAGGGATTCCAGGTATTCGATCAACGGCGGGATGACGAGTTCGTAACCCCAGCTCGAGAACATGTCGAGCAGGTTGCGGCGCAACTGCTCGAGCGCCTCGGCATGCGGCGGCAGAAACTCATCGACGCCCTCGGGCAGCAGCCAGCGATTCGTCAACGCGTCGAGGCGGGTCTTTTTCATCGCTCGCTTGCCCGACTGACCGGGAGGACCGTGCTAGCGCCCGCCCCGGGGATCCCTGAAGTACTTGAAGAAGTCGCTGTCAGGCTCCAGCACCATCAGGTCCGAACGGTCCCTGAAGGTGTTTCGATAGGCATTGATGCTGCGATAGAACGAATAGAACTCCGGATCGCGCGAAAACGCCTTTGCATAGATATCGGCCGCGCCGGCGTCACCGGCACCGCGCAGGTCCTCGGACTCGCGGTAGGCCTCGGCGAGGATAATCGTACGCTGGCGATCGGCATCGGCGCGGATGCGCTCCGCCGCCTCGGCGCCGCGCGCGCGCAGATCGGTCGCAACGCGGACGCGCTCGGCCTCCATTCGACGATAGACCGAAACGCTGACGTCCTCGGGCAGGTCGACGCGTTTCAGGCGAACGTCGATGATCTCGATGCCGAGGGCGCGCGCCTGGTTGTCGGCGCCGGCGCGCAACACGGCGGTCATCGCCGCGCGGTCGCCGGACACGACCTCCTGCACGGTGCGCTTGCCGAACTCTGCGCGCAGTCCGTCCTTGACGATCTGCGACAGACGGTCACGGGCGCGGAACTCGTCGCCGCCGAGCGCCATGTAATACTGACCGACGTCACGGACGCGCCACTTGACGAAGGCGTCGACGATCAGGTTCTTCATCTCCGCGGTCAGATAACGCTCCGGCTCCGCGTCCATCGACATCACGCGGCCGTCATACTTGCGCACGTTGTTGATGACCGGGATCTTGAAATGCAGACCGGGGTCGTAGTCGGTACGCAGGATCTCTCCGAAGCGGAACAGGATCGCGCGTTCGTATTCCTTGACCGTAAACAGCGACATCGACGCGACCACGCCCAGCGCAATCAGCACGATGATGCCGAGTGATTTCATCTGTCCCATCAGCGCAGCCCTCCCCGGTCACGCAAGGCCGAGCGTGTGCGGTCGACGACCTCGTCGACGATCAGCGGTGTCGGCGTGCGGCCGGCACCCCTGGCGGCCGCGTCGTTACGCGCATCGCCTTCGGCGGCGCCGGACAGCATGCGGTCGAGCGGCAGGAACAGCAGGTTGTTGCCGCTCTCGACATCAACCATGACCTTGCTGACATTACCCATGATTGCCTCGACGGTCTCGATATACATGCGCTCGCGCAGGATCTCGGGCGCCTTCTGGTATTCGGCGAGGATCTGCGAGAAGCGGGCCACGTCACCCTCGGCCTGCGTCGTCATCTGTGCCTGGTAGGCGTTGGCCTCCTCGATGACGCGGGCGGCCTGACCGCGGGCGCGCGGCAGGATGTCGTTGGCATAGGTCTGCGCCTCGTTGCGCAGGCGTTCCTCGTCCTCTCGCGCCTTGACCGCATCGTCGAAGGCGTGCTGCACCTCTTCCGGCGGCTGCGCGTCCTGCAGGTTGACGCTGGTCACCTGCAGGCCGGCCTCGTAGCCGTCCAGGATCTGCTGGATCAGGGAATTGACCCGGGCGACGACCTCGGCGCGGCCCTCGGTCAGCACGAAGTCGAGCGTGCTCTTGCCGATGACCTCGCGCAGGGCGCTCTCCGAGGCCTGGGTCAGTGTCAAGTCCGGACCGAAGACATTGAAGAGATACTCCTTCGAATCCTTGATGCGGTACTGCACAGCGAGCTTGATGTCGACGATGTTCTCGTCCTGCGTCAGCATCAGCGCCTCTCGCTGCACCGTGCGCGGCGACTGCCCCTGCGTCGCCGAGCGATAGCCGATCTCGGAGGTGCGGATCTCCTGGACGTTGACGATCTCGACCGACTCGATCGGGTACGGGATATGCCAGTGCAGACCGGAACCGACCGTGGACTGGTATTCACCGAAACGCAGCACGACGCCCTCGCTGCCTTCCTGGACGATGTAGAGACCTGACAGTCCCCACAGGCCGACGACGACGAGCAGGATCGTGCCGATGCCGAACGAGGCGAAACGGCCGGGACCGCCGCCCTTGCCACCGCCACCGCGCTTGCCGCCGATGCCGCCGAACAGGGCGCCGAATTTCTCCTGCATCTTGCGCACGACCTCGTCGAGATCCGGTGGCTGGCCGCCACCGCCGCCCCCCGAGCCGCCGCTGCCACCGCCCCAGGGATCGTTGCCGCCGCCCGGAGGCTTGCCCGGTTCATTCCATGCCATGGGTAATCCCGTCTCTTTACGCATCCAGTGATACCGCCTTTACAAACCGATCGATTTTAGGGTGCCACGGGTCGCATCGCAAGCACCATGGCCCGCTTCGCGCGGCGGCAGGACCGCGCAATCCTCGTGACGACTGAGATATTCGAGCATCCCGGGCCTCAGGACCACGTCGAGGATCCACTCGCCCTGTTCGCTGACCGTTTCGTCGCGGACGACATCCCATTCGAATAGCTGCGCCCGGAGCCTGCCGGCGCTGGGCTGCAGACAGAGGCGGCGCAGCGGCAGGATATTCGTGCCCGCCGGCCCTTCGTTGGCGGCCGCCCCGTCCACCGGCGCGTCTTCGCGGCCCCGCCGGCCTTCCCCGAGCAGCAACGCGGCGATCGCGCCTTCCAGCAGATCGAGGCCGCTGCCCTCACGCGCGGAGATCCACACGCGACGCGGTCGGCCATCGGCATCGTAATCGATGCGGGGCCTGTCATCCTGCCTCAGGTCTATCTTGTTGTAAACCTCGAGCTGCGGTATCTCCCCGGCGCCGATGTCCTGGAGGATCCGGTTCACCTCGGCGGCCTGCTCGTCGTGCTGATCATCGTGCGCGTCGATGACATGCAACAATAGATCAGCATCGACGGTCTCCTCGAGCGTCGCGCGAAATGCAGCGACGAGATCGGGTGGCAGGTCACTGATGAATCCCACCGTGTCGGCGAGCACGGCATGCCCGAACCCCGGCAATTCAAGGCGGCGCAGTGTCGGATCGAGAGTCGCGAACAGCTGGTCGGCCTGGTAGACCCCGGCACCGGTCAGACTATTGAACAGCGTCGACTTGCCCGCATTGGTATAGCCGACCAGCGAGACGCCAGGCACCGTCGCCTTGTGGCGCGATCGCCGGCTCAGGTCGCGATGGCGGCGCACCCGCTCAAGGCGACGGTCGAGCTGGCGGATACGCTTGCCGACCAGCCGGCGGTCGGTCTCGAGCTGGGTCTCGCCAGGGCCGCGCAGGCCGATACCGCCCTTCTGCCGCTCGAGATGCGACCAGCCGCGGACCAGGCGCGTGGCGAGATGCTTCAGTTGCGCGAGTTCGACCTGCAACTTGCCCTCGAAGGTTCGCGCTCGCTGGGCGAAGATGTCGAGGATCAGACCGGTGCGATCGAGCACGCGACAGCTCAGATGACGCTCGAGATTGCGCTCCTGCACCGGGCTCAGCGCATGGTTGAACAGCACGAGTTCGGCGCCGGACGACCTGACCGTATCGAGGATCTCGTCGGCCTTGCCGGAACCGATGAACAGCCGCGGATCGGGGCGCCCGCGCGAACCGCCGATCGCGGCGACCGGCTCAACGCCGGCGGAGACCGCGAGCTGGGTGAATTCCTCCCGGCTGTCCTGTCTGTGGTCCGAACGGAAATCCAGATGAACGAGGATTGCCCGTGTGCCGCTTTGGGGTCTCTCAAACAAGAGCGCGGGAACCCCCGATCGGGTCGTCAGTCATCGCCGGACTGGGCATCGTCCTGGATCAGCGGCTTGATGTTCCTGGAGGGCACGATCGTCGAGATCGCGTGCTTGTAGACCATCTGGCTGACGGAATTCTTCAGCAGCACGACGAACTGATCGAAGGACTCGACCTGTCCCTGCAACTTGATCCCGTTGACCAGATAGATGGAAACCGGCACATGCTCCTTGCGCAAGGCATTGAGAAACGGATCCTGCAAGCTTTGCCCCTTGGCCATGTCAATTCTCCTTGTTTTGGACCGCCGTTTATAGTGTGGTTGTTGTCAGGCAACTCGTGCGCTCGCAGTCAACTTTCCGTGTCGGCAAGGCCTTTCATCGCGTATGACATAGTAGCATTTACCGCACACCCTGATAATGGGTGACGCCTGCGACATATTTCAAGATCCCGTCGATCTCGCCGGGGCCGCAGCCGGAAAACTGCGCCGCCGGCGACTCGGCCCGCATCCACGTCATCTGCCGTTTTGCGAGCCGCCGGGTCTCGGTGATCGCCCGCGTGACCGCATCGCCCAGTTCCATGCGGCCTTCGAGGTACTGCCACAGCTGACGATAGCCAACTGCCCGGATGGCCGGCAGGTCCGGCCCGAGATCCCCCCTGGCATGCAGGGACTCCACCTCCCTGAGCAACCCGTCGCCCATCATCTGATGGAAGCGCTGCTCGATGCGCCGATGCAGCCACGTGCGATCTTCCGGCATCACATGGATTCTGACCATCGAGAACGACAACGGTTCAGCGCTGGCGCAATCGAGCCACGCGCTCATCGGACGCCCGGTCAGTTCCAGGACCTCGAGCGCGCGCTGGATGCGCTGGGGGTCGTTCGGATGGATGCGCCGGGCGGCCGCCGGGTCGCGGCGCGCGAGCCGCGCGTGCAGTGCCGGCCAGCCGAGCCGCCGGCCCTCCTCCTCGAGCTGCTGGCGCAGGCGGATGCCAGTGGCGTCGTTC
>CAYLKC010000101.1:0-6272 GCA_964384095.1 uncultured Chromatiales bacterium
CGACCTGCCGGCGCCGGTGATCAGCATGGCGCTGCAGATGCGATTCGCCAGCCAGGACAGCAACAGCTATTCCAACCGCATGCTGGCGGTCATGCGCAATGCCTTCGGCGGCCATGCGCTGGGCGGAGACGCGGACAAAGGCTGATCCGGATGGATCCCTCCACGCTGGTGATCTTCGGTGCCACGGGTAACCTGACGCGCACCAAGCTGATGCCGGCTTTGTACTCACTCGAGCTGGAGGGCCGGCTGCCGGAGGGGATGAAGATCCTGTCCTTCGCCCGCCGCGAATGGGGGCTCGAGCACTGGCTCGACGAGATCGCTGAGATGCTCAGGGCAAAGTTTCCGCACGGACTCGATGAGGCCGCGCTGGAGCGCTTCCGCGCCCGCCAGCATTATCTCCACGGCGATCTCGATGACCCGGATTCCTATGGCCGTCTCCAGTCGAAGCTGGGGGAGCCGTCCTTCCCGTCGAACATCATCTTCTATACCGCGATCCCGCCATCAGATTTCGGTCCCGCGATCGAGCGCCTGAGCGAGGCCGGCCTGCTGAGGGAATCCGGCGGCTGGCGACGCGTGGTCATCGAAAAGCCGTTCGGCTACGACTTGCTCAGCGCACAGGTCCTGCAGCAGGGGTTGTTGCGTCACCTCGGCGAGGACCAGATCTACCGCATAGACCATTACCTCGGCAAAGGCACTGTGCAGAACATCCTGGTGTTCCGCTTTGCGAATCTGATGCTCGAGCCGCTGTGGAATCGCAACTACGTCGACCATGTGCAGATCACGCATTCGGAAACCCGCGGCGTCGAGGGGCGCGCCGGCTATTACGAGGGCGCCGGCGCGATGCGCGACATGCTGCAGAGTCACCTGATGCAGCTGCTGGCGCTGGTCGCGATGGAGCCGCCGGCGATGATGGACGCCGAATCTCTGCGCGACGAAAAGGTCAAGGTGCTGAAATCGATCCGTCCGATCACCCAGGGCGCGGTGCATGCCCACGCCTTTCGCGCCCAGTATGCCGGCGGCCAGGGCGCGGAGGGTCAGGTGCCGGGCTATCTCGAGGAGCCCGGCGTGGATCCAGGCAGCGTCACCGAGACCTATGCCGCTCTCAAGCTCTTCGTCGACAACTGGCGCTGGCGCGGCGTGCCGTTCTATCTGCGAACCGGCAAGCGCATGGCCGAGGCATCATCGGCGATCTGTATCCGCTTCAAGGAACCGCCTCATCACCTGTTTCGCAACACCCACCTCGAGCGCATCCATCCCAACTGGCTGCTGATGGGCATACAGCCGCACGAGTGCCTGAAGATGGAGATCCAGGTCAAGGTCCATGGGCTCGAAATGCGCACGCGCACGATCAGCCTCGATGCCAGCTACCGCTCGGCGGACGAGAAGGAGACGGACGCCTACGAGGAGTTGCTGCTCGACGTCATGAGCGGAGACCATTCCCTGTTTCTGCGCTACGACGAGGTCGAATGGGCGTGGCGCATCGTCGATCCGGTGCTCAGGGTGTGGTCGATGGAGCGCGATTTTATCAACACCTATCCCGCCGGCAGCTGGGGCCCGCGCGGCACCTATCGTCTGTTCGACCGCGAGGACCAGTTCTGGCGTCATACCCTGTCGCTGAACGGCAGCGATGTCGGCGAGGAAGCATACTGAGGACATCATGTCGGCATTGACCGGAGCCCCGGCCTGGCGGGCGCTGCAGGAACATTACCAACGTATCCGTTCGTTGCACATGCGTGATCTGTTTGCCGCCGACCCCGGCCGCTTCGACAGGTTCTCGCTGCGCTTCGGCGACATGCTCGTCGATTTCTCCAAGAACAGGATCACCGACGAGACCACGGCGCTGCTGGGCGAGCTTGCCGGGCAGCGCGGGCTCAGGCAGCGCATCGACGAGATGTTTGCCGGTGCCCGTATCAATTTCACCGAAGATCGCGCGGTGCTGCACACGGCCCTGCGTCGCCGCGGCGGCGGCCCGCTGGTCGTCGACGGCGCCGACGTGATGCCGGCGATCCGCTCCGTGCTGGCGAGGATGCGGACATTCAGCAACGCGGTGCGCAACGGCGAATGGAAAGGCTATACCGGCAAGGCGATCACCGATGTGGTCAATATCGGCATCGGCGGTTCGGATCTGGGGCCGGTGATGGTGACGCGCGCGCTGAAGCCCTATGGTCAACCGGGCCTGCGCGTGCACTTCGTCTCCAACGTCGACGGCACGCATATCATCGAGACTCTGAAGCAGAAGCGCCCGGAGACCACGCTCTTTATCATCGCGTCGAAGACCTTCACGACGCTCGAGACCCTGGCCAACGCCCGCACTGCGCGCAGCTGGTTCGTCGATGCCACCGGCAACGAGGCCGCGGTGGCCAGGCATTTCGTCGCATTGTCGACCAATGCCCGCGAGGTCAGGGCATTCGGCATCGATACCGCGAACATGTTCGAGTTCTGGGACTGGGTTGGCGGACGCTATTCTTTATGGAGCGCGATCGGGCTGCCGATCGCGATCGCGATCGGTATGGATCGCTTCGAGGAGCTGCTGGAAGGCGCTCACGCGATGGACGAGCACTTCCGCACCGAGCCCTTTGAGCGCAACATCCCGGTCATGCTTGGTCTGCTCGGCGTCTGGTACCGCAATTTCTTCGGCGCGGCGACCACCGCGGTGCTGCCCTATGACCAGTATCTCGATCGCCTGCCGGCCTATCTCCAGCAGGCCGACATGGAGAGCAACGGCAAGGGCATCGACCGTGACGGCAACAGGGTCGATTACGATACCGGCGCGGTGCTGTGGGGAGAGCCGGGCACCAACGGCCAGCACGCGTTCTACCAGTTGTTGCACCAGGGCACCCAGATGGTGCCCGCGGATTTCCTCGCCGCCGCGGAATCCCACAATCCGGTCGGCGAGCACCATCGCATCCTGCTGGCCAATTGTTTTGCGCAGACCGAGGCGTTGATGCGCGGCAAGAGCGGAGACGAGGTCAGGCGTGAGCTCGAGTCCGCCGGCATGTCCGGCGAGGCGCTGGAGCGGCTGCTGCCCCACCGCGTGTTCGAGGGCAACCGGCCGACCAATACCATCCTCTACCGGCGCCTGACACCGCGCACGCTGGGCGCGCTGATTGCGATGTACGAGCACAGGATCTTCGTCCAGGGCACGATCTGGAACATCAATTCATACGATCAGTGGGGCGTGGAACTGGGCAAGCAGCTGGCCGGCGCGATCCACCCGCAGCTGGCGGGCGACGCGCCGGTGGAGGATCACGACGCCTCGACGAATGCCCTGATCAATTACTCCAGGCAGATGCTCAGTCGCCGACCCTGACCCGGAGATCCTTCAGCAGGCCGTCGGCGATTCCGTAGATCCATCCGTGCACTGATACCTCCTGTCCGCGCGCGAGCGCATTCTGCACGATCGTCGTCTGCCATACCTTGCGTGCCTGATCGCGAACATTCAGTTCGCACATCAGGTCGAGGCGGCCGTCGGGGTCGGAGATGGCCTCGACGCGGCTGTGGTGATGGCGATGTATGCGCCGGATGTCCTCGATCCAATGGTCGATCAGTCCGAGCGGGCGGTCATCCAGCGCGGCCCTGACGCCGCCGCAGCCATAGTGGCCGCACACGATCACATGCCTTACCTTGAGTATGTCTATCGCGTACTGCAGCACGGCGAGGCAATTGATGTCGGTGTGCATTACAATGTTGCCGACATTGCGATGCACGAACAGTTCTCCGGGCAGCAGGCCGACGATCTCGTTTGCCGGCACCCGGCTGTCGGCGCAGCCGATCCACAGGTATTCAGGGGCATGCTGATGGACCAGCCGGGAGAAGAACTCGGGGTCATCGGCCCGGGTGGCGGTGGCCCATTTCCTGTTGTTTTCGAACAAGTGGCGCAGAGAATTCATGATGTCCGGTCTACCTGGTGAAGCCGCGGAGAATTATAGCGGGAGAACGCGTGTCGCGCTCGCTGTCGAGTACCATGGCGCCGGCTTCAGCGGCTGGCAGTTCCAGCCGGGTCAGCGCACCGTGCAGGATTGTGTCGAGCAGGCCCTGTCACGCATCGCCGACGAGCCGGTGCGCGTGATCTGCGCCGGCCGCACCGACACCGGGGTGCACGCGCTGGAGCAGGTCGTGCATTTTGATACCGGCGCCGCGCGTCCGCCGCGCGCCTGGGTCCTCGGCGCCAACACCCATCTGCCGGAAGACGTCCGCATCCAGTGGTCGGCGACGCCGGGTGATGACTTCCATGCGCGTTTCTCCGCGCTCCGTCGTCATTACCGCTACATCATCGGCAATACCGCGATCAGACCCGCCATTCTGGCCGGGCGCGTCGCCTGGCATTACCGGCCGCTCGACATCGCGCCGATGCAGGCAGCCGCGCGCGCCCTCGTCGGTGAACACGACTTCTCCTCGTTCCGGTCCTATGCCTGCCAGGCGAAGCACCCCGTGCGCACCGTCCATCGCCTCGACATCGCGCGCCATGACCGCTTCGTCATCATTGATATCGTCGCCAATGCCTTTCTGCATCATATGGTCCGCAATATCGCCGGGGTGCTGATGGACATCGGCAGCGGCCGGCAGCCGCCGGGCTGGGCCGCCGAGATCCTCGCGGCCCGTGACCGCGTCGCCGGCGGCGTCAATGCACCGCCCGACGGCCTCTATTTCGTCGCCGTCGAGTATCCGCCGCGATTCGGACTCCCGCGCGTCCCCGCGGGATCGCAGGTCTGGTGAACCCGGTCATTCGATTGTCTGGCGCCGCTTTAGCGTGTATCTTGTAGCAAGTACCCGGAACATGCGCACTCGTATCAAGATTTGCGGCATTACCCGCCCCGAAGACGCGGAAATCGCGGCCACCCTCGGCGCTGACGCCATCGGCCTCGTGTTTCATGACCCGAGCCCGCGCCATATCGAAGCGGCGCAGGCTGCCCGCGTCATCGACGCGTTGCCGCCGTTCGTCGATGCCGTCGCGCTGTTCGTCGATGCCCCCGCCGAGCGCATCCGCCGCGTCCTCGACGGCGCGCGCATCGATCTGATCCAGTTCCACGGCGACGAGCCACCGGAGGTCTGCCGCGGATTCGGGCGGCCCTATATCAAGGCGATCCGCATGCGGCCCGGCATCGGCCTCGTCGCCGAGGCGCGCCGCTATCACGATGCCGTGGCCTTGCTGATCGACACCTACGTCAAGGGCGTGCCCGGCGGCACCGGCGCGAGCTTCGACTGGCAACCGCTGCCGCCGGACCTCGACCTCCCGGTCATGCTCGCCGGCGGCCTGCGGCCCGACAACGTTGCCGCCGCGATCCGCATCGTCCGCCCCTACGGCGTCGACGTTAGCGGCGGCGTCGAGGCCGCCGGCGGCATCAAGGCCGAAGAGAAGCTGCGCGCATTCTTCTCCGCGGTTGCCGCCGCCGACAGTGAACAGGCGCATGAAAGCTGAACCTTGGCACGAATAAATCAAAATCGGGAGCAGTGGTTGATGACCCTCCCGGTTACGGGACCTTCCGCCGCAGGGATGCGGCGGAGAGCTACAGGGATGTATTCATGCGTGTCCCGTAACCGGGAGGGTCATCAACCGCTGTCGTCAAATTCGAGCACGTGATAAACAGTAAAATATGAGCAAGGTTAAACCACTACCCGACGAACGCGGCCACTTCGGCCCCTACGGCGGCATGTTCGTTGCCGAGACCCTGATGGCCCCGCTCGAGGAGCTGCGCGCCGCCTATGAGCACTATCTGAAGGACCCGGCATTCCTCGCCGAACTCGACCGCGATCTCCAGCACTACGTCGGCCGCCCGTCGCCGCTGTATCTCGCCGAGCGCCTCAGCCGCGAGAACGGCGGCGCGCGCATCTGGCTCAAGCGCGAGGACCTCGCCCACACCGGCGCCCACAAGATCAACAACACCGTCGGCCAAGCCCTGCTCGCCCGCCATATGGGCAAGCAGCGCGTCATCGCCGAGACCGGCGCCGGCCAGCACGGCGTCGCCACCGCGACCGTCGCCGCCCGTTTCGGCATGCAGTGCGTCGTCTACATGGGCGCCGAGGACATGCAGCGCCAGGCCACCAACGTCTATCGCATGCGCCTGCTCGGCGCCGAGGTCGTCGCCGTCGAATCCGGCTCGCGCACGCTCAAGGACGCGCTCAACGAGGCGATGCGCGACTGGGTCGCGAACGTCGACGATACCTTCTACATCATCGGCACCGTCGCCGGCCCGCACCCCTACCCGACGATGGTGCGCGACTTCCAGGCCGTCATCTGTCGCGAGGCGCGCGCGCAGATCCTCAAACGCGAA
>CAYLKC010000102.1:0-6270 GCA_964384095.1 uncultured Chromatiales bacterium
GCCGCGTTCGACAATGCGGCCCTGGTCGAGGACGACGATCAGGTCGGCGCTCTCGATGGTGGAGAGACGATGGGCGATGACGATGGTGGTGCGGCCGTGGCGCAGGTGTTCGAGCGCGGCCTGCAGCTGGCGCTCGGTGCCGGTGTCGAGCGCCGAGGTCGCCTCGTCCATGATCAGGATCGGCGCGTCCTTGTACAGCGCGCGCGCAATCGCGAGGCGCTGGCGCTGGCCGCCGGACAGCAGCACGCCGTTTTCGCCGACCGGCGTGTCGAGCCCCTCCGGCAGTTCGGCCGCGAAGTCCATGACGCGCGCGGCCTCGGCGGCGGCGACGATGCGCTCGCGCGGGGCATCGCCGCCGCCATAGGCGATGTTGTCGGCGATGCTGCCGTTGAACAGCACGACGTCCTGGGTCACCAGCGCGATATTCGCGCGCAGGTCATCGAGGCGGATTTCGCCGATGTCGATGCCGTCGACGAGGATGCGTCCCCCGCTCGGGGCATAGAAGCGCGGGATCAGATTGATCAGCGAGGTCTTGCCGGCGCCGGACGGACCGACCAGCGCGACGGTCTGTCCCGGCTCGATCGCAAGCATGATATCGTCGAGCACGGCGGCGGCCTCGTCGCCATAACGCAGGGAGACGTGGTCGAACTCGATGCGCCCCTGCAGGCGGCCGACCGCGCGGGTGCCGCTGTCGGGTTCGGATTCCTCGTCGAGCAGGCGGAAGATGCTCTCCGAGGCGGCGAGTCCGCGCTGCAGATGCTCATTAACGCTGAGCAGGCGTTTGATCGGCGAGAACAGCATCGCCGCCGCGCCGAAGAACGACACGAAGCCGCCGACCGTCATGTCCGACTGCGCCGCGGTGATGTAGATCACGACCGCAAGCGCGATGACGATCAGCAGCTGCACGATCGGCACGCTCGCCGCCGACACCACCGCGATCTTCATCGTGTAGCGGCGCACCCGGTTCGCGACCTCGTGGAAGCGCGTCCACACCTGGTCGCGCGCGCCGTAGACCTTGATGACGCGGCCGCCACGAATCGACTCCTCGAGGACATGGGTCATGCCGCCCATCGACTGCTGCAGCATGCGGCTCATCTGCCGCAGGCGTTGGCTGACCAGGCGGACGACGACACCGATCGCCGGCGCGATCAGCACGAAGACCAGCGCGAGCTTCCAGTCGAGATAGAGCATCCACGCCAGCAGGCCGATCACCGCGAGGCCGTCGCGGACGATGACGATCAGCACCGTCGTCGCCGCGGTGGTGACCTGGCTGACGTCGTAGGTCAACTTCGAGATCATCTCGCCGGAGGTGCGGCCGGCGAAATAACCGACCGGCAGGTCGACCAGTTTCGCGAACATCCTGTCGCGCAGGTCGAGCACGACCTTGTTCGCGACCCAGGCCAGCGCGACGGTGCTGACGTACATCGCGATGCCGCGCACGATGAACAGCGCGACCAGCAGGATCGGCATCAGCAGGATCCAGTCGGGATCCTTCTCGACGAAGGTCTGGTCGAGCAGCGGCTTGATCAGCGCAGGCATCGCCGGCTCGGTCAGCGCGGTGATGATCATCGCGACCAGCGCGAGCGTGAACAGCCGCCAGTACGGCTTCACGAAGCCGAGCAGGCGTGCGTAGAGTTCCCGGCTGTTACTCATTACGGGTCGTAGACTCCGGGTTGTCCGTCGGGACGCGCCCGGAAGCGGCGATGCGTCCACAGGTATTGTTCGGGGCAGCGGCGCACCATGTCCTCTATGATCCGGTTGATCCGCGCGGTGTCGGCGGTCTCATCACCCGCGGGGAATCCCTCGAGCGGCGGCAGCAGGGTCAGGCGGTAGCCTCCGCCGGCGAGGCGTTGCGGAAAATAGGGTATCACAAGCGCGTTCGTCATGGCGGCGAAGCGTCCGGTGGCCGGATTCGACGCAGCCTCGACGCCGAAGAACGGGACGAAGATGCGATTCCTGCGCCGGAAATCCTGGTCGGGTGCGTACCATACCGCTTCGCCGTTCCTGAGACGGCGCAGCATCGCGCGCACATCGTCGCGCTCTATGCCTCCACGCAGATGACGATCAATACTACGACGCATCAGACTGTCGATGACCGGGTTCTCGTGAACGCGAAACATGGCATTGACCGGCGCCAGCGTATTCAGCATGCGTACGCCAAGCTCGGCGCTGGTAAAATGGGCCGTCAGCAGGATCACCCCGCGCCCGGACACTAGCGCCTGTTGCAGATGATCGAGGCCTTCGACCTCGGCGATCTGCGCGCGAATGCGGCGCTCGGGCAGCCACCAGCCCATCGCCGTCTCAACAATGCCGATCCCGAACGAACGGAAGCACTCTCGCAGCAGGCGTTCGCGCTCGTCCGTGGAGAGATCCGGGAAACACAGGCGCAGATTGATCTCGGCGACGCGAGAGCGGCTGGATGCGCGCTTGCGCACGCGTTCACCGATGAACCTGCCGACGGCCTGCGCGACGCGGGCGGGCAGATGCGCAATGCTCCAGACGATGCCGACCAGCAACCAGGTCGGCCAGTGACGTGGCGACAGCAGTGCCGCGCGGTTCAGCTCCGCGCGCTTCACCGCCGTGATTCGATCAGCGCGACGGCGGCGGCGGCGAGGTCCGGAAAGACCTCGGTACCCGCCGGCAACCCGCCGGCCGCGCGAGCCGCCGCGCCCTTGCCGGTCAGCACGAGGATCGGCCGCGCGCCGACGGCGACGGCGGCCTCGAGGTCGCGCAGGCTGTCGCCGATGATCGGGACGCCGGCGAGATCGCAGGACAGCGCGGCGGCGACCTGGCGATAGAGGCCGGGGCGCGGCTTGCGGCAGTCGCAGTCGTCGTCGGGGCCGTGCGGGCAGATGAAGATGCCGGCGATCTCGCCGCCGGCCTCATTGATCAGGCCGAGCATCTTGTCGTGCATGCGCGCGAGCGTGCCGGCGGTGAACAGACCGCGCGCGAGGCCGGACTGATTGCTCGCGATCGCGATGGTATAGCCGGCGCGATGCAGGCGCGCGATCGCGTCGATGCTGCCGGGGAGCGGGATCCACTCGTCCGGGCTCTTGATGTAATCCGGGGAATCCTCGTTGATGACGCCGTCGCGGTCGAGGATGAGCAGCGGTCCGGGCGGCCTATTCATCCAGCAGCTCGCACAGCAGATGCCCGGCGAAGATATGGGCCTCCTGCACGCGAGCCGTCGGCTGGCCGGGGATGCCGATGTGGAGATCGACCATCGCGGCAAGCTTACCCGCTTCGCCGGTCAGCGCGATCGTGCGGCAGCCGCGAGCGCGCGCGGCCTCGATCGCGGCGACGACGTTACGGCTCGAACCGCTGGTCGACAGGCCGAGCACGATGTCTTCGGCTCGGGCGAGGCCGTCGACCTGGCGTGCGAACACATGCTCGAAGCCGTAGTCATTGCCGACCGAGGTCAGGATCGAGGTGTCGGTGGTCAGCGCGATCGCCGGCAAGGCGCCGCGCTCGCGCTGGAAGCGGCCGATGAATTCGGCGGCGATGTGCTGGGCATCGGCGGCGCTGCCGCCGTTGCCCATGATCAGCAGCTTGCCGCCGCGCTCTCGGCTGTCGCGGATCATTGCCGCGGCCCGCTCGAGCTGCGGCCACTGGCGACGGACGTGCCCGATCGCGGCCTCGTGTCCCGACAGCGCGCGCTCGAGGAGTTCGCCGGTCATCAGCCCTCCAGCCAGCGGTTGATCTCTTCGAGATCCGGCTCGCCGAGGATGCCCGAGGCCTGCTTCAGCAGCAGCAGGTTGATGATGTAGTCGTAACGCGCGCGTGCGAAGCCGCGCTCGGCCTCGAACAGGTCGCTGCGGGCGAGCAGCACATCGACGGTGGTGCGGGTGCCGACCTCGAAGCCGGCCTCGGTCGCGTCGAGCGCGCTCTGCGCCGACACCCGCGCCTGCCCCAGCGCGCGTACGCGGTTGATCGCGGCGACCACGGCGAGATAGGCATCGCGGGTCTGGCGCAGCGTCGCGCGGCGCTGGCGTTCGGTCTCTTCCTTGGCCTGGGTCAGGCGAAAACCGGCCTCTCGGGTGCGCGAGGTCACGGCGTTGCCCGCGTACAGCGGCAGCGTGAATTGCAGGCCGACGATGCCGTCCTCATTCTCGCGCCGCCCACCGAAGGAACTGCTCGTGCTCTCGGTACGGCTCAGACTGGCGACGAGGTCGAGGCGCGGATGATGGCCGGCGCGCTGGATCGCGATATTGTCCTTTGCGATCTCCTCGTTGAACTGCACGGCGAGCAGGCTCAGGTTCTGCTCCAGCGCGCGCGCGACCCACTGGTCGATGTCGGCCGGGTCCGGGCGCTCGAGCGGGATCTCCGCTGCCAGCGGGCTGATCTGACCGGGCACCTCGCCGGTGATCTCGTACAGCGCCTCCTCGCTGCTATGCAGGAGGTTCATCGCCTCGATCTCGGCGGCGGTCGTCAGATCATAGGCGGCCTGGGCCTCGTGCACGTCGGTGATCGCGACCAGGCCGACCTCGAAGCGCTGCTTCGCCTGCTCGAGCTGACGCTCGATCGCCTCCTTCTCGGCGACCGCGAACTCGAGGTTGTCGCGGGCCGCGAGCAGGTCGAAATAGGCCTGCGCGACGCGCACCATCAGCGCCTGCTCGGCGGCGCGGTATTCGGCCTCGGCGCGGCCCACCGCCGCGTCGGACTGGCTCAGCAACATGAAATACTCACGGTTGTACAGCGGCTGGACCAGTGACAACGATATACCGGAGGAATCGAATGAGCTGGTGCCGGTAGCGGCGAACGGCGAGCTGATGATCCGCTCGCGGCCCTTGTTGTAATCCGCATTGAGATTGATGGTCGGATGCAGCAGGGCGCGGCTCTGCGGCTTGACCTCGAACTCGGCCTGGCGCACGGCCTCGGCGGCGCGCAATACCGGGTCGTGGTCGAGCGCGAGCCGGTGGATATCGATCAGGTCATAGGCCGGCGCGGTCGCGCTGCACAGCAGCAACAATGCGGCTGAGAGGCCGGCGGTCGGATTGACGAAACGGGACATGTGCGGTTCCTTGGCAGATGACATGGGGCAGATGACATGGGCGGGGTCAGGCCCCTGTGGGGTCAGACCCCGAACTGCCTTCAGAATTCAAATCGTCGGGGCGCCGGGGCATTGATCAGCATCGGCAGGTCGGTCTCGAACAGGCTCTCGCGGGTCCATTCGTTCTCCCCGGTGCGCCGGACCAGGATCGCCTCCATGACCGGCGCGGCGCCGACCACCGCGAACAATCGCCCGCCGCGGTTCAGCGCGCGCGGGAAGGCCTCGGGCAGCACCGGCAGCGAGCCGGTGATCGCGATGACATCGTAGAGTCGGTCGCCGTTCCAGCCCTGCGCCGCGTCGCCAGTCTCGAGCTGGACGTTGTCGATGCCGTAGACCGCGAGCTTGTCGCCGGCCTGGGCGGTGAATCCGGGCAGGATGTCCACGCTGACGACCTGCCGCACCGCGCGCGCGAGCAGCGCGGTGACATAGGCGCTGCCGGTGCCGACCTCGAGCGCGAAGTCGGTCGGGTGCAGGGACAGCGCCTGCAGCATGCGCGCCTCGACCTTCGGGTGCATCATGACCTGGCCCTCGCCGATCGGGATCGCGATGTCGGCCCAGGCCAGGCCGGCGTGGCTGGCGGGGACGAAGTCCTTGCGCGATACCTCGCCGAGCAGGTCGAGGATGTGCTGGTCGAGCACGTCCCACGGACGGATCTGCTGCTCGATCATGTTGAACTGGGCGTCTCTCACATCAGCGGCTCCGGAACAGTCCGACAAGGTTATTCGTTTTGGCGCGGCAAGGCAAGGAGATTGCCCTTCCTAACATGATGAATTACCTACAGTCTCCCCGAACAGGCCGGGGCAGGGGCGCGCCCCTGCCGGGGCCTGCGCCGGCTTGCCTCGACCGGGCAGATCATATAGATTCGCTGGGTCGATTTTCATATCAGGATCAAGGGGTCGGACTCGTTCGATCGCTCCCGTGACGGTCGCCCGAAGGCGCAGGGCCTTTGTCCGCTTGCGGGACCTTCCGGCCGCAGGACGCGGCCGGAGAGCGTACAGGGATGTATTCACAGCGTGTCCCGCAAGCGGACAAAGGCCCTGCGCCTTCGCCCACTGCGCCCTGACGATCGAACGAGTCCGACTCCGCATCCTCCCGACCAGGCTGAACAGATGAATGCGATTCCCGACCAGATCCAGACCGACGCGCCGCGCTTGAACGCGGAGGTCACCCGGCCGTTTCCGGCCTCGCGCAAGATCCATGTGAGCGGCAGCCGGCCCGAT
>CAYLKC010000103.1:0-6208 GCA_964384095.1 uncultured Chromatiales bacterium
CAGTCGATGGCCGCAGCGGCGCGACGGCTGGCCTGGCCGGACGCGGCCGGCGAGGTCGCCCGCCATTGTCTGGAGCTGGCCGATGCCTGAGGCAGGACGCATGCTGACGACGATCCATCATGCCGCGCGCGATGACGAGCGTGCCGCCGGCGCGCCGGCCTTCGATGCGGTGCGCATGGGCCGCGTCCGCCGCATCCACCTGCTCGGGATCGGCGGCTCGGGCATGAGCGGCATCGCCGAGGTGCTGTCGAACCTCGGCTACCAGGTCTCCGGCTCCGATGTCGCCGAGAACGCCGGCGTGCGCCGCTTGCGCGGACTCGGCGTCGCGGTCGCGATCGGTCACAGTGCCGCCACGGTCGATGGCTGCGATGTCGTCGTCCAGTCCTCGGCGATCGGCGACGACAACCCCGAGATTCGCGCCGCCCACGCGCGCAAGATCCCGGTGGTGCCGCGTGCCGAGATGCTCGCCGAGCTGATGCGTTTCCGCTACGGCATCGCGGTGGCCGGCACCCATGGCAAGACCACGGTGACCAGCCTGGTGACCAGCCTGCTCGCCGAGGGCGGGCTCGACCCGACCTACGTCATCGGCGGCCGTCTGAACAGCAGCGGCGGCAACGCGCGCCTCGGCGGCGGCCGTTACCTGGTCGCCGAGGCCGACGAGAGCGACGCCTCGTTCCTGCGCCTGCAGCCGCTGCTCGCGATCGTCACCAACATCGACGCCGATCACATGGCGACCTATGGCGGCGACTTTCGCCGCCTGCGCCATGCCTTCATCGAGTTCCTGCATCACCTGCCGTTCTACGGTCTCGCCGTCGTCTGCATCGACGACCCGGTGATCGACGCGATGCTCCCGGAGATCTCGCGGCCGGTCGTCACCTACGGCTTCGACGCGCGCGCCGATATTCGCGCCCGCGACGTCGCTTTCAGCGGCGCCAGCTCGCGCTTCATCGTCGAGCGGCCCGGCGCGGCGCCGTTCGAAGTGAAGTTGAATCTCGCCGGCCGCCACAATGTCCTGAACGCGCTCGCCGCAATCGCGGTCGCGCGCGAACTCGGGGTTGCCGACGCAGCGGTGCTGCGCGCGCTCGCCGGCTTTGCCGGCATCGGCCGCCGCTTCCACAGCTATGGCGAGATCGCGACCACGACCGGCGCCGTGCTGATGATCGACGACTACGGCCATCATCCGCGCGAGATCCAGGCGGTCGTGCAGGCCCTGCGTGACGGCTGGCCGGGCCGGCGCATCGTGCTGGTGTTCCAGCCGCATCGCTATTCGCGCACCCGCGACCTGTTCGAGGACTTCAGTCAGGTCTTGTCCGAGGTCGATGAGCTGCTGCTGCTCGAGGTCTATGCCGCCGGCGAGACCGCGATTGCGAATGCGGACAGTCGCAGCCTGTGCCGCTCGATCCGCGCGCGCGGCCAGGTCGAGCCGCTGTTCGTCGGCGGCGATGAGGAGCTGGTGCAGGCGCTGCCGGGGTTGCTGCGCGAGGGCGACATCCTGCTGACGATGGGCGCCGGTGACATCGGCGCGCTGGCGGCGCGACTGCCCGGCTTGCTCGCCACGGGAGGTGATGCATGATGACGATGCCGGTGCGCGGGCGTCGTGGCGGCGCAGGAGACGGTACAAGGCTGCGCGGGCGGCTGCGCCACGACGTGCCGCTGTCGCGTCACACGACCTGGCGCGTCGGCGGTCCTGCCGAACATTGCTTCCAGCCCGCCGACCTGCGCGATCTCGCCGCCTATCTCGCCGCCCTGCCGCCGGACGAAGCAGTGACCTGGCTCGGCCTCGGCAGCAACCTGCTGGTGCGCGACGGCGGCGTACGCGGCAGCGTGATCCTGACCCACGGTGTGCTCGGCGCGATCGAACGCAGCGGCGCGGCCGGGGTGCGCGCCGGCGCCGGTGCGCCCTGCGCCAAGGTCGCGCGCTTCTGCGCCAATGCCGGCCTCGTCGGCGCCGAATTCCTGGTCGGCATCCCCGGCACGGTCGGCGGCGCGCTGGCGATGAATGCCGGCGCCTTCGGCGGCGAGACCTGGCGTCATGTCGCTGCGGTCGAGACCCTCGATCGCGCCGGGCGCCAGCACCGGCGCACACCCGCTGAATACAGGATCGGCTATCGCAGCGTCGAGGGCCCGGCCGGTGAATGGTTCGTCGCTGCCGAGTTTGCATTCGAGCCCGGCGACGCGCAGGAGGCCAATGCGCGGATCAAGGCGCTGCTGCAGCAGCGCGCAGCCAGCCAGCCGATGGGGTTGCCGAGCTGTGGTTCGGTGTTTCGCAATCCGCCCGGCGACCATGCCGGCCGGCTGATCGAGTCCTGCGGTCTGAAGGGTTATCACATCGGCGGCGCCTGTGTCTCCGAGAAGCATGCGAACTTCATCATCAACCGCGGCGGCGCGACCGCGGCCGATATCGAGGCGCTGATCGCGCATGTGCGCGCGACCGTCGCCCGCGAATGCGGCATCGACCTGATCCCCGAGGTGCGCATCATCGGCGAGCCGGCGCCGGAGGAGGTCGTGCATGACTGAGCCGGACTTCGGCCGCGTTGCGGTGCTGATGGGCGGCTGGTCGGCCGAGCGCGAGGTCTCGCTGGTCAGCGGCCGCGCGGTTACCGACGCGCTGCGCCGTCGCGGCGTCGATGCGATCGCCGTCGATGTCACCCGCGCGACGGTGCGCGCGATCGTCGACGGCGGTTACGACCGCGTCTTTATCGCGCTGCATGGCCGCGGCGGCGAGGATGGCGTGATCCAGGGGATGCTCGAATCATTCGGCATCCCGTATACCGGCAGCGGCGTGCTCGCCAGCGCGCTGGCGATGGACAAATTGCGCAGCAAACAGTTGTGGCTGGCGGCCGGCCTGCCGACGCCGCCGTTCGCGGTGATCGGCTGCCCTGATGATTTCGCACGCGTGATCGCGACGGTCGGTCTGCCGCTGTTCATCAAACCGGCCTGCGAGGGCTCGAGTCTCGGCATGAGCCGGGTCGAGAGCGCCGACGCGCTGGAGGCGGCATGGGAGGCGGCGCGCGGTTTCGATGGCGCAGTGTTCGCCGAGCGCCTGATCGACGGCGGCGAGTACACCGCGTCCCTGGTCGGCGGGCAGGTGCTGCCACTGATCCGCATCGAGACGCCGCGCGCATTCTACGACTACACCGCGAAATATCACGCCGACGACACCCGCTATCTCTGTCCCTGCGGCCTCGAGGCCGCCGAGGAGAAGCATATCGCCGCACTCGCGCGCCGCGCCTTCGATTCGCTCGGCTGCAGCGGCTGGGGTCGCGTCGATTTCATGCGTGACCGCGCGGGGCGGGCCTGGCTGATCGAGGTCAATACCGTGCCCGGCATGACGGATCACAGCCTGGTGCCGATGGCGGCGCGGGCCGCAGGCATCGGCTTCGATGAGCTGGTGTGGCGCATCCTTGCCGGCAGCGTCGCCGGCGCGTCAGCAGAGCGGGAGGCCCGACATGGCCGGGCGTAAGACGCGCAAGCGGCAGGCCGCGCGCCGCGTCGATGCCGTGGCCGCGCGCAAGCGCCGCTGGCGCTGGCTGCCGCTGCCGGCTGCCGGCGCGCTCGCGGGCCTGGTCGCCTTTGCATATTCGGAGGGGCATCTGGCGCTACCGGAGGTCGAATTCCCGATCCGCACCCTCAAGGTTGAGGCCGCCTTCGAGCGCGTCGCCGCCGCAGAGGTTGCCGCGGTCGTCGCCCCGGAGGTCACGGACGGATTCTTCGGCGCCGACCTTGGCACGATCAAGCAGGCGGTCGTCGCGCTGCCATGGGTGCGCGACGCCTCGGTGCGGCGGGTGTGGCCCGACGCCCTGCACATCACCGTATACGAGCAGCAGCCGGTCGCGCGCTGGGGCGACGAGGGCCTGCTGAACGACGCGGGCGAGCTGTTCCTGCCGGCCGCGTCGGCACAGGCCGGGGGATTGCCGCAGCTGGAGGGGCCGCCGCGCTCCTCGCAGCAGGTGATGGCGCAGTACCGGCGGCTGGAGGCGCAGGTCGCGCCGCTCGGATTGGGAATCGAACGGCTGGTGATGGATCCGCGGCGTTCGCTCCGGCTGACGCTCGATAACGGCATCACGCTGGTCCTCGGCCGGCGTGATGCCGAGCAGCAGATCGCGCGCTTCGCGCAGTACTGGCCGGGCGTCATCGCGGCGCGCGCGGCGGAGATCGCGGAAGTGGATCTGCGCTATCCGGCCGGATTCGCAGTCAAGTGGCAGCAGATGCCGGCCGCCCATGCGGGCGCCGGCGCAGGGAAAACGGGAGACAAGGTATAAATGCCGAAGAAAGACGAAAAAGATCTGATCGTCGGCCTCGACATCGGCACCTCGAAGGTCGTCGCGATCGTCGGCGAGATCACCGAGAACGACGAGATCGAGATCATCGGCATCGGCTCGCATCCGTCGCGCGGACTCAAGAAGGGCGTCGTCGTCAACATCGAGTCGACGATCCAGTCGATTCAGCGTGCGGTCGAGGAGGCCGAGCTGATGGCCGGCTGCGAGATCCATTCCGTGTATGCCGGCATCGCCGGCAGTCACATCCGCAGCATCAACTCGCACGGCATCGTCGCGATTCGTGACGAGGAGGTCACGGCGGGCGATGTCGAGCGCGTCATCGATGCTGCGCGCGCGGTCGCAATCCCTGCCGACCAGAAGATGCTTCATGTGCTCCCGCAGGAGTTCATCATCGACAACCAGGAAGGGATCATGGAGCCGGTCGGCATGTCCGGCGTGCGCCTCGAGGCCAAGGTCCACATCGTCACCGGCGCGGTCAGCGCCGCGCAGAACATCGTCAAGTGCGTGCGCCGCTGCGGCCTCGAGGTCGATGACATCATCCTCGAGCAGCTGGCGTCGAGCTATTCGGTGCTGACCGAGGATGAGAAATCGCTCGGTGTCTGCCTCGTCGATATCGGCGGCGGCACCACCGACATCGCGGTGTTCACCGACGGCTCGATCCGCCATACCGCGGTGATCCCGATCGCCGGCGACCAGGTCACCAACGACATCGCGGTCGCGCTGCGCACGCCGACCCAGTACGCCGAGGAGATCAAGCTCAAGTTCGGCTGCGCGCTGACGCAGATCGCGAGCCCGAACGAGACCATCGAGGTGCCCGGCGTCGGCGACCGCAAGCCGCGCCGGCTCGCGCGGCAGACGCTGGCCGAGGTCGTCGAGCCGCGCTACGACGAGCTGTTCACGCTGATCCAGGCCGAGCTCAGGCGCTCGGGTTTCGAGGACCTGATCGCGTCGGGCATCGTGCTGACCGGCGGCAGCTCCAAGATGGAAGGCGTCGTCGATCTCGCCGAGGAAGTCTTTCACATGCCGGTCCGGCTCGGCATGCCGCATGACGTGCGCGGACTTGCGGACGTGGTGCGCAATCCGATCCATGCGACCGGCGTCGGTCTGCTGATCTATGGACATCAGCAGCGTTTCGCCAAGCGACCTGCGCTGCGTGGCGGCAAGGGCGTGAAGGGAATCTGGGCCAGGATGAAGGGCTGGTTCCAGGGCAATTTCTGAAAATTTCAATCAATCTGGAGGGCAGGACAATGTTCGAATTGATGGATTCCTACAGTCAGAACGCGGTTATCAAGGTCATCGGCGTCGGTGGCGGCGGCGGTAACGCGGTCGAGCACATGGTCAGCGCGAACATCGACGGCGTTGATTTCATCTGCGCGAATACCGATGCGCAGGCGCTCAAGAGTTCGTCGGCGCGTATCACGCTGCAGCTCGGTTCGAATATCACCAAGGGCCTCGGCGCCGGCGCCAATCCCGATGTCGGCCGCCAGGCCGCGCTCGAGGACCGCGAGCGCATCACCGAGGTGCTCGACGGCGCCGACATGGTGTTCATCACCGCCGGCATGGGTGGTGGCACCGGCACCGGCGGCGTCCCGGTCGTCGCCCAGGTCGCCCGCGAGCTGGGTATCCTCACCGTGGCGGTGGTGACCCGCCCGTTCCCGTTCGAGGGCAGGAAGCGCGCACAGATTGCCGATGAAGGCATCCGCGAGCTGTCGCAGTACGTCGATTCGCTGATCACGATCCCGAACGAGAAGCTCCTGTCGGTGCTCGGCAAGCAGGTGACGTTGCTCGACGCCTTCCGCGCCGCCAACAACGTCCTGCTCGGCGCAGTGCAGGGGATCGCCGAGCTGATCACCCGGCCCGGCCTGATCAACGTCGACTTTGCCGACGTCCGCACCGTGATGTCGGAGATGGGCATGGCGATGATGGGC
>CAYLKC010000104.1:0-6166 GCA_964384095.1 uncultured Chromatiales bacterium
CACGCCGCTGCTCGAGATCGTCACCGAGCCCGACCTGCGCAGCGCCGCCGAGGCGGTCGCCTACATGAAGAAGTTGCATACGCTGGTGCGCTGGCTCGACATCAGCGACGGCAACATGCAGGAAGGCTCTTTCCGCTGCGACGCCAACGTGTCGGTGCGGCCGAAGGGTTCGGACAAGCTCGGCACCCGTGCCGAGATCAAGAACCTGAATTCGTTTCGTTTCGTCGAGCAGGCGATCGAGTACGAGGTTGAGCGCCAGATTGCGCTGATCGAGAGCGGCGGCGAGGTCGTGCAGGAGACCCGGCTCTACGATCCCGACCGCGGCGAGACGCGGTCGATGCGCAGCAAGGAAGAGGCCTTCGATTATCGTTATTTTCCCGATCCGGATCTTCTGCCGGTCGTGCTCGACGCAGCGTTCATCGACGGCGTGCGCGCGGCGCTGCCCGAGCTCCCGGATGCGCGCCGCGCGCGCTTCATCGATGACTATGGCCTGCCGGCCGGTGATGCCGCTGTACTGACCGCGAGCCGTGAATTTGCCGACTACTTCGAGGCCACGAGCCGGGCCTGCGGCGGTCAGCATCGCCTCGCCGCGAACTGGGTCATGGGTGAGCTGCTCGGCGCGCTGAACCGCACCGGCCTCGACATCGATGCAAGCCCGGTGTCGCCCGCAGCACTCGGCGGCCTGCTCGCGCGTATCGCCGATGACACGATCACCGGCAAGATCGCCAAGCAGGTATTCGAGGCGATGTGGCTAGGCGAGGGCGACGCCGATGCGATCATCGACAGCAAGGGTCTGCGCCAGATCACCGACACCTCCGCGCTGGAGCGCATCATCGACGAGGTCATCGCGGCAAACCCGGACCAGGTCGCGCAATATCGCGCCGGCAAGGACAAGCTGATCGGATTCTTCGTCGGCCAGGTCATGCGTGCGACCCAGGGCAAGGGCAATCCCGCCCAGGTCAATGCGCTGCTCGCGAAGAAGCTGTCGGGCTAGCGGATCAAAAGGTCAGACTCGCTTGATCCCCCCTTCGCTCGCTGGCCCTATCCGATCACGAGCGGGACTTCCACCGACGCCCCGCCGCGGATGCGGTAGCCGCGCATCTCGAGCACACCCTTCGTATTGAGCGAAACGATCAGATACAGGGCCTCGGGCCAACCGGCCTCGGCGATATCGATGGCCGATGGCGCGGCCGGGCTCACCGGGTGCGAGTGATAGATCGCGTAGAGCCCCTCGCCTGCCTGCTCCATCCTGAACAGCGTGCGTATCAGCGCCTCGGGATCCATCGCATAGCGGTGCGCGGGGTCGCTCGCGATGTTTGCGATCGGCGTCACCGCGACGGGCAGGCCGTTGCGGGCGGCGATGACGCCACAGATCTCGCGGCCCGGTTCCGTGCGGGCGTGATCGAGGATCCGCGTCGCGATCCGGCGCGGGATGCGTGCGCTCATGAGGCGCCGCCCGGCGCGCGCGCGGCCGCGACGCGCGCATGACCGGCGAGGTCGTCGATGGCCGCCGCATCCATATAGCCGTGCGCGGCGAACAGCGCGGCGACCGCCCCGGCCTGGTCATGGCCATGCTCAAGGATCAGCCAGCCGCCGGGCGCGAGATGCCGACGCGCTTGCGCGATGATGCCGAGGATCGCCTCGAGGCCGTCCGCGCCTGCGGCGAGCGCCGTGCGCGGTTCGAAGCGCAGGTCGCCGCGTTGCAGGTGTGGGTCATTGCTCGCGATATAGGGTGGGTTGCTCGCAATCAGGTCGAAGACGCGCCCCTCAAGTCCGGCGAACCAGTCGCCTTGATGAAACTCCACGTTGACGACGCCCAGGCGCGCGGCATTGTCGCTCGCAACTGCAAGCGCCTTGCTGCTGAGATCGGTGGCAGTCACACGGCTGTGCGGGCATTCGAGCGCGAGCGTCAGTGCGATAATGCCGCTGCCGGTGCCGAGGTCGGCGATGTCAACGCGCTGCCCGGCCGGCAGGCGCGTCAGCGCCGTCTCGACCACATGTTCGGTTTCGGGGCGCGGAATCAGCGTGTCCGCCGTCACCCGGAACGGCCGCGACCAGAATTCGCGCGTACCAGTCAGATAGGCGACCGGCCAGCCTTCGGCGCGTCGCTCGAGCATGTCGTCGAATCTTTGTGCGCTGCCGGCATCAATCGCCTCGCGTCCGTGCGAAATCAGAAAACTCTGCGGTCGGTCGAGCGTGAACGCGAGCAGGGCCCTGGCGTCCGCGAGCGCGCTGTCACTGACCGCGGCGAGCCGCAATGCCGCCGCACGCAGCGTATCGGCGATCGAGGCCGCATCCTCGCCGGTGGCGGGCATCGTGCTCATCCTGCCAGCGCCGAGAGTTCCTCGGCCTGGTGTTCGTTGATCAGCGGATCGATCACCGGATCGAGATCGCCTTCCATGATCTCGTCGAGCCTGTAGATCGTCAGGTTGATACGGTGATCGGTGAGGCGGCCCTGCGGGAAGTTGTAGGTGCGGATGCGCTCCGAGCGGTCGCCGCTGCCGACCTGCAACTTGCGGGCGCGGGCCTGTTCGCTCTGTTGCTTCTCACGTGCCTCCGAGGTCAGGCGTGCCTGCAGCAATGACATCGCACGGGCCCGGTTCTTGTGCTGCGAGCGTTCTTCCTGGCATTCGACGACGATGCCGCTCGGCAGGTGGGTGATGCGGATCGCCGAGTCGGTCTTGTTGACGTGCTGGCCGCCGGCGCCGGAGGCGCGGAAGGTGTCGATGCGCAGGTCGGCCGGGTTGACCGCGATCTCCTCGATCGCGCCGGCCTCGGGCAGGATCGCGACCGTGCACGCCGAGGTGTGGATGCGGCCCTGCGACTCGGTCTCCGGTACGCGCTGCACGCGATGCGCGCCCGACTCGAACTTGAGCCGTGAATAGACGCCGCGTCCGGCGACGCGCGAGATGATTTCCTTGTAGCCACCGTGTTCACCGTGGCTAGCGCTCAACACCTCGATCTGCCAGCCGCGGCGCTCGGCGTAGAGTGAATACATGCGGAACAGATCGCCGGCAAACAACGCGGCTTCGTCGCCACCGGTGCCGGCGCGGATCTCGAGAAAGACGTTCGCCTGGTCGTGCGGGTCGGCGGGGATCAGCAGTCGGCTGACTTCGAGCTCGAGCTGGGAGGCGTGCTGCTCGACCTTTTCGATCTCATCGCGCGCCATCGCGCGCAGGTCGGCGTCATCATCGTTCAGCATCACCTCGGCGGCGGCGCGTTCCCCGAGAACCGCGCAGTAGTCGCGCCAGGCCGCGACGACAGGAGACAGCTGCGCATACTCGCGCGACAGGTCGCGAAAGCGGGCGCTGTCGCCGACGGTGCCGGGGTCGGCCAGCAAAGCCTCCAGCTCCTGGAAGCGTTCGCTCAGGGATTCCAGCTTGCGCCGTATCGAAGGCTGCACGACGAATTATTCGTCCGTGTCCCTGATTCCGAGCAGCTCCCGCGCCGCGCGCAGCAGGTCATTGCGCCCCTCGAATCCGGCCTGTCGCAGCTGGGTGGTCGGTGCGTGCGCCAGCTTGTTCGCCAGCGCCCGGGTCACCTGCGCCAGCACCTGTTCGGGGTCCTCGCCACGCCGCAACCTGCGCAGCGCCTTGTCGAGCTCGTGCTCGCGCGCCTGCTCGATCGAGCTGCGATAGGCGCAGATCGCCGACACCGCGTCGAGCGAGCGCAGCCAGCCCATGAAACGCAGGGTCTGGCTGTCGACGATCTCCTCTGCCTGCAGCGCGGCCTGCTGGCGCGACTTCAGGCCTTCATCGATGATCTCCTTCATGTCGTCGACGGTGTAGAGATAGACGTCGCGCAGGTCGCCGACCTGGGGCTCGATGTCGCGCGGCACGGCGATGTCGATCATCAGGATCGGCCGGTGCCGGCGCGCCCGGATAGCGCTCTCGACCGCGCCCTTGCCGAGGATCGGCAGCTGGCTCGCGGTCGACGAGATCACGATATCGGCCTCGGCGAGGCAGGACGGGATCTCTGCCAGCGTGATCGCCATGCCGTTGACCTCGGTGACGAGCGCCTCGGCGCGCGCCAGCGTACGGTTGGCGATGATCAGCCGGCCGATGCCGTTCTCGCGCAGGTGGCGCGCGGCAAGCTCGATGGTATCGCCGGCGCCGATCAGCAGCGCGGTGTGTTCACGCAGGTCGCTGAAGATCTGCCTGGCGAGGCTGACTGCGGCAAAGGCGACCGACACCGGGCTTGCGCCGATCGCGGTGTCGGTGCGGATCTGCTTGGCGACCGAGAAGGTATACTCGAACAACTTGTTCAGGTGCTTGCCGACGGTGCCGGCCTCGCGCGCGGCGAGATAGGCGTCCTTGATCTGGCCGAGGATCTGCGGTTCGCCGAGGATCATCGAATCGAGGCCGCTCGCGACGCGGAGCAGATGACGCACCGCGCCCTGATCAGGGTGCGTGTAGAGGTAGGGCTGGAGTTCCTCCGGCCTGAGGTTGTGATAATCGCTGAGCCAGCGGATGACGCTATCGATGTCGATGCGGTCGGCCGAGCACACCATTTCGGTGCGGTTGCAGGTCGACAGGATCGCGGCCTCGCTGATCCGGGAGTTCGAGGTCAGGTCACGCAGCACCACCGGCAGCTGCTCGCGCGCGAACGCGACCCGCTCCCGGATCGGCAGGGGTGCCGATTTGTGATTGAGACCGACGGCCAGTAACGCCATGCGCCAGATCCAGTATAGTCAGCGGTACGAATCGACCAATTTTACCTGATTTTCTCGGGGAAAGAGGATATTATCCTCGTATTCGGGGGTCGCCGGGGAGGGGGAGCGCCATTCTGTCCAGACCAGGGTCATTGTCGATGCGTAAAGTTCCGCTGTATTCATTCCTTGTGCTGTTTGCCCTGGGATCGTCCGCCTGCTCCAGCCTGACCGTCCAGGCGCCCGAACCGGTCGCCGCGACCGCGGTCGATGTCTCCGGGCCGTCCGGACAGGCCCTGAGCGGGCAGTTATTATACCAGATACTCGAGGCCGAGATCGCGCTGCAACGTCAGCATTACGACGTTGCGATCGCGTGTTTCCGACAGCTCGCACAAGTGACCCGGGATCCTGAATTCGCCGAACGCGCGGCGCAGGTCGCGGCCTTCGTCCGTGATGACCCCGCCACCCTGGAGTCCGCCCGCCTGTGGCTCGAACTCGAGCCCGACAGCAGCGAGGCGCGACAAATGATGGTCGTGGCCGCGATCCGCAACGGCCGGGTCGAGACCGCGCTGGAAAACGTCGAGATCCTGCTGTCCGGGGCCGCAGGCCCCGTCGAGGAGCGTTTCGAGATGATGGCGGGGCTGCTGACCCGCGAACATGATCTCGAGGAGGCGCTGCGCATGATGGAGCGCCTCGTAGCCAGCCGCCAGGATGACCCCGCTGCCCTGTTTGCCTACGCCAATCTCGCCCTGCGCGCCGGCGATATCGATCGGGCCAGTGAGGCCGTCGAGCACGCGCTCGAGCTGCGGCCCGACTGGCATGGCGCAATCCTGATGCGAGTGCGCGTGTTGCAGATGCAGGGGCGCCAGGGCGAGGCGCTGGATTTCCTCGCCGGGGCGGTCGAGCGCAACCTGGGCGATACCCGCCTGCGCATGGCCTACGCGCGCCTGTTGATGGAGCACCAGCGCTATGACGAGGCGATCGTGCAATACGAGGTGCTCGCCGACGAGGTCGCTCCGAATACCGAGATACTATTCACGCTGGCGATGGTGCACCTCCAGCTCGAGAACTTCGACGAAGCCGGCATCTACCTGATGCAGGTGCGCGACGCCGGCGATCATGCCGGTGATCTGAATTATTACTTCGGCTGGATCGAGGAGCGCCGCGGCAATATCGTCGAGGCGATTGCGTATTACCAGCGGGCGCCATCGACGGATGAAACCGGTTTCGAGGCGAGGGTCCGGCTCGCGATTCTCACGGCCGGAGAGGGCGATGTCGCCGCAGCTCGCCAGATCCTGCAGCAACTGCGGCTGCAGCAGCCGGCGCGTCAGAAGCGGGTCTTCCAGATCGAGGCCGAACTGCTACGCCAGGCCGGCCAGCATGAAGTCGGCCTCGACGTACTGACCGCGGCGCTCGAGCATTTCCCCGGCGATTTCGACCTGCTCTACGCGCGGGCGCTGATGGCCGAGCGCGCCGATCGAATCGATATCGTCGAGGAAGACCTGCAGTTCATCATCG
>CAYLKC010000105.1:0-6128 GCA_964384095.1 uncultured Chromatiales bacterium
CGCCTGGCCCGCGGGCTGGAACGGCTCGGTGACGCAGCGGCGACGCGGGTGGCGCTCGACAAGCTGCTCGACCTGCTGCCCGACAACCCGGAGGCGAACGACCGCCTTGCCCGCCAGCTGCTCGACCAGGGCCGCGCCGTCGATGCGGTCGCGTACGCGGCGCGCGCGGTCGGGGCCGACCCGGACACGCTCGCCTGGCGCCTGACCTATGCCCGCGCGCTGCATGCAGCGGGTTCCCATGCCGATGCCGGCGCCGCCTGGCGCGCGGCGCTCGAACTCGTCCCCGCGGACGGGGACGTGGAAGACGAGGCGCTGCGCGCGACGATTCAGCTCGGGGCCGGCCTGTCGCGCGCGGCCCTGCTCGCGGAGCAGGGCGACGCCGGGGCCGCGCTGGCGGATTACGAGGCCCTGCTCGAAGTCTATCCCGATGACGTAATCCTGCTCGCCCGCGCCGCCGATGCGGCGCAGCTCGTCGGCCGCGTCGATGACGCGCTGGCCTGGCTCGAGCGCGCGATCGAGCTCGAACCGGCGCGCTTCGACCTGCGCCTGCGCCTGGCCGACATGCTGCGCGTCGACGGCCGCGGCGAGGCCGCGAATGCGGCGATGACCCGGGCGCTCGCGGCGGCGACGACCCAGACGCAGCGCCGCGAGGTACTCGACCGGGCCGGCTTCGTCGAGGCCATCGAGCTGGTCGATCGCGGGCGCTGGCGTCGCGCCCTGACCGCGCTGGAGCGGGTGCGCGAGATCGCGCCGGATGAACCGCTGGTGCTGCTGAACATCGGCGTCGTGCGCCAGCACCAGGGCCGCGACCTCGATGCCGAGTCCGCGTTCCAGCAGCTGCTCGACACCGATCCGCGCAATCTGACCGCGCGCCTGCGGCTCGGACTGCTCTACAGCGAGACCGGGCGCATCGATCGCGCGATCGCCGCGCTCGAACAGGTCGCCTCCGGGAGCGCCGGCCAGCCGGTCGGCGAACGCGCGCGCGCGGCCCTCGCGCGCCTCGAGGATCGCCGCCTGCGCCGCCTGACCGGCGACGTCATCGAGCAGTCCTCGCCGACAATGAAGACCCTGCAGGTGCGCGGCTATTACAACGACACCGATCTGCCGGCGCGGTCGCTGACCGAGACCTTCTCCTATGGCGTCGGCGCGACGCTGTTCCTGCGCTCGCTGCGCTACGGCGACTGGGTCCTGAACTACGACCTGCGCACGGTCGAGAACGAGGACCCGCTCGGCACCGACTATGCCTATGTCTCCAACGACTTCGCGGTGACCTGGCGCAGCTCGGTGCCGAATCCGCGCGGCTGGTTCGGGACCTCGGAGAACATCCCGGGCGTGACCGGCTCGGTGACCCTGAGCCGCGCGATGCGCGTCTATACCTTCGCCGACACCAACGCGCTGAACGCGCTGAACGCCATCGCCCGCCGCGAGCACAACACCGATACGCTGACCCTGGGGCTGAACTACCAGCCGCCGAACCAGGAACGCATCAGCTTCTCGCTGAACTACACGATCGGCCGCTCGAAGACGAACCTGCCGGTCGGCATCGTATTCTCGCCGGATGCAATCCCGGTCGCGTTCCAGAGCCGCGGCCTCGGCGAATTCAACCCGAACTACCTGACCGCCGGTGTTGTGTTCCAGTTCTGATACGCGCCGCCGGGGCGCCCCGCGGGCCTGCTTCTACCCCGGTTGGGGCAGGGGCGGGGGAGGAAAACATGATACAATTCCCGTATTTCGCCGGCATCCGGGCGCCCCGGCCCCGGCGGGCCCCGCGACCCGATCATCCGCCGTACCGTCAACAAGGAGCCTGATCCGATGAAGTTGTCTTCCTTCATGTTTGCTGCCGCGACCGCGGCCCTGACGATCGCCCTGCCGGCTGTGGCCATGGCACAGCCGGACGGCGCCGAGATCATCCAGCGCTGCGACCTCGAAACCCATCCGGGCAAGGACCAGCGCAGCACGCTGACCGTGACCATCCGCGACGCCGCCGGCAATGAGCGCCGCGATGTCTACAAGCGTTACTGGATCGATAACGAAGGCAAGGACCAGGTCGTTGACAAGATGCTGCTGTTCACCGAGTTCCCGCCGGACGCCAGCGGTACCGCGTTCATGCGCTGGGGCTACCTGCCGGGGGCCGGCAAGAACGCCGACCAGTGGCTGTTCCTGCCGTCGCTGAATACCCTGCGCCGGGTCTCGGTGCGCGATCCGGGCGACAGCTTCCTCGGCTCCGATCTCAACTACCAGGACATCAGCTGGCGCCCGATCGATGCCGACGAGCACCGCCTGCTGCGCGAGGATAACCGGGACGGCAAGGCCTATTATGTCGTCGAGAGCCGTGCCCTGGAGCGCAACCCGCTCTATGGCCGTGTGCTGACCTGGGCCGAGAAGGCCGACCAGTGGGGCGATTGCCATATCGCGCGCCGCGAGTTCTATGACACCCGCGACAGCCTGATCAAGACCCAGACGCTGACCTGGCAGAAGGTCGGCGAGGCCTGGGTCTGGGACGAGGTCGTCGTCGAGAACGCGCGCACCGGCGGCATGTCGATCTTCCGCGTCACCGATGCCGAGGTCAATGTCGGCCTCGACCAGGGGATGTTCAGCGAACGCACGATGCGGCGGGGAGTGCGCTGAGCCGGTCCGCGGACCGGCCCACCGCATCCGCGGCACCGGCGCGCGCATGAGCGGCCCGTCCCGCCATCCCGATCGGGGTCAGTACAGACCCGCCTGCTGCCGATAGCGGTGAATCATGGGCGCAAGATGGATCATCGCGGGGGTGCTGTGCGGAGTGCTGTGGCTGGCCGCCGGCGCCGCCCAGGCCGGATGGCTGGACTCGATCCAGGAGGACCTGACATGGTCCGGGTACTTCAAGAACGAGACCGCCTATCGCATCCGCGAACCGCGTTCGTTCACCAAGATCCGCAACATCCTCGCGCTCAGCGCCAATTATCGCCTCAGCGACCGCATCGAGCTGACCGCGTCGGGCTGGGCCTATTACGACGTCGTCTACGACCTGTTCAGCTACCGCACGGTGTCGGCGCGCGCGGAGCGCGACCGCATCCAGCCGCTGGCCTTCATCGAGAACCTCATCGAGGAGGAGGACAGCGGCGTCGTCGATGTCCGCGAGTTCTATGTCGATCTGTTCTTCGATTCGCTCGATGTCCGCATCGGCCGCCAGTTCGTGGTCTGGGGTGTGATGCCGGGCGTGCGCATCGTCGACGAGATCAATCCGATGGATTTCCGCGAACTGATCCTGCTCGACCTGCTCGATTACCGCATCCCGCTGTGGATGGCGCGCGCCGATTACTTCGTCGCCGGCAACATGGTCCAGTTGTTGTGGATCCCCGACCTGCGCTTCCACAAGCCGGCGCCGCGCGGTTCGGAATGGGAGCTGCTGCAGGACGTGCGCGACATCGACGGCAACCTGCTGGTGGAGTATCCCGAGCGAAACCTCGAGAACTCCGAATTCGGCGTGCGCGTGCAGCGCATGATCGGGGCGACCGACCTGTCGCTGAGCTATCTGTATACCTGGGACGACTTCCCGGTGATCTTCCGCCGCGCGCCGGTCGATGCCGGGGTCGCGATCGAGCCGCAGTTCTTCCCGACCTATACCCGCATCCATATGTACGGCCTGACCTTCCAGCGGCCGTTCTTCAGCCAGGTCATCAAGGGTGAGTTCGCCTATGTGCAGGACAAGTTCTTCGGCACCGCGGACGCCGATGTCGACGGCGATCTGTTTCTGGACAACCTCGGCGAGCTGCGCCGTGACCATATTCGCTGGGGCCTCGGGCTCGACTTCAATGTCCTGCGCACCGACTTCGCGATCGGTTTCACGCAATGGGTCATCCTCGACTACGCCGAGGAGATCATCCAGGACGAGTTCGACACCTCGTGGAACCTGTTCATCCGCAAGGAGGTGCCGGAGCGGCGCATGGTCTTCAGCCTGCTCGGCATCGGACTCATCAACATGGCCGAGATCTATTTGAAGCCCAAGGCGACCTTCGACATGACCGACCGCTTCCAGGTGGCGGTCGGCGCAGACCTGTTCTGGGGCAAGCCTTCGCAGCAGGGCGTCGCCTTCGAGGGCGGCCGGCCGACCAATCTGATCGAGATCGAGCAGCGTTCGCAGTTCTTCGGCAATTTCCGCAACAACGACCGTCTGTTCGTTGAATTCAAGTACGCGTTCTGAAGAAGGCATCGAGGACCGGTGACATGTTAAAAAGGCTCTACCAGATACCGACCGAGTTTCCCCGCAGCGTCCTGCTCGGTGTGCTGATCGCCACCGTGCTGGCGGCGATGGCGATGACCAGCCTGCGCTGGGAGACTGACGCCCGCGTCTACTTTCCGCCCGGCCACCCGGCGATCGAATACGATGAGCTGGTCGCCGATACCTTCCACGTCAAGGATTCGATCATCATCGCGATCCTCAACGAGGACGGCGTCTTCAATCCCGAGACCCTCGCCCGCGTCGCCCGCCTGACCGACAAGGTCGCCGACCTGCCGGGCGTGCTGGTGCAGCGTCGCGTCGACGTCGCCTCGCTGGCCTCGGCCACGGTCTTCCTCGGCGACGAGGACACGCTGATGAACGTGCCGCTGCTCGAGGCCGACGAGCCGAACGAGGCCGATATCGAGCGCCTGAAGGAACTGGTGTACGACAACGCCGACCTCTTCGTCGGCAACCTGGTGTCGGCCGACGGCAAGGCGACGATGATCCGGGTCAAGCTCAAGGAGGGCATCGAGCACCGCTACCAGTCCTATTTCCAGGTGCGCGCGATGCTGATGGAGGAACTGCACGGCGACCCGAGCCGGTCGTGGGACGACACCGGCGGCGAGCGGCGCGTGTCCGGCGAGGACGGCGGCGGCCAGGCCGGGGGTCAGGGGGGCAGTTGGGGCGGCGGCCAGGAATGGGGCGAGGGCGAATGGGACGGCGAGTGGGGCGGCGGCTGGCAGCAGGACCTGATCTCGCAGACCGCGCCGAACGGTGACCGCTTCTTCATGGCCGGGCGGCCGGTCATCGAGGTGACCTCGGGTCAGCATGCGCTGGCGGACCTCTATGTGATGATCCCGCTGCTGATCCTGACCATCTGCGCGGCGTTGTTCCTGCTGTTCCGCACCCTGCGCGGCGTCGTGCTGCCGCTCGGTGTCGTCATCATCGCCGGGATCTGGACCGCCGGCCTGATGGCCACGGTCGGGGTGCCGATGTACACGATCTCGACGATGCTGCCGGTGATCATCATCGCGGTCGGCATCGCCGATGCGCTGCATGTGCTCAGCCATTACCAGGATGAGGTCATCGACGACGCCCAGCGCGGCGCGCCGGTGATCGTGCAGCAGGTCATGGATGAGCTGGCGATCCCGCTGATCGTGACCACGCTGACGACCGCGGTCGGTTTCCTGTCGCTGTGGTGGGCCGAGATGCCGCCATTCCGCGTCTTCGGCGTGTTCACCGCGATCGGCATCGTGTTCTGCTGGGTGGCCTCGGTGACGATGGTGCCGGCGGCGCTCGCGCTGATGCGGCCGCATGTCAGTGGCTATCTCGCCCGCCGTCGTTCGATGCGGGTACACAACGAGAACGGCGCGCTCGCCCGTGTGCTGGTCGACGGGGCGACCGCGCTGATCGCGAAGCGTCATCTCGCCACCGTGCTGCTGGTCGCCGCGGTTGCGGTCATCGGCTTCGGCGCGCACAAGCTCTATGTCGACTCGAGCTGGATCGGCGACTTCAAGGACGACTCCGAGGTCACGATCTCGAACGACCTGCTCAACGAAAAGTTCGACGGCACCATCTTCCTCAACGTCGTCATCGACGGCATCCACGCCGATTCTCTGAAGTCGCCGGCGCTGCTCCAGCGCATCGAGGCGATGATCGCCCACATCGAGGCGATGGAGCATGTCGGCGGCTCGGTGTCGCTGATCGATTTCATCAAGAGCACCAACAAGAGCCTGCATGCCGGCGACCCGGCCTTCAACGTGCTGCCCGAATCGCGGCGCGAGATCGGTGAATACCTGTTTCTGCTGTCGGTGTCCGGCCGGCCCGAACTGCTCGACGAAGTCGTCAACTATGACTACAGCCAGGCCAATGTCACCTTCGCGATCAGCACCGACCATACCCAGGAGCTGAAGGCGATCATCGACGA
>CAYLKC010000106.1:0-5945 GCA_964384095.1 uncultured Chromatiales bacterium
CGAAGCCCATGTCGCCCGGCGTGACCTTGCCGAGGATCGCGTTCAAATTCGCGCCATCGTAATAGAGCAGGCCGCCGGCCTCGTGGGCGACCGCGGCGATCTCGCGGATGCGGCGCTCGAACACGCCGAGCGTCGACGGGTTCGTCAGCATCAATCCGGCCGTCTGCGGACCGACCGCCTGCTTCAGGGCCTCGAAATCGACGTCGCCGTCGGGGCCGGTCGGGATCTCGCGGGTCTTGTATCCGCACATCACCGCAGTGGCCGGGTTCGTGCCGTGTGCGGCGTCCGGCACCAGGATCTCGGTGCGCGCCGTGTCGCCGCGCGCGTCATGATAGGCGCGAATCATGGCGACGCCGGCAAATTCGCCCTGGGCGCCGGCCATCGGCGTCAGCGACACCGCCTTCATCCCGGTCACGACCTTCAGCATCTCCTGCAGCTCGTACAGGCAGGCGAGAAAGCCCTGGCTGACGCTCGCCGGCGCCAGCGGATGGCGGCCGATCAGGCCCGGCAGACTCGCGAGCGTGTTGCAGGCACGCGGGTTGTACTTCATCGTGCACGAGCCCAGCGGATAGAAATGGGTATCGATCGAGAAGTTCTTTTGTGACAACCGCGTGTAATGACGCACGACCTGCAGCTCCGACACCTCGGGCAGCGCCGGAGGCGTCTCGCGCAGCAGCGCCTGCGGGATGTCGTTCACCTGCTCGGCGCGTGGCGCCTGCCCCCCCGCGACCCTGCCCGGCGCGGAGCGCTCAAAGATCAGATCGGTCATCTTGACTCCGTATGCATTCAACCGAGCGCTGCGATCGCAGCGTCGTAATCGGGATGTTGCGAGATCTCCGGCACCAGCTCGGAATGGATCACGCGATTGTTGCCGTCGAGCACGACCACCGCGCGCGTCATGATCCCGGCCAGCGGGCCGTCGGTGATCAGCACGCCGTAGTCCTCGGCGAAGCGGTGGGAACGCATCGTCGACAGCATCGTGATGTTGTTGAGATCGCCATCCTCGCAGAAACGCTTCTGCGCGAAAGGCAGATCGGCCGAGATCATCAGCAGCACGGCATCCTTGCCGGCCGCAAGCTCGTTGAAGCGGCGGGTCGATGCCGCGCACACCGAGGTGTCGATGCTCGGCAGGATATAAAGCAGCTTCTTCCGGCCGGCGAATTCGCTGAGCGCGCGATCCCGCAGCGCGGTATCGACGAGTTCGAAATCCGGGGCCGTGCTGCCGTTGGCCGGCAGTTCGCCGATCGTGTTCACAGTCGATCCCTTGAGGGTCACGGTTGCCATGCTCTTCTCTCCTCTCGGTCGCGTTCAGCGCAACAGGGCTTCGAGCGTCGTCGCGTAACGCTCGATGTCCTCCGCGCTGCGGGTCTCGGTCGCGCAGAACAGCAGGCAGTCCGCGAGTTCGGGATAGTCGTCGGCGAGCGCGATGCCGCCGAGTATGCCGTCCGCGGCCATCGCGTCTAGCACGTCGGCCACCGGCCGGCCGCTGATGCGGATCGCCGCCTCGTGGAAGAACGGCCGCGAGAATACCGCCGTCACGCCGGCGATCGCGCAGACGCGATCGAGCAGCGCGCGCGTATTGCGATGCGACGCGAGCGCGACCCGGCGCAGACCGTCGGCGCCGAGGATCGCCATGTATTGCGTCGCCGCGGTCACCATCAGGCCCTGGTTCGTGCAAATGTTCGAGGTCGCCTTCGAGCGGCGGATATGCTGCTCGCGCGCCTGCAGCGTCAGCGCGAAGCCCTGCCGGCCGTCGAGATCGACGGTGCGGCCGACTATGCGGCCGGGCATCTGCCGCACATGCTCCTGGCGGCAGCACATATAGCCGAAATACGGTCCGCCGGACGCCAGCGGGATACCGAGCGGCTGGCCCTCGCCGCAGGCGATGTCGGCGCCCTGCGCGCCCCACTGTCCCGGCGGCTTCAGCAACGCGAGCGAGGTCGGGTTCGCCACCGCGATGACCAGCATGTCGTGCCCGCGTGCCCAGTCGCTCAGGCGATCGACGTCCTCGAGGATGCCGAAGAAGTTCGGCGACTGGATCACGAAGCCGGCCGCATCGCCGGGATCCACCGGCAGCCGCGCCGGGTCGACCGCGCCGCTGGCCGGGTCATAGTCGATGGTTTCGAGCGTGATGCCCTGGTTGCCGACGATCGCCTGCGCAACCTTGCGATAGGCCGGATGCACGGTGCGCGGCACCAGCACGCGCTTCGACTTCGACTTGCGATTGGCGCGCACCGCCATCAGCACCGCCTCGGCAAGCGCGGAGGCGCCGTCGTACAGCGAGGCGTTCGACACGTCGAGGCCGGTCAGCTGGGTCATCATCGTCTGGTATTCGTAGACGAGCTGGAGGCTGCCCTGGCTGGCCTCGGCCTGGTAAGGGGTGTACGCCGAATAGAATTCGCCGCGCGTCGTCACCTCCCAGACCGCCGCCGGGATATGGTGTTCATAGGCGCCGGCGCCGGTGAAGCACAGCGGCACGCCGCAAGCGGCGGCGCGCTCTCGCATCAGGCGCGCGACCTCCATCTCCGACAGGCCGGACGGCACTGTGTCGATGCCGTGCACGCGCAGCGCCGCGGGGATCTCGTCAAACAAGGCCTCGATGCTGCCGACACCAATGGTGTCGAGCATCTCTGCGACTTCCTGCTCTGTATGGGGGATGAACGGCATGGATCAGGCTTCGTCCCCGGAGATCGCATCGGCGTAGGCCTCGGCGTCGAGCAGCTCGCCGAGTTCGCCGCTCTCGACGAGCTGGACGCGGAACAACCAGCCCTCGCCGAAGGGGTCCTTGTTGACGAGGTCCGGCGCGTCGCCCAGCGCCTCGTTGACCTCGATGATCTCGCCGCTGACCGGGCTGTAGACATCGGACGCCGCCTTGACGGACTCGACGACCGCGCATTCCTCTCCGCCCTGCACGACACGTCCGATCTCGGGGAGTTCGACATAGACCATGTCGCCGAGCAGGTCCTGCGCGTGGTCGCTGATGCCGACCTTGACCGTGCCATCGCCTTGATCCTCGACCCACTCGTGGGTCGCGGTGTATTTCAGTTCGCCAGGTATGTCACTCATGGTGAGCCCCTCATCAATCAAAGTTTACGCAAACCTTGCCATTGCGCACGAACGGCGGCTTGACGATGACCGTCTCGAGCCGGCGCCCGCGCATGTCTACCGTGCACACGCCTTCAACCCCGCGCTCGACGCGCGCCAGCGCGATCGCGCAGTCGAGCAGCGGCGAGAAGCTGCCGCTGGTGATCTCGCCGACCTCACGCTCGCCGACGTATACCTTCTGGTGCGCACGCAGGACGCCCTTGCCGCGCAGCACCAGCCCGACCGACTTGCAGCGGACCTCGTCGCCGGCACGCATTGTCTCGAGCGCGTTGCGGCCGATGAAATCGCGATCTTCCGGGCGCCAGGCGATGGTCCACCCGAGGCCGGTCTCGAGCGGCGTCGTCGCTTCGTCCATGTCCTGGCCATAGAGCGCCATGCCGGCCTCGAGGCGCAGCGTGTCGCGGGCGCCGAGCCCGACCGGGGCGACGCCGGCGTCGAGCAGCGCGCGCCACAAATCGACCGCCCGTGTTACCGGCACGAGGATCTCGTAACCCTCCTCGCCGGTATAGCCGGTGCGCGCGATGAACAGTCCGCCGCCCTCGACCGCATGAAAGTTCGCAAGCGCGCCGGCTTCGGCGGCGAGCCCGTCACCTAGTACCGCATGGGTCTTCTCTCTCGCGCGCGGTCCCTGCACCGCGATCAGCGCGCAATCGTCGCGGGTCGTCAGCGAGACGCCGTATTCGTCGGAGTGACGGTTGAGCCAGGCCAGGTCCTTGTCACGGGTGCCGGCATTGGTGATCAGCCGCCATTCGCCGTCACGGGCAAGCCGGTAGACGATGAGGTCGTCGATGATGCCGCCCTGCGGATTCAGCATGCAGGTATACAGTGCCTGCCCGGGATTGAGGCGGCCGGCATCGTTCGCGAACATGTGGCGCAGGAACTCGAGCACGCGCGCACCGCGCAGGTCGCTGACCGTCATGTGCGAGACATCGAACATGCCAGCGTCCTCGCGCACGCGACGGTGTTCATCGAGCTGCGATCCATAGTGCAGCGGCATGTCCCAGCCGGCGAAGTCCACGATCCTGGCGCCGAGCCGGACGTGCTCGTCATGTAAAGCTGTCTTTTTTCCCGTCATGATTCCCGGACCCGGGGCATCGCGTCGTGCGAATGCGCGTAAAGGGGTGGTTTGGCGGCAGTGGTGAAAGCCATACTATAGCGGCTGTGCGGGGCGGTGGATACGGATACGGAATGTCGGGCTATCGCCCGGGACGGCCCCCGCGACGCCGCGGGGGCCGTGATCGCCATGCCGGTCAGCCGGCCTCGCGGTGATAGGCGATGACCCGCTCGACCTCGTTCTTCGAACCGAGGATGACCGGGACGCGCTGGTGCAGATCCTTCGGCGCGAGGTCGAGGATGCGCTCGCGGCCGGTGGTGGCCACGCCGCCAGCCTGCTCGACGATCATTGCCATCGGGTTGGCCTCGTACATCAGGCGCAGCCGGCCTTCCTTCTTCGGATCCTTGGTGTCCTTCGGGTACATGAAGATGCCGCCGCGGGTCAGGATGCGATGCACCTCGGCGACCATCGACGCAACCCAGCGCATGTTGAAATCCCGCTCGCGCGGGCCGGTCTTGCCGGCGAGGCACTCGTTGACGTAGCGCGTCACCGGCGCCTCCCAGAAGCGGGTATTCGAGGCGTTGATCGCGAACTCCTTCGTATCCTCGGGAACGCGCATCTTCGGATGCGTCAGCACGAACTCGCCGATGTTGCGGTCCAGCGTAAAGCCGTTGACGCCCTGGCCGGTCGTCATGACCAGCATCGTCGCCGGCCCGTACAGCGCATAGCCGGCGCAGACCTGACGCGTCCCCGGCTGCAGAAAGTCCTGCGCAGTTGGCTCGTCGACGCCGTCCGGGCAGCGCAGGATCGAGAAGATCGTGCCGACCGAGATGTTGACGTCGATGTTTGACGAGCCGTCGAGCGGATCGAAGACCAGCAGGTAGCGGCCGCGCGGATAGCCGTCCGGAATCCGGTAGATGTCCTCCATCTCCTCGGAGGCCATCGCTGCGAGGTGGCCGCCCCACTCGTTGGCCTTGATCATCATGTCATTGGAGATGACGTCGAGCTTCTTCTGGGTCTCGCCCTGGACATTGTCCTGGCCGGCGCTGCCGAGCACGCCGATCAGGTCACCCTTGTTGACGGCGTTGGAGATCGCCTTGCACGCGGTCAGGGTGTCGTTGAGGATCGCAGTGAAATCGCCCGAACCCTTGGCCCGGCGCTGCTCCTCGGTGATGAACTGCATGATCGTCTCGCCTATCGGCATCGTCGTTTCCTCTCGCAAAGTGATTCGTGCCCGCATGACCGGGCGACTGCCGCTGGCCGGCGCCGCGCGGCGGCACTGCCAAGCTATTGATTCTTGAATGAAAAACAAGAGGCCGTCGCCGGCATCGCGTCCGTCGCGACCGGGCGACCCGCCATTATGCTAGTATTACGGCCGAAAATAAACCCGCCGCCCCGATGCCCATGAAACACCCCCAGATCGATCCCGTCGCGCTGAGCCTCGGCCCGGTCGATATCCACTGGTACGGCCTGATGTACCTGCTCGGCTTCGGCGCGGCCTGGTGGCTCGGACGGCTGCGGGCGCGGGCGACCCCGGGCTGGGACCCGCAGCAGGTCGGTGACATGGTCTTCTACGGCGCCCTCGGCGTCGTCATCGGCGGCCGTGTCGGCTACATCCTGTTCTATGACCTGCAGAGCTACCTCGACGCCCCGCTGACCATCTTCCGGGTCTGGGAAGGCGGCATGTCCTTCCACGGCGGCCTGATCGGCGTGCTGGTCGCGATCTGGCTGTTCGCCCGCAAGAACGGCAAGCGCTACTTCGAGGTCGGCGACTTCGTCGCCCCGC
>CAYLKC010000107.1:0-5860 GCA_964384095.1 uncultured Chromatiales bacterium
ATCTCGAGGAGACCATCTTCAAGACCAATCTCGAGGCGGCGCAGGCGATCGCGCGTCAGCTGCGGCTGCGTAATCTCGGCGGCATCATCATCATCGACTTCATCGACATGACCGAGGAAGAACACAAGCGGCAGGTGTTGCGCGCGCTCGAGAAGTCGATGGAGACTGACCGCGCCAAGCGTTTCATCTGCGGGGTATCGCCGCTCGGCCTGGTCGAGATGACGCGCGAGCGCACGCGTGAGAGCCTAGAGCATGTGCTCTGCGAGCCCTGTCCGGCCTGTGACGGCCGCGGTTCGGTGAAGACGCGGGAATCCACCTGCTATGAGATCTTTCGCGAGATCCTGCGTCAGTCGCGCCAGTTCGAGGCCCGGCAGTTCCTCGTGCTCGCCTCCCAGGGCGTCGTCGATATGCTGCTCGACGAGGAATCGACCAGCGTCGCCGACCTCGAGGTCTTCATCGGCAAGGCGATCAAGCTGCAGGTCGAGAGTCTGTATACGCAGGAGCAGTTCGACGTGGTCATGATGTGATCCGCTACCTGTTGGGCAAATTCTGGCTGCTGTGCGCGAGCCTGATCATTCTGTTCGCGGTGGTGCTGACCATTGCGCGTCTGGCGCTGCCCCATCTCGACCATTATCGCGACCATATCGAGGACTGGCTCGGCAAGGCGGTCGGCCAGCCCGTGGTCATCGGCGCGCTGGCCGCCGAGTGGCACGGGCTCGGCCCGCGCCTGCTGCTGTCCGATGTCCGCCTGCTCGGTGACGGCGGCGCGCCGATCGCGCGCTTCGTCTCGGCCGCGGTCGACCTCGACCTGCCGGGATCGCTGGTCGATGGGGCGCCGCGCATCGATCGGCTGCGCCTGCACGGCATCGCGTTGACCGTCGAGCGTGACGCCGGGGGCGCCTTTGCGATAGCGGGACAGGGGCTGGCGGGCGCCGGCAACGGCGGCGCGGGGGGCCGCGATCGGCTGCTGCGCTGGATGCTCGCCCAGGGCCGGCTCACGCTCGAGGACGCGGCGATCACCTGGATCGATCAGGGCCTCGATGATGCCGCCCCGCAACACTTCACCGGCGTCCATCTCGAGCTGCGCAATGCCCCGGGACGCCACCAGATCGATGCGTCGATGGCGCTGCCGGCGACGCTGGGCGCGGGCGTCATCGCCCGCGCCGATCTCTTCGGTGACCCGCTGACCACCGACTGGCATGGCCGGCTCCACCTGCGCGGTGACCGGCTCGAGATCGCCCGCTGGCTGGAGGGCCGCGCGCCCGGCGGCCTGCGGGTCGATCGTGGCATCCTCGACTTCGCGTTGTGGGCCGAGGTGCGCGAACGCCGCATCGAACGCGTCGAGGGGCGGGTCGCCGGCTCGAGGATCACGCTGCTCGCCGGGGAGTCGGACGAGTCCGGCGAAGACCCGTCGCCGTTGCCGCTCGTGCCGCAGTTCATCGACGGCGTATCCGGAGATTTCGCGTGGCAGGCCGGCGCCGGCGGCTGGCGGCTCGATATCGACCGCCTGGTCTTCAGCGGTGACGGACTCGACAGCGCCCCGGGCCGGATCGGTGTCGAATGGCGATCGGACGGCGGCGATGTGACGGCGATCGCCGCGCGCGCGGAAGCGGTGCCGATCGGCGAGGTCGCGCGCCTGGTCCTGCCGGCCGGCGCGCTCGATGAACGCATTCGCCGCGCGCTGGTCAACCTCGATCCCGCGGGCCTGGCCAGGTCGCTGGACCTGCGTTACGACCGTGCCGGCGACGGCCATCGTTACCGCGTCCATGCCGATGTCGCAGGCCTGCGCAGCTCGCCCTGGTCCGGCATCCCCGGCGTTGCGAACTTCAGCGGCGCCCTCGTGCTCGACCAGGACGGCGGCCGCTTCGACCTCGATGCCGCGGATGCCCGCGTCGATTTTGCCGGACTGTTCCGCGCGCCGCTGCCACTGGCGGCGGCGCAGGGGCGTATTGCCTGGCAGCGTCATGAAGACGGCTGGCGCGTCACGCTCCCGCGCCTCGACCTGCGCAATGAGGACGCGACCCTGACTGCCTGGGGTCGGCTCGACCTGCCGCCCGAGGGTGGCGTGCCGCAGATCGCCCTGTTCGCGCACTTCGAGGCGGAGACCGTCGAACGCACCTCGCGTTATCTGCCGGTCCGCATCATGCCGCCCGCGACGGTCAGGTGGCTGGATCGCGCGATCCTCGGCGGCGCATCGCCGCGCGGCGACCTGGTCTTTCACGGCCCCTTGCGCGGCTTCCCGTACGATGGCGGCGGCGGGCGCTTCAAGGTCGATTTCGACCTGGTCGGCGGCGTCCTCGACTACAGCCCCGGCTGGCCGCCGATCGACGGCATCGATGCCCATATCGTCTTCGAAGGCCGGCGCATGGACATCGCGGCGTCGTCCGGCAGCAGCCTTGCCTCGCGCGTGCTGCGCGCCGATGTCGCGATCGCCGACCTGACCGCAAAGCCGGCGGTGCTGACCGTCGCCGGCCGCGCCGAGGGCCAGACCGCCGATGCCTTGCGCTATCTGCGCGAAACGCCGCTGGCGGAACGCTTCGGCGCGATCGCCGGCGACGCCACGGCAACGGGCGAAAGCCGGCTGTCGCTGGCCCTGCGCATCCCGCTCAACGGCAGTCCGGCCGAGGTCGACGGCGAGATCGAATTCCGCGACAGCACGCTCGTGCTTGCCGACGAGACCGTCGACATCCGGGACATCAATGGCCGCCTCCGCTTTACCAACGACGGCGTCAGCGCCGAGGCGATCGCGGCCGAGATCCTCGGCCTGCCGGCCACGGTGCGGGTCAGGCCGCGGCTGGAGGATGGCGGCGCCGGCGCACTGATCGAGGCCACCGGCAACGCGGAAGGCGCCGCCATCGCCGGATTGATCGACCTCGCACCATTGCGGCACCTCGAGGGCCGTGCCGACTGGCGCGCGCGCCTGCGCGTGCCGTTCGGCGAGGGACGTGACGGCCCCGGCGTCCGCCTCACCATCGAGTCCGACCTGCGCGGGATCGCGATCCGGCTGCCGCCGCCGCTGGACAAACCGGCGGCGGAGGCCTGGCCGCTGACCATCGCGATCCCGTTGCCGCGTGAGCCGGATCTGCCTGTGCGTTTCCGCCTCACCGACCGGCTGGCGGGCGTCTTCACGCTCGACGAGGCATCCGCCATCGAGCGTGGCGAGCTGCGCTTCGGCGGCGGCGCCCCGGCCATGCCCGCGCAACCCGGCTTGCGTATCGCCGGCGAGACCCGCGAGATCGCCTACGAACCGTGGCTGGAGGTGTTCGGCAGCGACGACGAGCGCGCCGGCGCCAGTCGCGGCCTCGTCAACGCGATCGACCTGCGCGCGGGCCGGGCCTGGCTGTTCGGGCGCGAGTTCAATGCCATTCACCTCGACGCGCGGCGCGATGCATCGGCGTGGACCGCGCAGGTGCAGAGCGAACAGCTTGCCGGACAGATCATCATCCCGCTGGCGGAAGACGAGGTCTGGCGCGCCGATCTCGCCCATCTCCACCTTGCCGCAGCCGGGGGCGACGGTGATGAACGCGACGCCGGTTCGCCGGAGCACGTCGCCGATCCGCGCGAACTGCCGCCGCTACGCGTCGAGAGCGCGCGCTTCAGCTACGGGGGCACCGATTTCGGCAGCCTCAGCCTGGTCGCGAGCCGCCGCCCCGCGGGTCTGCATATGGACCGGCTGCGACTGGCCTCGCCGCGGATGCGCGTCGATGCGCGTGGCGACTGGGTCGTCGCCGGGGGGCAGCAGTTCTCGTCGTTCAACATCGATTTCGAGACCGGGGATTTCGGCGCGGCGCTGGCCGCCTTCGGTTATGCCGACGCGATCCGCGGCGGCAAGGGTACGGCAAAGGTCGCGGCGCGCTGGCGCGGGGCGCCGACCGCATTCGCGCTCGCGCGTCTCGACGGGGCCATGGAGATGACGATCAATGACGGCCGCCTGCTCGATGTCGAGCCCGGCGCCGGCCGCATCTTCGGTCTCGTCAGCCTGCAGGCATTGCCGCGACGGCTGACGCTGGACTTCAGCGACTTCTTCGGCCGTGGCTTCAGCTTCGATCGTATCAGCGGCAAGTTCGCTATCCGCGACGGCGTCGCCGAGACCGCCGATCTCACCATGAGCGGCCCCGCCGCGCGGGTGGAGGCCGCCGGCTCGATCGATCTCGCCGCGCGCGAGTATGACCAGATCGTCACCGTCTATCCGAACGTCACCTCCGGTCTGCCGGTGGCCGGCGTGGTCGCCGGCGGCGTCGGACTCGGCGCCGCGATCCTGCTGATGGAGCGCGTGTTCAAGTCGGACATCGATCGCATCACGCGGATCACCTATCACGTGAGCGGTCCGTGGAGCGAGCCGGAGATCCACCGCTTACAGGACGGCGTCCAATCTGGTAAAAGGTAATGTTCATCATCCGGCGCACGGCCGGCAGGGAGAATACAGCGTGAATCAGCGCGTGGCAGCCGTACAGATGGCCTCTGGCCCCAATATCGACACCAACCTCACCGAGGCGGAGCGGCTGATCGCGCGCGCGGTCGAGCAGGGGGCCGGACTCGTCGTGCTGCCGGAGAATTTTTCGCTGATCGGCGCCGACGAGCAGGACAAGGTGCGCCTGTGCGAGCGCGATGGCGACGGCCGCGCGCAGGCGTTCCTGTCCCGGCAGGCGGAGAAACACGGCATCTGGATCGTCGGCGGCACGATCCCGATCGCCACCGACGACCCCGGGCGGGTCAGCGCGGCCTGTCTGGTGTTCGATGCCGGCGGCGTCCGCGTCGCGCGCTACGACAAGATCCACCTCTTTGACGTCACCCTCGAGCAAAGCGGCGAGCAGTACCGTGAGTCGCAGACTATCGCGCCGGGCGGCCGCATCATCGTCATCGACAGTCCGGTCGGCCGGCTGGGCCTCGCGGTCTGCTATGACCTGCGATTCCCCGAGCTGTTTCGCGCGATGCTCGACGCCGGCGTCGAGGTCATCGCGGTGCCGTCGGCATTCACCGCGCTGACCGGCAAGGCCCACTGGGAGGTACTGGTGCGCGCGCGCGCGATCGAAAACCAGAGCTACATGATCGCATCCGCGCAGGGCGGCTTTCACCTGAACGGTCGCGAGACCTGGGGCGATAGCATGATCGTCGATCCCTGGGGTGTCGTCGTCGATCGCCTGCCGCGCGGGGCCGGCGTGGTCTGTGCCGACATCGACCGCGCCTGGCTGGAGCGCATCCGCCTCAGTTTTCCCGCGCTCAGTCATCGCCGCCGGGACGCCTGACGGTTGCCGGATGGGCAACGAGCGCGACAATCTCGTCGTCATCCGCGATCTCGCATTCGCCTATGGCGAACGGGTGGTCTTCGACGGCATCGACCTCGATTTCATGCGCGGCAAGGTCACTGCGATCATGGGGCCGAGCGGCACCGGCAAGACCACGCTGCTGCGCATGATCGGCGGTCAGCAGCGGCCGCATGCCGGCACCATCGTCGTCGACGGCAACGACATCGGTTCCCTGTCGCGACGCGAGCTCTACGAATTGCGCAAGCGCATCGGCATGCTGTTCCAGTCCGGGGCGCTGTTCACGGCGCTCGATGTATTCGACAACGTCGCCTTCCCGCTGCGCGAGCATACCCGCCTGCCGGAATCGATGATCCGCGACCTGGTGCTGCTGAAGCTGCAGGCAGTCGGCCTGCGCGGCGCCCGGCGTCTGATGCCGACCCAGCTCTCGGGCGGCATGTCCCGCCGCGTCGCGCTGGCGCGGGCAATCGCGCTCGATCCGATGATGATCATGTACGACGAGCCGTTTACCGGCCAGGACCCGATCATGGTCGGCGTCATCATGAAGCTGATCCGGATGCTCAATGACAGCCTCGGCCTGACCAGCATCATCGTCT
>CAYLKC010000108.1:0-5852 GCA_964384095.1 uncultured Chromatiales bacterium
CCGCCGCAGGGATGCGGCGGAGAGCTACAGGGAGGTATTCACGCGTGTCCCGTAACGCCAACAGCACTGGCTTCGAACCACTGCATAAGGCGAGCCATAGAACCTGCCCTGAATGCGTCCGGCGGTTATACTGAAGGCCTGTGATTCACAGGAGGACATCATGGACCTGACCGCGATCGTTACGCTCGTCATCCTGCTCGGACTCGTCATCTACGTCGTGACGATCTATAACCGCCTGGTCGCGCTGCGCAACCGCTTCAAGAACGCGTTCGCGCAAATCGAGGTGCAGCTCAAGCGCCGCTACGACCTGATCCCGAATCTGGTGGAGACCGCGAAGGGCTATCTGAAGCACGAACGCGAGACGCTGCAGGCCGTCGTCGAGGCGCGCAATGCCGCGTCGGCGATGCTTGCGGCGGTCGCCGCCGACCCCGGCGACGCCCAGGCGATCCGTTCGCTCGGCGGGGCCGAAGGGACACTGGCCGGCGCGCTCGGCCGGCTCAATGTCGTCATGGAGGCCTACCCCGATCTCAAGGCCAGCCAGAACATGCAGCAGTTGTCCGAGGAGCTGACGACGACCGAGAATCGCGTCGCCTTCGCACGCCAGGCCTTCAACGACGCGGTCATGGCCTTCAACACCTTCCGCCAGTCCTTCCCGCCGGTCGTGTTCGCCGGGATGTTCGGTTTCGGCAGCGACGCTGCGCTGCTCGAGTTCGTGGACAGCGCGGCGATCCAGGAGGCGCCGAAGGTCTCGTTCACCTGATGCGCTGAGCGCGGATGAACTTCTACGAGGCCCAGGAGCAGGCCCGGCGGGCGTCGCGGCGGCTGGTCGTACTGTTCTCGCTGTCGGTGCTGACACTGGTCGTCGTCGCCGATCTGTTGATTGTCGGCTTGCTGTATCTCGGTGAGGCGCCCGCCAGCGGTTACTGGCGCTATTTCGCCGCGGTCGACTGGCAGGTGCATGCGACGGTCGCCGGCTTTCTGCTCCTCGTCATCGGCGCCGGCAGCCTCTACAAATACCTGTATGTCTCGGCCGGAGGACGCCGCGTCGCCGAGGATGTCGGTGCGACGCGGGTGCCGCCGGACACGCAGGATCCGGTGCGCCGCCGCCTGCTCAACATCGTCGAGGAGATGGCGATTGCGTCCGGCACGCCGGTGCCGTCGGTCTGGGTGCTGGAGCGCGAGGCCGGCGTCAATGCCTTTGCCGCGGGACTGACGCTCGACGACGCCGTCGTCTGCGTGACCCAGGGTTGTCTCGACGCGCTGAACCGCGAACAGCTGCAGGGCGTCGTCGCCCATGAGTTCAGTCACATCCTCAATGGCGACATGCGCCTGAACCTCCGCGTCATCGGCGTGCTGCACGGGATCCTGCTGCTCGGCCTGTTCGGCGAGATGATCCTGCGCGGACTCGCCCGACGCAGGATCCGCGTGCGCGGTGGACGCGACGGTGCTGCAGGCCTGATGGCGCTCGGCGTCGGCCTGCTGGTCCTCGGCTACGGCGGGACCTTTTTCGGCCGCTTGATCAAGGCCTCGGTCAATCGCCAGCGCGAATACCTCGCCGATGCTTCGGCGGTGCAGTTCACCCGCAATCCCGAAGGCATTGCCGGCGCGCTGAAGGTCATCGGCGGTCATGTCCATGGCTCCGGCGTCGATCACCCGTCGGCGCCCGCGATCAGTCACATGCTGCTCGCGTCGATGCACGGTCGCCTCGCGTCGCGGGCCTTTGCCGGCTTCGCGACGCATCCGCCGCTCGAACGGCGCATCCGCCGCCTCGATCCCGCGTGGGACGGGCGCTGGCCGGTGATCGCGGCGCCGCCTGTCGCGAAGGAGTCTGGCGCGCACAAGGCGGGTGCGGCATCGAGCGATCATCGCGAGACGCAGGTCACCGCGGTGCTGGCGACCGCGGCGGTGCTCGGCGCGCTGTCCGAACCCGGCGCGGTCGACCGTGATCGCCTCGACTACGCACGCCTGCTGCTCGAGGAACTGCCGGAGACCCTGTCCGCCGCGGCGCATGAACCCTGGGGCGCGCGGGCGCTGGTCTGCGCGCTGTTGCTCGACGAGGAGGCCGATATCCGCGCGCGGCAGCTCGACGAGGTCCGCAGGCGCGAGGAACCGCGCATCCTCGAGACGATCGAGGCGCTCCGCGAGGAGACCCGGCGGCTGGGTCGCGAGCTCCGCCTGCCGGTCGTCGATCTTGCGCTGCCGGCGCTGCGCGAGCTGTCGCCGGCGCAGGCCGGAAATTTCCGCAAACTGCTCCTTGCGCTGGTTCGCAGCGACCGCCGGGTCACGCCGTTCGAATGGGCGGTGACGACGATCATCGGCAATACGCTGGCGGCGGCGGAAGACCGCCCGCATGTCGAGGCGCGGCACTCGCAGGGCGTTGCGCAGATGCGCATCCAGGTTCGTGTCGTGCTGTCGATGCTGGCCCATGCAGGCCATGACAGGGAAGGCGATACGGCCGCGGCCTTCGACGCCGGCATCGCCGCGCTCGGCCTCGGGGGCGAGGCGATGTACGCGCGCGAATCTCTGAACTTTGCTACCGTGGACAATGCATTGCGCCGCCTCGATCGCTTGAGACCGGGCGAGAAGGCGCGGCTGCTGCAGGCCTGTGCCGCGGTCATCGGCGCCAATCACGATGTCTCGGTCGCGGAGTTCGAGATGATACGCGCGATCGGCGCTGCGCTGCACTGCCCGATCCCGCCGCTGGTCCGGACCGGCGCGGTCTTGCTGCAACAGCCGGAGGCGTGTCGATGAAGGAGGGCGGCATGGTCAAGACAAAAAAGTCGACGGGGAAATCGGTTTCGCTGGTGCTCAGCAGCGGCGGCGCGCGCGGACTCGCGCATATCGGCGTCATCGAATGGCTGATCGCTAACGGCTACGAGATCCGCTCGATCGCAGGTTCTTCGATAGGCGCGCTGGTCGGCGGTATCTACGCGGCCGGTGAACTCGATACCTACCGCCATTGGGTCACTGCGCTCGACAAGAGCGATGTCCTGAGGCTGCTCGATCCGACGCTCGGCTGGAACGGCATCTTCAAGGGCCGGCGCGTCATTGAAAAGTTGCGCGACCTGATCGGCGATCACCGCATCGAGGACCTGCCGATCTCGTTCACCGCGGTCGCGACCGATATCGAGACCCAGAAGGAGATCTGGCTCAGCCGCGGTCCGTTGTTCGACGCGATCCGTGCCTCGATCGCGGTGCCGCTGGTGTTCACGCCGCACAAGGTCAACGGCCGGCAGCTGCTCGACGGCGGACTCGTCAACCCGCTGCCGATCGCGCCGACCCTGCGCGACGACACCGACCTGATCATCGCGGTCAACGTCAACGGCGCCGGTAGCGGTGGCGGAGACAAGCCGGACCCGCATGAAACCGATGCCGAACCGGCGCCGTCAGGGCCGGGAAAGCAGACACCGGCCACGGACGGCAACAGCTACCGCGAACGCATCAAGGGCTTCGTCAACGACCTGCAGGAGCGCTTCATGCCGCCGAGCAGCAATGAACAGGACTGGGACTACTTCGATATCATCACGCTGTCGATCGAGACGATGCAGAACACGATCGCGCGCATGAAGCTCGCCGCCTACACCCCCGACGTCACCATCGAGATCTCCCGCCACACCGCCCGCGCCTTCGAGTTCCACCGCGCCGCCGAACTCATCGACCTCGGCCACCGCGCCGCCGCCCAGGCCCTCGCCCCGGGTCGGACCACGTCATCCAGCTGATTTTTCAGGATTTCATGACAAAATAAGCCCCGAATAACGGCCTCCCGGGCGATTTTCGGGGGGTAAATCAGGGCAATGATCCGTTTGTGGTATCTTGGCGCCATGCAAGCCGCCCCACCTCTATTTTCCCTGCGCAAGCACTGGGCCGCCCGCTTCGGTATTGCCCCGTTCCTGCCGATGTCGCGCGCCGAAATGGACGAACTCGGCTGGGACGCCTGCGATGTGATCCTCGTCACCGGCGACGCCTATGTCGATCACCCGAGCTTCGGCATGGCGGTGATCGGGCGCACACTCGAGGCCCAGGGCTTTCGCGTCGGTATCCTCGCGCAACCGGACTGGTCGAGTCCCGAGCCGTTCGCCGCGCTCGGCCGACCGGCGCTGTTCTTCGGCGTCACCGGCGGCAACATGGACTCGATGGTCAACCGCTACACCTCGGACCGCCGCATCCGCCGCAACGACGCCTACACGCCCGGCGGGGAAGGAGGCAAGCGCCCGGATCGCGCGGTCATCGTCTATGCCCAGCGCTGCCGCGAGGCCTTCGGCGACGTGCCGATCGTCATCGGCGGCATCGAGGCGAGCCTGCGCCGCATCGCCCACTACGACTACTGGTCCGACAAGGTCCGCCGCTCGGTGCTGCTCGATGCCAAGGCCGACCTGCTGGTCTACGGCAACGCCGAGCGGCAGATACTCGAGATTGCGCACCGCCTCGCCGGCCGCGAGCGGATCGGTGAGTTGACCGATATCCGCGGCACCGCGTTCATCGGCAAGGGGACACCGCCGGACTGGATCGAACTCGACTCGACGCATATCGATACGCCGGGACGCATCGACGCCCGTCCCGATCCCTATGCGATGACCAGCGGCAGGGACGCGGCTACCTGCGATACGCCGTCGACCACCGCCGACGGCGCGCGGATCGTCCGCTTCGAACGCCATATCGCCCGCGCCGATCGCGAGCGCACCGTCGTCCGGCTGCCTGATTATGAAGCGGTACGCGACGACCCGGTGCTGTATGCGCATGCATCGCGCGTGATGCACCTCGAGACCAATCCCGGCAACGCGCGCGCGCTGGTGCAGCGCCATGGTCGCCGCGAGGTCTGGATCAACCCGCCGCCGATCCCGCTGACGACCGCCGAGATGGACGCGGTCTTCGACCTGCCGTTCGCGCGCCGCCCGCATCCGGCCTATGGCGACGCGAATATCCCGGCGTACGAGATGATCCGCTTCTCGGTCAACATCATGCGCGGCTGCTTTGGCGGTTGCACGTTCTGCTCGATCACCGAGCACGAGGGCCGTATCATCCAGAGTCGCTCGGAGGCGTCGATCCTGCGCGAGATCGAGCAGATCCGCGACACTGTGCCCGGTTTCACCGGCGTCATTTCCGACCTCGGCGGTCCGACCGCGAACATGTACCGGCTCGCCTGCAAGGATCGCGAGATCGAGTCCGCCTGCCGCCGCCCGTCCTGCGTCTATCCGGATATCTGCTCCAATCTCGATACCGATCACTCGGCGCTGATCGGCCTGTACCGCAAGGCGCGTGAGCTGCCCGGCGTCAAGAAGGTACTGGTCGCATCCGGCCTGCGCTACGACCTCGCGATCCGCTCGCCGGAGTACGTGAAGGAGCTGGTCACCCATCACGTCGGCGGCTACCTGAAGATCGCGCCCGAGCATACCGAGCAGGGCCCGCTGTCGAAGATGATGAAGCCGGGCATGGGCGCCTACGATCGCTTCAAGGCGATGTTCGACAAGTATTCGAAGGCCGCCGGCAAGGAGCAGTACCTGATCCCGTACTTCATCGCCGCGCACCCCGGCACCACCGACGAGGACATGCTGAATCTCGCGCTGTGGCTCAAGCGCAACGGCTTCCGCCCCGACCAGGTGCAGGCGTTCTTGCCGTCACCGATGGCGAGCGCGACGGCGATGTATCACAGCGGTTACAACCCGCTGCGCTCGCTGAAGGCCAAGGAGCCGGTGTTCACGGTCAAGGGCCTCGAGCGGCGCCGCCTGCACAAGGCGTTCTTGCGCTATCACGATCCGAACAACTGGCCGATGCTGCGCGAGGCGCTGCGCAGGATGGGCCGCTCGGATCTCATCGGCAGCGGCAAGCATCAGCTCGTGCCATCTTGGCAACCC
>CAYLKC010000109.1:0-5675 GCA_964384095.1 uncultured Chromatiales bacterium
GATCAGCGCGGGGATGTTCAGATAGCTCTCGGCGGACGGCGCGGGGCCGATGCACACCGATTCGTCGGCGAGGCGGACGTGGATCAGGTTGCGGTCGGCCTCGGAGTGCACGGCGACGGTCGCGATGCCGAGTTCGTTGCACGCGCGCAGGATACGCAGGCCGATCTCACCCCGGTTGGCGATGACGATCTTCTCGAACATCGGGACTACTCGATGATGAACAGCGGCTGGCCGTATTCGACCGGCTGGCCGTTCTCGACGAGGACCGCGGCGATGACGCCGTCTTTATCGGACTCGATCTGGTTCAGCATCTTCATCGCCTCGATGATGCACAGCGTATCGCCGGTCTTGACCTTCTGGCCGACCTCGACGAAGGCCGGCGCGCCGGGCGACGGCGCGCGATAGAAGCTGCCGACGATCGGCGAGGTGACGACGTGACCGCTCGGCGGCGCCTCGGAGACCTCGGGCAGTGCGGGGGCGGCGGCCGGGGCCGGGGCCGGCGGCGGGGCCGCATAGTGCGCCGGTGCGGCCATGATCTGGGCCTGCTTGCCGAAGCGGCTGATGCGCACCGATTCCTCGCCCTCCTGCACCTCGATCTCGGCGAGGTCGGATTCCTCGAGCATCTCGATCAGTTTCTTGATCTTGCGAATATCCATGATCGTGCCTGTTCCTGTTGTTACTGTTTTTGCAGCGCCGGGTGGCGCAGGGCGGCCTGCAGCGCGAGTTCGTAGCCGATCGCGCCGAGGCCGCTGATGACGCCGGCGGCGAGGTCGGAGAAATAGGACTTGCGGCGGAAGGACTCGCGCGCATGGATGTTCGACAGATGGACCTCGATGAACGGGATCGCCGCGGCACTGACCGCGTCGCGCAGGGCGACGCTGGTGTGGGTGAAGGCCGCCGGGTTCAGGATCATGAAGGCCACCTGTCCGGCGCGCGCCTGCTGCACCCGCTCGACCAGCTCATGCTCTGCATTGCTCTGGAAAAACAATAGCTTGTGTCCGGCCGCGACGCACTGATCCTCGAGCCGGAGACGGATCGCGTCGAGGGTGTCGGTGCCGTAATGCGCCGGCTCGCGGTCGCCGAGCAGATTCAGGTTGGGGCCGTTGAGCACGAGCAGGGTCGCCATGCGCGGTATTCTGCCCGGAACTTCCGCGATTGTCCATAAACCTGCGGCGATCGTCCGGGCATCCCCCCTGCCCCCCTTCTAAAGAAGGGGGGAAACTAGGGGGACTGGGGGGACCAAAGCTGCGCCTATTCCCCCCTTCGCTTGCGAAGGGGGGTTAGGGGGGATGTCGGTGCTTCAGAGCAATTCCCGAATTGCGCGTTCGGCCTGGGCGTGGCTGATCTCGCCGTACTGGATGAAGCGGATGGCGCCGGCGCGGTCGACGAGGACGGTGTAGGGGAGGATGCCGAAGCGGTTGCCGTAGTCGGTTGCGAGGGCGATGCCGTCGTTGCCGGCGGCGACCAGCAACGGATAGTTCACCGGGCCGTCGAGCTCGTCGATGAAGCGGCGGACCTCGCTCGCGGTGTCGAGGGCGATGCCGACGAACTGCAGGCCGCGTTCGCGATAGCTGTCCTGCAGCGCGACGAAGGCCGGGATCTCGCGCCGGCACGGAATGCACCAGGTCGCCCAGAAATTCACGACCAGCACCTGGCCGTCCCATTCGGCGGCGCGATGCACGCGGCCGTCGTGGTCGGCGAGCGCGAACGCCGGTCGCGCCTGTCCGATCAGGTCCGCGGTATCGATACGATCGAGCGCCGGCATCGGCGGCTGCTCGACCGCCGCGTGCTGTGCCTGCATATGCGTGACTGCGCTGTACAGCAGCGCCAGCGCAACGATCGCGAACAACAGCAGCACCGCCTGGTAAATACGCTTTTTCATCTCAAGGCCAGGCGCTGCTGACGCGGGCGCTGAAGTCGCGGGGGCCAGCATGGCCGACGAGGCGGTGGGCGGCGAGTTCGCGGCCCTGCGCGTCGAAGAACAGCACCGCCGGCGGGCCGAACAGGCCGTACTGGCGCAACAGCGCCTGGTCGACCTCGTCATGCGCGGTGATATCCGTATCCAGCAGCACCGCGCGGGCGAGCAACTGCTGCACGCCGGGGTCGGTGAAGGTGCGTCGCTTCATCGTGTTGCAGTCGACGCACCATTCGGCGTGGAAGAACAGCATCGACGGTCTGCCGTCGGCCGCGGCGATGGCGACGGCGTCGCGCAGGCCGTCGAGGCCCTTGGTGTCGCGGAACTCGAGCGCGGGTGGCGCTTCGAAGCCGCCGAGCGTAGCGATCGACGAGCCCGCGAGCGGCTGCAGGATGTCGCGGCCGCCGGTCAGCGCGCCGACGAACACGACGACGCCATACATCAGCATCACCAGTCCCGCCGCGCGCGCCGCGCGATGGCGCTTCGAGATGCCGTTGCGAATGCCGGCGAGGCTGCCGATCCACACCGCGCTGCCGATCAGTAGCGCCGCCCAGAACAGCATCGCCGCCTGCGGCGGCACGATGCGCTCGAGCAGCCAGACCGCGACCGCAAGCATCAGGATGCCAAAGACCGTCTTCACCGTCGCCATCCACGGCCCGGCCTTCGGCAGCAGCCGGCCGGCCGATGCGCCGACCGCGAGCAGCGGCACGCCCATGCCCAGGCTCAGCACGAACAGCGACAACCCGCCGAGCAGCGCGTCGCCGCTCATGCCGATGTAGAGCAGGATGCCGGCGAGCGGCGCCGCGACGCAGGGGCCGACGATCAGCGCCGAGAAGAAGCCCATCGCGCCGGCGCCGGCATAGCGGCCGGCGGCGCCCGTGCCGGCGCGGCTCAGGCGCGTCTGCCAGGCGCTCGGCATCTGCAGTTCATAGAAGCCGAACATCGACAGCGAGAGCAGCACGAACACCGCGCTGAAGGTGACGATGACCCAGGTGTTCTGGAACAGGATCTGCATATTGGCGCCGAACAGGCCGGCGAGGACGCCGGCGGCCGTATAGGTCAGCGCCATCGCGAGCACGAACGCGAGCGACAGGCCGAACGCGCGCCCGGTGGTGACGCCGCCCTGCTGGCCGACGATCAGGCTCGACAGGATCGGCACCATCGGCAACACGCAGGGCGTGAACGCGAGCAGCAGGCCGAGGCCGAAGAACAGCGCGAGGTTCAGCCACAGCGCACCCTCGGCGAGCGAACGCGCGAGACGGTCCTGCGCGGGCAGCGCGGCGCCGGTGTCAGCGGCGCCGATGCTGACGAGCTGGAAGCCCGGGGCGATGGGGCTCGCTTCGCCGCCCTGTCGTGTCGACGCCGACGCCGACGCGCGTGACGCCGGTCCCGGCGGCTCCGCGCGCGCGTCGAAGCGGGTGGACGGCGAATCGTTCAGCGATGTCCCGTTGCCGCTCGTCGTGCCGGACGCGCCGGGCACGCCGTCGTCCACGGCCGGCAGCACGAGCATGACCTCGCGCGTCATCGGCGGATAGCAGAAGCCGGCCTCGGCGCAGCCCTGGAAATCGACCTCGAGCAGGACCGGCAGGCGACCACGCGCGGCGGCGTCGCGGACCACGGGCAAACGGGCCTCGATTTCGCCGTAATAGACCTCCATGCGGCCGAAGAACTCGTCATCCTTGAACTTGCCGACCGGGAAGCCGGCGTCCCCGAGTACAACGCCATCGGTGGCGACGACGCGGAAGCCGAACATCTTGCGATAGAGGTAATAGCCGTCGGCGATCCGGAAATGCACGACGATGCGATCGGCGCCGACGGCCTCTGCGCTGAGGATGAAGGCGCGATCAGGCTCGAGGAAGGGATGCTGCTCCTGCGACGAGGGCACCAGCCCGAGCTTCTGGCCGAACGACGACAGCGTATCGCGAATGCCGCCGCCGTCCGCCTGCGCATGCGCGGAAAGCCCGAGCGCAAGCGCGGCGGCGAGTAGCAGTGAAATCAGATGAGTCCTGGTGTTCATAGAGTTTCCCGGCAATATACGACACAACCGGCGACCGGTACCTCTGTTATCGACCGTTCGAGCGCATCAGCGACGGCGGTTCAGGCATGAATCGTGACCCGGTTCAGATTTTCGACTCTGCCGGATCAGGTGTCACGGGGTCAGACCCCGTTCGCGGGCGGCGGTTCAGGTGTTGTCGCCGACCCAGCGCAGGTAGTCGGGCAGGCCCCGGTCGATCGGGACGGCAATGATCTCCGGGACCTCGTACGGATGGCGCGCGCGAATGTCGGCCTCGAGGTCCGGATAGCGGTCGCGGGTCGTCTTGATCAGCAACAGCCACTCCTCGGCCTGCTCGACTGCACCCTGCCAGCGGTACACCGAGGTCACCCCCGGCAGGATGTTGACGCAGGCGGCCGCCTGCCGCTCGACCAGCGCCGCGGCGATCGTCCGCGCGGTCTCGCGGTCCGGGCAGGCGCAGAATACCAGACAGCAGGCCAGATCCATCGCCCCAGTGTACACCCTTGAGGTTCTGTTATAGTCAGCAGGCATGGCCTGGCTGCTCCTGATCCTGTTCCTCACCGTCCCGCTGTTCGAGATCTGGCTGCTGATCGAGGTCGGCGGCTGGATCGGCGCGATCCCGACGATTGGCCTGGTCGTGTTCACGGCGGTGCTGGGCACCCTGCTGCTGCGCTGGCAGGGTTTCAGCCTGCTGCGGCGGGTGCGCGGCATGATGGCCCGGGGCGAGGCCCCGGCGGTCGAGATGCTCGAGGGCGTCATGCTGCTGGTCAGCGGCGTGCTGCTGCTGCTGCCGGGCTTCTTCACCGACACGATCGGCTTCCTGCTGCTGATCCCGCCGCTCAGGCGTATAGCGGTGCTGTGGCTGGTCGCGCGCAGCCTCGTCGTCCAGCCCCCACCGCCCGGCGACAGCCCCCGCCGCCCGCAGGGTCCGCGGACCATCGAGGGCGAATTCCGGCGCGAAGACCCGCGTGACTGATCTGCGGACGCCCCTTGAATCCTCGAACATTGCCCCTATACTAGGTGGCACTCGCGGCCCATGAGTGCTAAAACTCGCCGCGGTATCGTGGTTTCTACATAAAAATCAATCGTTTTTGAAACGGAGGTCTGTACAGATGAACATCAAACCCCTGCATGATCGGGCGGTGGTCAAGCGCCTCGAGGAAGATCGCACCACCCCGGGCGGCATCGTGATCCCGGATTCCGCGGCCGAGAAGCCGGTGCGCGGTGAGGTCGTCGCGATCGGCAAGGGCAAGGTCCTCGACAACGGCGAGGTCCGCCCGCTGGACGTCAAGGTCGGCGACAAGGTGCTGTTCGGCAAGTACGCCGGCACCGAGATCAAGCTCGATGGCCAGGAATTCGTCGTCATGCGCGAAGACGACATCATGGCCGTCATCGTCTGACCACCCCCCAAGCGAACACCAGGAATTCAGAGAGGAGCAAGCAATGTCTGCAAAGGAAATCAAATTCAGCACAGACGCCCATCAGCGTCTGCTGCACGGCGTCAACGTCCTCGCCGATGCGGTGAAGGTCACGCTGGGCCCGAAGGGCCGTAACGTCGTGCTCGAGAAGAGCTTCGGCGCGCCGACGATCACCAAGGACGGCGTGTCCGTCGCGAAGGAGATCGAGCTGTCCGACAAGTTCGAGAACATGGGTGCGCAGATGGTCAAGGAAGTCGCGTCGAGGACCGCCGACATCGCCGGCGACGGCACCACCACCGCAACCGTGCTCGCGCAGTCGATCCTCAAG
>CAYLKC010000110.1:0-5652 GCA_964384095.1 uncultured Chromatiales bacterium
GAAACTTGCGCGCCGGAATACCGTATGCCTGCTGCAATCCTCGGGTATCCCTGTAATAGAGCAGAATGAGATCCACTTTCTTCAGCAGCGTCCTGATGATCAGCGCCTTGAGCTTGTTTCTCGTGGTGACGGGAGATGAGAGAAGCATATCAAGGATGACAAGCTTGACCGGATTGAAAGGGATCAGCCATTTCAGCAATGCCAGCTTGAAAATCAGGCTTCCGGATCCGCTCAGGACGATGTAATCGTAACGAAATGATTTTAGAAAAAGTGCGATAACTGCCGGGATACTCTCATCAAAATTTTCGCAATCATAAATCTCGATCTCGAAGGAATCCGATTTGACCGTCGCCATTCGGCTCAGATTGGTGATTACCCTTATCTTCGTTTTCATGTATTCAGTAGTTCGGTATAAATCTGATTTAGTTTTACCCCGGATGCTCTCCAACCATATTTCTCATGGGCTAATTCCCGGGCGGCGCATCCCAGTTTTCGCCGCGCCGCATCGTTGCGGAGCAATTCGAGTACTCGTTCTGCGAACCGGTCTTCGTCGTCTTCGATGAAGACGTTTTTCCCGGATTCCACCTGAATACCTTCGCATCCGATGCTCGTGGATACGATGGCTTTCCCTTGGGCAAGGGCGTCCAGAACCTTCAGGCGGGTTCCTCCTCCGACCCGAAGTGGAACGATATAGACCCCGGCTTTCGCCACATGGGGGCGTACATCATCGACGTAGCCGAGCACTTGCAACCCACGGTCCTGTCTGGCCATCCTGATGAGCTCAGGTGGCGGATCCTGGCCGATGATGTAGAACTCGATCTCTGGAATGCCGGCTTTTATGCGCGGCAAGATATCGTTGATGAAATACAGAACGGCGTCCTTGTTCGCAAACATGTTCATGCCGCCGGTGTATATCACCGAATTGGTTTCTAGACCGGTAATCGGCTTGAAATAATCGAGATCGACGCCGTTCGGGATAACAGCTGTCCGAGCATGGGGCGCCAGCTCTCGAAGTTTTTGCGCGTCCACTTCCGACATCGTGATGTTGATGTCGAATCTCACGCTTTCGGCGATCTCCGCAGCTCGAAGTTTACTGACCTCTCTCTTGAGATAAAAGCGCGCCAGCGGATTTCCCTCTACCTCGGCGCGACGATTCATCAGTTCGGATTCGATATTGTGGTGGGTCAATACGGCCGGGATATTCCACTCGCGCTCGAAATACTGCGCCAATGCGATGGTGTCGCAGTGAATCAGGTCGATATTGCCGTCTGCCAGGATCTCTTCGATGCGTTTCCGCAGCGCGCGCGACCTGTGCGCGAGAAAGCTGAAGGGCCTGGACGAAAAGAGGCCCAGCATAAGGCCGCCGTATTTATGAAGACGGGATTTCTTGGGCCACAGAGGGAAGTATTCCACTGCCGCGCAATATTTTTCCAGCTCGGTCCGGCTTTCCGCGATCATTGCCGGCGACGTCAGGGTATCGGGATGCACGAACGCCAACAGATGGATTTCGTTGTACTTGGCGATTTCCCGGATGATGTTATAACCGCGCTGGAGGACCCCGCCATGCGGGGGATACGGGACGATCTGGGATATGAACAATATCTTCATGGGGAGCTGGCTTCTGTAACCGGGCGATGCAGCGATCGGGTGAACTCGCGGGTCGCGGATCAGAAATCTCTCCCGAGATCCGCCTGATCCGTGTATTCAGTGAGCGCCCTGTAGGCCGCGGCCGAGAGATGGCTGCCGTCCTGGTTGGCGTATTCCCTGCGCCGGGTTCCGGATTCGTCCGCGAGCGTCGTCTCGAAGTCCAGGAGGTCCAGTTCGCGCGCGGCCGCGATATCCCGGAGCCAGCGGTTGGTTTCCCGCACATGGCGGTTTACATACTGATAGTAGCCCTGTTTCCCCCTCAGTTGCGCGACCATTCCCGCCAGCCGGCTTTTCCAGGTGTCGGGCGTCGTGATGGTCACCTCGGTCACGACGATCGGCTTGATGCCGTGGGCCGTTGCCCTGTCGATCATTTCCAGGAGGTTCTGCCGCGATTTGACGAGCTTGGTATCGATCTCGTCGTGAGTGGAGCGGAAGATGTCATTGATGAAACCCCAGATGACGACGGCGCGCGGCGCGGCCGCAATGACATCCCGATCGAATCGTGCGAGCATCTCGTGGGTCTCCTCGCCGCCGCTGCCCTTGTTGACCAGGGGCAGGCCGGCGATGGTCTCCAGATCCCAGTTGCGCGCATACGAGGCGCCGATCAGCACGATGAAATCGCTTCCCTGTTTCAGTTCGTTCATTGGCAGATTCTCGATCGACTGCCCGGTTGCGGGCAAGACAAAGGATATCAGGGCGAGAATGAGCAAGTATCGGATGAAATATCCACGGCTGCGGCAGGTTTTCACTGGACGGGACATACAATCGTTAGTTTAGGCAGCCCGGAGCCGATTTCGCAAGCGTCGTGATTCATCGTTACAATGAGGCGGTCTGCCCCAGTGTTTTATGCAAGAGCGGGAGGGATGCTCGATGTTTGTCGGCCATATCGGTTTGCTGCTCGTAATGCTGGTCGCGGCAGGGGGTGTGCCCCAGCCGTTCGATGCCGGGGCGGTTTATGAGCGGGAACTCCATGTGGCCACGGATGGCAGTGACGCGGTCGGCGATGGGACGCGCGAGCGGCCCTTCGCGACCATCGGCGCGGCCCTGCGCCAGGCGGCGCCCGGCGTCCGGATCAACGTCGCGGCTGGCGTCTACGGGCCGATCGGCAGCTTCGCGAACGTGCGCGGTACGGCGCAGGCGCCTGTCGCCGTCGTCGCGGCAGGCGAAGTCGTCATCGACGGCGCCGGCAAGGGGATGGGCCTGCATCTGAGCAATCCCCGCTACCTGGTGCTGGAGGGTCTGACGGTCCGGAATGCTTGGCCCCACGGCATCAGTATCGATGACGGCGATATGTTCGATACGCCCGCACAACACCTGGTGCTGCGCAGGCTGCGCTTTCACGACATCGGCAATGGTGGCAACAACGACTGCCTGAAACTGTCGGGAGTTGCCGATTTCCAGGTCGTCGAGAGCGAGTTCCAGGGATGCGACGAGGGTGAGGCGATCGACATGGTCGGCGCGCATCGCGGTCTGATCAGCGGCAATTATTTTCACGATATGCCCCGGATCGCGGTCGGTACGAAGGGCGGCAGCTCCGACGTGCTGATCCACGGTAACCGCTTCGAGGATATCGGGATGCGCGGGGTCACCGCTGGTGGGCACACCAACCTGGCCTATTTCCGCCCGCAGGATGCGTCCCACGAGGCGACCGGGATTCGGGTAGTGTCGAACGTGTTTCTGCGCACCGGCGATGCGGCGATCGTGTTCGCCGGCTGCGAGGGTTGTCTGGCTGCGCACAACACCATCGTCGAGCCCCGCCGCCACGTGGTCCGGATTCTTGAAGAGGACACGCAGCGGGAGATAGGCGGGAACGGCGCGTTCGTCAATAATCTTGTCGTGCTCAAAGCCCGGGATCTCCGTCGTTATCCCGTCGATGCCGGGCCCAAGACCCGGCCGGAGACGTTCACCTTCGGCTCGAACCTGTGGTATGCCCTCGACCGGCGCTATTACAAGGGGCCGCGGTTCAAGCGCGGGATCGCGGCGGAATCGGATTCGGTGGTGCAGCGGGATCCGCTGTTGCGCGATCGGGCGAACGGGGATTATCGTCTGCTGCCCGGCAGTCCTGCCGCAGGCGCCGGACGCGGCATGCCGGGGAGTGGGTGGCTCGATTTCGACGGGCAGCCCTTCGGTGACCCGCCTGCGATCGGCGCGTTCAGTGCGCCCCGTTGATTCCCTTTCGCCATGCTGAAATATTTCGTGCTTCCCTCGGGCCTGATGCTGATAGCCCTCGGGCTCGGCGTGCTGTTGGCGTTGGCCCGCCGCACGCGCCGCCTCGGCGCGGGACTGCTCGGCGTCGGCGCGATCATCTATATCGTGTTCGGCAGCGGGCCGGTGGCGTTCTGGTTGATGGAGGGCCTGGAACAGCGTTATCCCGCGCTCGCCGATCCCGCTGCGGTTGGGTCGCTCGATTACATCGTCGTCCTGGCCGCTCATGGCGAGCGGAACGCGGTCGCGCCGCCCGGCAACGAGGTGAATCGCGCCTCGATCTTCCGGCTGGTCGAGGCGGCGCGCATTCATCAGGTCCAGCCGCAGGCGGTGGTGGTGCTGAGCGGCTGGGACGAAGTCCCCATGCTGATGCGGGAATCGTTGCTGGCGATGGGGCTGCCCGCGGAGCGAATCATGCTCGAGTCGGGGTCGCGCAATACCTACGACAGCGCGGTCCATCTGCGCGTGATGCTCGATAACCGGCGCTTCGTCCTGGTGACGTCCGCCGGGCATATGGCCCGGTCGGTGAAATCGTTCGAGACGCAGAGCCTGTCGCCGATCCCTGCGCCGACCGATTACCTGAGCCGCAGGCTGTTGCGCCCGCAGAGTTATCTGCCGTCGCCCGGCCACCTGGCCATATCCGACCTGGCCGTGCATGAGCACCTCGGCATGGCTTGGTATCGCCTGCGCGGGCGCAACTGATCCGGCGCTGGACACCGGCAGGTCCGGTTGTTTTAATGACCGATATGAACGTACTGATTACGGGCGCGAACCGGGGGATTGGCCTTGGTTTCGTCGAACATTATCTCGCTGCCGGTTGCGCGGTGTGGGCATGTTATCGACAGGATCCCGGAGGTTTGTCTTCCGTCAGTGATGCGCGTCTGCATTCCCTGCAGTGGGATGTGCGCGAGGCCCGGCCCGAGGGCAGCGCCGAGCTACCTGAACGCATCGACCTGCTGATCAATAATTCCGGCGTCTACGGCCCTTCCGGTAACGGCCAGTCGCTGGAGAAGATCACCGGTGAGGTCATGCAGGAGGTATTCGACATCAATTGTGTCGGGCCGCTCAGGGTCGTCCAGCACCTCCTGCCGCGCATCGTCCGCGCCCGCGGCATCATCGCCAACCTCAGTTCCAAGATGGGCTCCTCGGGCGACAATACCAGCGGCGGCTGCTATGCCTATCGCGCCGCCAAGGCCGCGCTGGTGATCGTGTCGAAATCGATGGCGATCGATCTCGCCCCGCGCGGCGTACGCGTCATCACGCTGCATCCCGGCTGGGTGCGCACCGACATGACCGACCACTCGGGACTGATCGACGTCGAGACCTCGGTCGGGGGAATGGCACGGGTGATCGAATCGATCGAGGACTACGAGCCCGGCGCGTTCATCGCGTTCGACGGCAAGGTAGTCCCGTATTGAACTGTCTGAATGGGGTCAGAGTAGACTCAGTCTACTCTGACCCCGGTTTTGCTCGTCTAAGGCCGGGCGCGCGCGGACTTGTCGGTGGGCAGGCCGAGGTTGTTCCAGACCGCCAGTGTCGCCTGGGACTGGTTCATCGAGTAGAAATGCAGGCCCGGCGCGCCGCCGTCCAGCAGCCGGCGGCACAGGTCGGTCGTGACCTCGATGCCGAAGGCGCGCAGCGAATCGAGATCGTCACCGAAGGCCTCGAGACGCTTGCGGATCCAGCGCGGGATCTCGGCGCCGCAGGCGTCCGAAAAACGCGCCAGTTGCTGGTAATTGGTGATCGGCATGATGCTGGGCACGATCGGCAGTTCCAGCCCCATCCCCTCGCAGGCATCGA
>CAYLKC010000111.1:0-5468 GCA_964384095.1 uncultured Chromatiales bacterium
TGGGCGGCGGCAACGTCGGCCAGCCGTTCACGTACGGGTGCGTCATGTCGCGGCCGGAAGAGGCCGAGTTCCTCTACAACTGGGCAGACGATGGCGTGGTGGTCGAAGTCATCTCCAGCGACTTCCTACCGACCAGCGAGGTTGGGCGCCAGGTGCTGGCCAAGCGCGGCGGCAGCGCGTGATCGCTTGGCAGCCGCGCGGCGCCGGGCGCATGGCGTTCAGGTCCGGCCATGACTAACCTGACCCCGCGCTTGCAGCGCCTGCGGGACGCCGGCTATCGGATTACCAATGCGCGCGCCGCCGTCCTCAAGGCGCTCGAACAGTCCGGCGGGCATTTGACGTCGGCGCAGATCGTCGACATCGTGGCGTCGATCGATCCGGCGGTTGGGCGTGCCAGCGTATTTCGCACGCTCGACCTGCTTTCGCGTTTGTCGCTCATCCGCCCGACTTACACCGAAGGCAGCAGCGCGCCGGTCTTCGTGCTGCTCCCCGGCGGCCACCATCACCATGTCATTTGCACCCACTGCGGGCGCGTGTTCGAGTTCGAGAACTGCGGGCTTGAAGGGCTGTCGGCGCGGCTTGAGGTCAACACAGGCGTGCACATCGCCGGCCACCTGCTCGAGTTCTACGGCATCTGCGCCGACTGCGCAGCTAGCGAGGCGGTGTCTTCGGCCAGTTCGCGGGAAGCACCAGCGTAAAGCGCGACCCCTTGCCCACGGCGCTTTCGATCTCAAGCCGTCCCTTGTGCGCGTCGGCGATCGCCTTCACGAGTGTCAAGCCGATGCCTGAACCCTGCTGCTCTTGGGCACGGCGGCCAGCCTGATAGAAAGCGTCGGGCAACCGGTCGATTTCGGCACCGGCGACGCCGCGTCCCTCATCACTCACTGCGAGTTTCACGTCTGGACCACAGCGCTGTGCCAATAAAGTGATGGTCGATCCGGCGGGCGAGAACTTGACCGCGTTGTCGATCAGCTCGCGCAGGGCGATCAACAGCAGTTCGCGGTCACACCGGAAGCCGGTCGCAATCGATTCGGCTTGAACACGGAAACGGTGACCATCGGTGGCCCTTTCGACCGCTGCGACGGCGTCGTGCAGCATGCGTTCCGGATCGTCGATACGCTGCATGCGCTGGGCAGCGACCTCATTCTTGACGTCCGGATAGCCGAGGTCCATCAACAGCACGAAATTTCCGATCAAGCGGCGCAGTCGGTGCGCGCCTCCCCCGATATGGCGCAGGGTATCGTCGAGGTCGGCGACGACCGACCCGCGCTGGCGCACGTCGTTTAGCAGGTTCGAATACGCCACGATCGAGGTCAACGGCGTGCGAAACTCGTGATTCAACAGGCGCAGGATCCCTTGCCGCATGTCGTCCACTTCGGCGGATTGCCGGCTTGCGAGCGCCCGCGCCCGCTCGATGCGCGCCTCGATCAGCGGCAGCAGCTCGTCATAGGAGAACGGCTTGGAAACGTAGTCCTCGGCGCCAAGAGTCTTACCCTGAAGGACGTCACGGCGATCGTTGCGCGAGGTGAGGAACAGGAACGGGATCGACATCCACTTGGGGTTATCGCGTATCCGGCGCAGCAGTTCGAATCCGTCGACATTCGGCATCATCACGTCGGCGAGGATCAGGTCCGGCGTCATGCCTGCGGCAAGCCAGTCGATCGCCTCCTGCCCGTCGCAGGCGGCCTCCACACGATACCCTTCCAGCGCCAACGACTCGGCAAGCGCCGCACGCAGATCGGGGTCGTCTTCAACCACCAGGAGCAACGCGCGCGCCAGTCCCATCGGTCATGCCCCTATGCGCGCCGATGCAGCGCGAGCAAATCGGACAATACGGCGAAGCCAGTCTGAACGCCGCCCGCCCCTGCGCCGACAAGCGTCACATCGCCCAGCACGTCAGTGGAGAACGTCACAGCGTTGTTCGCACCGGAGACGCCGGCCAGCGGATGGCTGTGAGGGAGCTTCACCGGCTGAACGCTGCCGCCTGCTTGCGACGCCTCGGCGATCAGCTTGTAGCGCATGCCCTCGGCAGCAGCGGCCTGCAAGTCCTCCGGCGTCAGGTCGCGGATGCCGCGCACGTCGAGGTCGGCCAGCTTGAACGTGCGCCCGAACAGCGCGCTGGCGAGGATCAACAGCTTGCCGGCTGCATCCCACCCGTCCACATCGGCGGTCGGGTCGGCCTCGGCATAACCGAGGCGCTGCGCCTCGGCCAGCACGTCGTCATAGGTGCGGCCCTGCTCCATTAGCGAGAGCATGTAGTTGGTCGTGCCGTTGAGGATGCCGCGCACCTGCGATACCACCGCGCCGGCCAATGCCTCGCGGGCGAGGCGCAGCGCGGGCGTGCCGCTCATCACGGTGCCTTCGAACAGCACCTGACGTCCGCACTGCTCGGCCCGCGCCATCAGGTTGACGTAATCGAGCGCGACCGGCCCTTTGTTCGCCAGCACGACGTGCTTGCCGTGATCGAGCGCGGTGTAGCACAAGTCGAGCGCGGGCTGACCGGTGCGCAAGTCGGTCGGGCTGACTTCCACCAGCACGTCGACATAGGGGGCGGCAGCGACGCCTTCGGCGCTGATGTCGCGGCGCAAATCGGGCGAGTTGGGATAACCGCTGAAGCTGCCTTTCTCGGCCGCTGCCAGCAGCGCGGCAAGGTCGAGTCCTTGCGGATGGTACAGGTTCCCGCGCGATCGGGTGATCACGGCGGTGACTTGCGGGGCAAAGCCGTACTGCTGTGCCAGCGCGGTCTGTTTGTCGATCAACAGCCGCACCAAACCTTGCCCGACGCTTCCAAATCCGATCAGGGCGAGTTTCAAGGAGACACTCCTTTGCCGGCAGCTGAGGCACGATGCGGCAGACGACCACCGAGTTGAATCTCTCGGCTGTCCGCGATAAAGTCAATCGCCAATCTGGCCCAGCCTTACGCCGCCGGGTTGGACGGGTAGACACCACGCCCTAATAATACCGCGTCGCTGCGCGTGTTGCGCCGTGGTCGTGCGCAGACCGAATAGATCGCCCCCTTATTTGACCGGATTCTTGGCCCATGGAAGACAGCAACCTCCAGCAGCACAGCACCGCCCTGCTGACCGCGTGGGAAGACGGGACGTTGAGCTACCATGATGCCGTCGCCCAGCTTAACACGCTCAGGGCCGAAGCCCAGACCCGCGCGCGCCCCGAAGACGAAGCCTTTCTCGAGTCACGCCTCGGTGTGATCGAAGGCTATCGCGGCAACTATGTGGGCAGCATCGCCCACTTCGAACGCGCCCGCGATCTGTACCTGCGCGCCAATAACCGGCGGCAAGTCGTGACGTGCACGCTCAACATCGGCGAGACGTACCGCCTCAAAGGCAACTTCGCCCGCGCGCGCCAGTATTTCCGCACCGGCCTCGACGCCGCCGTCGAACTCGGCGACCGCGAGCTGCAGGTGCTGGCGCGCGCAAACGAAAGCCAGATGATGATCAGTCAGGGCAACGCGGCGCAGGCGGAGGCCAGCTTGCGCGAGTGCTACGCGCTGTGCGAAGAGCCGTTCCCGGTATTGGCCGGCGCATCGCCGGAGGTCGTCGCGCGCAACCAGCTCGATCAACGCGCCGACATCGCCCATGCGCTGGCGACGCTGTACCTCGACTCCGGCGACATCGAGCAGGCGTGGCACTTCGCGCAGGAGGGGTTGAAGCTGGCGACCCTGCTGCAGACCGACCTGCGGATCGGCTTTGCCTATCGCGCCCTCGGCGAGGTCGTGACCGTGCTCGAACACCCGCCCGAGCCGCCGCTGTCGCCCGACCCCGACCATTACTTCAGCGAGTCGATTGCGCGCTTCAAGGCCGTCAACGCTGAGGGCGAGACGGCGCGCACGCTGTTTGCACAGGGGCGCAGCCTGCGCCGGCGCGGCCGGCAGACTCAAGCCACGCGCAAGCTGCATCAGGCGATGATCATGTTCAGCCGGCTCGGCATGGTGGATGACGCCGCCAAAGCCGCCGAGGAACAGCTCAAGCTGCTGTAGGGCGCGCGGTTGGCGTGCGCAGGGCGGACGGGGCACGCGCGTACGGTACCTGGGCCGGAACCGGGCTACGATGATCATGTCAATCGGTAGAGACAAAGGCTCAACTATGCTGCTGCGTGTCGTGCCCGTTTTGTTGCTGCTGCTCATCGGGGGCGTGTCCTCCGCCCAGTCAACCGATCCGCTCGACCCGCTGCCGGTGCCGGGTTCGGTGTTCGTCCGCATCCCATCGAGTGACGGGGCATCAGAGTATTTCTCGGTTATCGACTACGCCGACGCTGGCCGCGTCGACCGGATCTACCGCCTCGACATCGCCAGCGGTGAACTCGCGCTGTTGGTCGACTGGAGCCGCGGCTACGACGATCCGGGCCGCTTCGGCGGAATCCTCGAAGGCGACATCGCCATCACGCCAGACGAGTCGACGCTGCTGTTCGACGCCTACAGCGACGAGACCGGCGCGACGATCTGGTCGCTCGACCTCACGACGCCGGACGCAGAACCCGTGATGCTGCTCGACCGTCTGCCGTTCTACGCCGACGCTGGCAACTTCGCGCTGCCGCGCTTCACCGAGGTCACGAATGAGGATTTCACGATCGAGACGTTTGGCTACCGGAGCGGTGACGAGCGCCGCACGTACACCCTCGACGGCACGTTGATCGAGGCGGTCGAACTGCCGTCGTACGACCGCCCGCTGTACGTCATCCGCGACGGCCGGCTGTACGGAGATTCTGGTGACGGGCCGGTCGAGGTGGTCGCGCCGCCGATGTCGGAAATCCCGGTGATCGCGTACAGCGAGGTATTCACCCTGCCCGCCGGCTACACGGTCGTCGTCGGGACGGCCGAAGACGGCACGCAGAATTTCGTGCTGGCGGCGCCGGTCTTCGACGGCCAGCGCTTCTTCCCCGAGCCGGCGCTCTTCCGCCAGTCGATTCTGGGCAACATGTATGCCGGGGATTACGCCGTCTTCGTTGTGGCGGTGATCGGCGAGAACGCCGGCCCCGGCGCGGCGGCGCTCGATCCGGCGTACATCGGCAAGGCCGCCGCCTATCGCTTCGGTAGCACGCTGACCCTCACGCCGCTGACACCGCCGTTCGACGTGTTGCTCGCGGACGACGGCACGCCGATTCTTCCGGTCATCACGGCTGTGGACGAGAGCGAGGACGTGCGCCGGCCCAGCATTACACTGCGTTTTGACGGCGCTGCACTCCCGAGCCGGTGAAACGACAATCCGCGAGAATCGAAAGGGCGGAGCCAACTCGGCTCCGCCCAGTTGTGTTTCGGCGTCCGTGGAGTATTACGGCACGAGATATGTGCTCGACCAGCTTGGCCGCGGGGGCAGATCGCCGGCCTCGACCCGCGCGCGCCAGTCGTCGTCGGTCAGCCGCGATTGGATGCCGCCGGTGAACTGGTACGTGCTGAAGACGAACCCGCGCGTCAACTGCAAGCCGTATGGGCTGTTGGTGACCACCCACAG
>CAYLKC010000112.1:0-5454 GCA_964384095.1 uncultured Chromatiales bacterium
TCCTGCGGCCCGGCGCTAACGGCGTTCATCTTCGGCGGGCGCGGACACCGTCCGCGCCGCGATCGCGTCGAACACCGCGTGAAACATCTCCGTCGTCAGGCGCCGGGTCTGGGTGTTGTAGCGACTGCAGTGATAGGAATCGATCAGCCAGTGACCTTGCGGCAGCCGGTGCTCCTGGCCATGGGCGAACGGGAAGTCGCGGGAGCGGAGCCCGAAGGCGCGCAGCACGGCCTGGTGCGCGATCGTGCCGAGCGCGAGGATGACGGTATTCGCGGGCAGCGCCGCAAGCTCCGCAGCGAGAAAGGCGTTGCATTCGCGGATCTCGGCCGGTGTCGGCTTGTTTTCCGGCGGCAGGCACTTGACTGCATTGGTGATGCGACAACCGCGCAGGCGCAGTCCATCATCGGTCGAGCGCGATTCGGGGCGGCTGGCATAACCGTAGCGGTGCAGGGTCTCATACAGCAGGATGCCGGCATAATCGCCGGTAAACGGCCTGCCGCTCGCGTTCGCGCCATGCATGCCGGGCGCCAGCCCGACGATGAGCAGTCGTGGACCGTCATCACCGAAGGCAGGCACCGGCGCCGCGTGGTAACCGGGATAGTCCGAACGCACTGCGTCGAGGTGGGCGGCCAGCCGAGGACAACGCCGGCAGTCCGGGTCGAACCGGGCGCGCGACATCAGCGCGCCCGCAAACGCCTGCGCATGGGGCTAGTTACCGGCGCCAGTCTGCTCGCCGGCGTCCTCGGCCACAGGGGCGGCCGCCTGTTCATAGCGGGCATTGCCGTTGTCGTGGTTCTTGACGTCGCCGCGCCGGCGCGCGGAGATCTCCTGCAACTGGCGGCGCGCTGCGTCGAAGGAATCGCGGATCGCGACATAGAGGTCTTCATTCGGTTCGCGCTTGACGACGATCTCGTTGCCCGGGACCGTGATGTCGATGTTGACGTTATAGGCCATGCCCTGGTGCTTGTGGCGATGCGGCACCTCGACCAGTACCCGGCAGGCGGTGATGTTGTCATGAAAGGTCTCGAGTTTCGCGGCCTTCTCGCGAATCGTGTTCTCGGCGGCCTCCGACAGGGAGATGTTCCGGGTCGTGATCTGCAGCGGCAATTTCATCAGGTTTTCCTCTGAATGTGGATACAAGTCCATGCTTCCAATGCTATTCGAAAAGCGAAAATATCTCAATGCGTTATCAGCGCAGGAGCCGTCGGACCGAGCGTACGTTCTGCAACTGGTTGATCCGCGTCAGCACCCGGCTCAGCGTGTCGATATCCGGCACCTCCATCGTCAAGCGCATGTTCGCGGTATGGTCGCGATTGTCGGACAGCGTATTGATCGCGGTCAGGTTGATCTTTTCGTTGGAGACGATCGAGGTGACGTCGCTGAGCAGCCCCTTGCGGTCGAAGGCCTTGATCTCGACGTCGACCGCGAAGGTGCTTTCAATCCGCCGGCCCCACTCGATGACAATGACCCGTTCGGGACTCTGTCCCCGGTAGCGCAGGATGTTCGGGCAGTCGCTGCGGTGGACGGTGACCCCGCGCCCGGCGGTGATGTAGCCGAGGACATCGTCGCCGGGTATCGGCTTGCAGCAGTTCGCAACATGGGTCAGCAGATTGCCGACGCCCTGGATATGGAAGCCGGCACCATCGCGGCGCTTGCGAGTCGGGCGTCGCGGGGCCGGGACTGCCTCCTCGCCGCCAGCAGGCGCCTCGACCAGGGCCTGTGCCGCCTGTAAATAGCGCGAGGACTTGATGTCGCTGTGCGAGATCGCGACGAACAGTTCGTCCGGCGCGGTATAGCCGAGCTTCTCGGCGAGCTTTTCGAAATTGACGCGACCAAGACCGAGGCGCTTCAGTTCGCGCTCGAGTCCGGCGCGGCCGGCCTGGATATTCTTGTCGCGATCCTGCAGGCGGAACCAGTGCTGGATCTTTGCACGCGCGCGCGAGGTCTTCAGGTAACCGAGGTGCGGATTCATCCAGTCGCGGCTCGGCGCGGGCGTCTTCACCGTCAGGATCTCGACCTGCTGGCCGGTCTCGAGCGCATGGGTCAGCGGCACCATGCGTCCGTTGACCTTGGCGCCGCGACAACGGTGGCCGATATCCGTATGGATGTGATAGGCGAAGTCGAGCGGCGTCGCGCCCTTCGGCAGATCGACGATATTGCCCTTCGGCGTGAACAGATAGATGCGGTCCTCGAAGACCTCGCCGCGGAAACGGTCGACAAACTCGTCGGCATCGGCGATCTCGTCCTTCCATTCGAGCAGCTGGCGCAGCCAGGCGACGCGGCGATTCATTGCGTCGTCGGCGCTCGCCCCCTCCTTGTATTGCCAGTGCGCGGCGACGCCGAGCTCGTTGTGCTCGTGCATCGCGTGGCTGCGGATCTGGACCTCGACGGTACGTCCCTCCGGTCCGATCACCGCGGTATGGATCGACTGGTAATCGTTCTCCTTCGGCGTCGCGATATAGTCGTCGAACTCGCCGGCGATGTACTGCCACAGGCCATGGACGACGCCGAGCGCCTTGTAACAATCCGCGACGGTATCGACGAGGATGCGCACGCCACGCACGTCGTGAATGCGGTCGTAGCCGACCTTCTTGCGTTCCATCTTGCGCCAGATACTGTAGATATGTTTCGGCCGGCCGCTGACTGCCGCCTGCACCCCGGCCTTGCCGAGCTCGCCCTGCAGCAGCGCGATGAAATCGCTGATATAGCGTTCACGATCGACGCGACGCTCGTCGAGCAGACCGGCGATGCGCTTGTACAGCATCGGATCCAGATAGCGCATCGACAGGTCCTCCAGCTCCCACTTGAGCTGCCAGATGCCGAGGCGGTTGGCCAGCGGCGCGAAGATATCGAGGGTCTCCTTCGCAATGCGCTGCTGCTTGTCGGCCGGCAGCGCGAACAGCGTGCGCATGTTATGGGTGCGGTCGGCAAGCTTGATCAGTACGACGCGGATGTCCTCTGCCATCGCCAGCAGCATCTTGCGCAGGTTCTCGGCCTGCGCCCTTTCCTGGCGGTCACCGCCGGACAGGTGCTGGAAGCTCTGGATCAGTTTCATCTTGGTGACGCCGTCGACGAGGCGCGCGATGGTGTCACCGAACTCGACGCGGATCTGCTCGGGCTCGATGCTGGTGTCTTCGGCGACGTCGTGCAGGATCGCCGCGGCGAGGGTTTCATGGTCGAGCCGCAACTCGGCGAGGATGTTCGCGACCGCGAGGGAGTGCTGGAAATAGGGTTCGCCGGAGGCGCGCTGCTGGCCGGCGTGGGCGCGCAGCGCGAAGTCGCAGGCGCGGGTGATCACCGCCATTTCCTCGAGGCTGCGGCCGGGGGCGATCGAGGCAAGCCATTCGCCGGTGACGAGGCCGTCCTTGCTGGTGACCCCGAGCCGTTTATCGGTGATGCTGACCATACCTATAACATGGGTATGGCCGTGGTCCTGCGCAAGAGCGGGATCAGGCCGGTTCCTTGTCCCGGCTCAGCGCGGCGATGACCTGGTCCTCAAGATCGATACGGTCGGCGAGTCGTTCCCCGAGCCGCGACAGGTCGTCTTCCAGCGTCGACAGGTCGATCTGCTCGCGTCCGCGGGTGAAGTCGTATTTGTCGTTGAAATCGAGGATCGCATCGGTGCTGTCGAGGATGCGCGGATAGACGCGATCGGCGAGTTCGATGACCGGGCGGCGACGCTCGCGCTTCTCGTCGATATAGCGGTACAGGCGAAAATGGGTGTCGGCGGTGTAATCGATCAGGGACTGGCAGAAATCCTCGAGCAGGCGCGTGACCGGCAGGGCGTCGTCGAACGGGTGTTTTGACGCCAGTTCGCTGTACAGCGCCAGCACATGGTCGCGCACGCCGACCAGCTCCCTGATCATCGCACGCGATGCGGTGCGGCGTTCCTTGACTGCGTTACGGGTTGCGGACATGAGTCAATTCCTTCTGTTTATGATAATTATCTACCAATGAAATGATTTCATTGATTATTTTATTGTCATATGGCGTCGTGATCGGCCCTGTCGCGGCGGGGTCGGGCGGTCCCCCGATCTCGATGCCGAACACCCGGACCGCGGGCCTGATCTCCCCCAGCGCGCTCGCCAGATCCAATGCAGCCTTTATGCCAAAATCATGCGTCGTTGCAAAGGACGCCGTGGCCGGCAGGTCCCGCCCGTCAAAGCTGCGCACCGCCCCCGGTGCCGCCCCACCCTGCATCGCATCGATCAGGATCACGAGTCCGGGGTTCGCGAGCCATTCCAGCAGGCGGATCCCGGGCCGGTCGGCCCGGGCGACCGTGACCTCCCCCGGCGCCCGTCCCCGAATCCGGGGGTGGCGTGACAGGGCCCCGGCAACCTCCCAGCCGACCCGGTCGGCGCCGAGCGGGGAGCCGATGCCGATGATCCTGACCGGCGTCAGGCCCGTTCGACCGTCAGCTTCAGGAAGTGCGTCGCGCACGAGATGCACGGATCATAGTTGCGAATGATCTGCTCGGCCTGCCGCCTGATGTCGGGATCGGGGCGGTTGAAGCCGTCCCGTACCAGCGCTGCGCGCAGGTCTTCCTCGATACGGGCCTGATTCTGGCTGGTTGGCGGCACGATCGTCGATGCGCGTACGCGGCCATCGTCCGCGACCTCGTAATAATGCCAGAGTACACCGCGCGGCGCCTCTGTCGCCGCCGTCGCCTCGCCGGCGCGCGGGGTGACCTCCAGGTACGGTCGGTCCACCGGCGCGTAATCGGCAAGCAGGCGGATCGCCTCGTGCAGGGCGTAGAGGATCTCGACCGCGCGCGCGGCGATGCTGCGAAACATGTTGTGCTCGGGAAAACGCAGTCCGGCCCGTTCCGCAGCCTGCCTCACCGGCAGCGGAAGGTGGTCGTGATTCAGGTTGAGGCGCGCAAGCGGACCGCACAGATAGGGCCGTCCCTCCAGGTGCGCATGCAGCGCGGTGGAATGAGGGGACTGGAATTCGCGCACATGGGCGGTGAAGTCGGCGCTGTCGAAGGCGAGTCCGCTGCTCGCATGGAGTCGGCCCTCGTTCATTGGATACTCGCCGGCATGGCGCAAGGCCAGCGTCACGAAGTCATCTGCGGAGCCCGGCAGCTCGAGCGTGCCGCACCATGCGGCAAGGGCCTCGGCGTCCGGCAATACGGCGCGCAGGCGTTCGAGCAGCGCATCGATCGCCGCGCGCGGCGGCGCGTGGTGAAAGCCGCCGACACGGACGCCGACCGGATGCACCGAGCGTCCGCCGAAGGCACGGATGATCTCATTGCCGGCCGCCTGCAGGCGCAGTCCGCGGCGGACTTCATCAGGGTGATCACGCGCCATCTCGCGCACGCCCGGATAGCCGAGGAAATCCGGCGCCGCGAGCAAATGGATATGCAGGCTGTGGCTCTCGATCCATTCGCCGCAATACAACACCCGGCGCATTGCCCGCACCCAGGGACCGGGATCGACCTCGAAGATGCGCTCG
>CAYLKC010000113.1:0-5423 GCA_964384095.1 uncultured Chromatiales bacterium
CCCTTCGGGCTCCGGCGAGGCTGCGCTTGACTTCGCTGCGCAAACCCGCCGGGCGCTTTCAGCAGCCGGCTAGCGCGTCGCGGTCTCGCCTGTCTCGTGCTGGGCGAGTTCGACGCGGTTGCGGCCGAGCTTCTTGGCCTGGTACAGCGCCTTGTCGGCGCGTTCGATCAGGCTGCCGGGCGTCTCGCCGGGCTTGTACAGGGAGATGCCGGCCGAAAAGGTCGGCATCGGCATCGTCCGGTCTTCTATCTGCCAGCTGCTCTCGGCGTTTCTCTTGCCGACCTTCTCCAGCGCGCGGACCGCGCCCGCCTTGTCGGTGTTCGGCAGCAGTACCGCGAATTCCTCACCGCCATATCGCGCAACCATGTCGTGATGGCGGAAGATCGACAGCACGCTCGAGGAGAAATTGCGCAATACCTCGTCGCCCGCAGCGTGGCCGTACTTGTCATTGATCGCCTTGAAGCTGTCCATGTCGATCAGCGCCAGTGACAGCGGGTAGCCGTAACGTTGCACGCGCGCGACCTCGTCCTCGAGCCGGCGCAGAAAGGCGCGCCGGTTCGGCAGGTCGGTCAGTTCATCGGTCAGGCTGAGGATGTGGACCCGGGTCAACTCCTCGTTCAGGTGCTGGCCCTCGGTCTCGATCAGTTGCAGGTACTTGCTCGCCGCCTCGAGCTTGTGCGCGAGCGCGTGATGGCCCTCGCGCAGCTTGCCGACCTCGTTGACCAGCGTCCGCTTGAGGCCCTCGAGTTCCTCGGTGTTGTCGGTGCGGCGCAGCGTCTCGTGCTCGACCTCGAGCAGCACGCCGAATTTTTCATTCTGCTTGATGACCTCGTTGACCTGGCGCGCAAGCGTCTCCTGGATCTTCTGGATGCGCTCGCGCTTGTCATTGAGATGCCTGCGGTCGTCTAGCCCGACGGGCAGGTCGTCACCCACATCCTCGAGCCCGATCCCGACTTCAATCTCGTCTTCGACCGCGGGTTCCGCTGTCTCCGCGACCGCGGGGGCGCTGGCCTGTGCTTCGGCGACCCCGCCCACGACCGGTGCGGGTGACGGCTGAGTCGGCGCGGGTGGCGCAGTCGCGGGTCCCGGTGCCGGCAGCGGCGACCGTTCTGCGCCGGCGAGGGCCTCGATATGGCGTTGAAGGCTGTCGAGTTCGCTGCGTCGCGGGGGTTCGCTCAGGCGCAGTCGCAGCATGCGCAGTTCGAGCGATTCCGCGGAACCGGCCGGCACGCGACGGGACCAGGCATCGAGCAACGAGCGCAGCAGGACCAGGCTGGTGCCGCGGGTCTCCGAGACCTCGCTCTCATAGGCCTCGAGGATGTCCTGGATGTGCCGGCAGATCGCATCGCCGGTGGGCGTCTGGCGCAGATCGGCCAGCAGGTTGAGGATCCTGGGGATCAGGGGCGCGCCCGGGCCGGTCACGGATGAATCAGTCAAGTTACTGTCCCGATTATAATTTTCTCATGGCCGGGTGTCCCCATGCCGCTCGACGCACGAGCCTGTCACAACTTTGCGAAGCTTATCACAGGCCCCTGTCAAATAACAGACGCCCAATTGGGGTATTTTCTTTTTATTAAATAAAAACAATGGATTACTCTTTGGTCCGCGACGCCCCGCCGGCCGCCGGTAGGCGCATCACCGCGATATCATGTAGACTTGTGCGCTTTCCGTGCCGCGCACGGATCCCTGCCGCTGGAAGGACATCCTATGTTTCAATCCGATATGAAAATCGCGGGATTCGACGACGAGCTGTGGACGGCGATCGAGGGCGAGACCCTGCGCCAGGAACAGCATATCGAACTGATCGCGTCCGAGAATTATGCCAGCCCGCGCGTGCTCGAGGCCCAGGGCACGGTGCTGACCAACAAGTATGCCGAGGGCTATCCCGGCAAGCGCTACTACGGCGGCTGCCAGTACGTCGATGTCGCAGAGCGTCTCGCGATCGAGCGCGCCCGCGAGCTGTTCGGCGCCGATTATGTCAATGTCCAGCCACACTCCGGTTCCCAGGCCAATGCCGCGGTCTACATGGCGTTGCTGGAGCCGGGCGACACGATCCTCGGCATGAGCCTGGCCCACGGCGGTCACCTGACACATGGCGCAAAGGTCAATTTCTCCGGCAAGATCTATCACGCGGTCCAGTACGGCCTCAATCCCGACAGCGGCGAGATCGATTATGAGCAGGTCGAGGCCCTCGCGCGCGAGCATCGGCCGAAGATGATCGTCGCCGGCTTCAGCGCCTATTCCCGCGTCGTCGACTGGCAGCGCTTCCGCGACATCGCCGACCGCATCGGCGCGCTGCTGTTCGTCGATATGGCGCATGTTGCCGGCCTGGTTGCGGCCGGCTGTTACCCGAATCCGGTGCAGATCGCCGACGTCACCACCTCGACGACGCACAAGACCCTGCGCGGCCCGCGCGGCGGCATCATCCTCGCGCGCGCCAACGAGGAGATCGCGAAGAAGCTGAATTCGATGGTGTTCCCGGGGACGCAGGGCGGACCGCTGATGCATGTGATCGCGGCGAAGGCGGTGGCCTTCCGTGAGGCGCTGACGCCGGAGTTCGGTGATTACCAGCGCCGGGTCATCGCCAACGCGCGCGCGATGGCCGCGCACATGCAGGAGCGCGGCTACCGCATCGTCTCCGGCGGCACCGACAATCACCTGTTCCTCGTCGACCTGATCGACAAGGACATCACCGGCAAGGAGGCCGATCAGGCCCTCGATGCCGCCCATATCACCGTCAACAAGAACAGCGTGCCGAACGATCCGCGTTCCCCGTTCGTGACCAGCGGCATCCGCATCGGCACGCCGGCGGTGACCACGCGCGGCTTCGGCGAGGCCGAGGTGCGCGAGCTGGCTGGCTGGATCTGCGATATCCTCGACCGGCCCGGCGACGAGGCCGTCATCGCCCGGGTGCGCGGACAGGTGCTGGCGATCTGTGAGCGCTTCCCGGTCTACGCGCGCTGACGACGCGCCCGGCCGCGCGCGCTGACCGCCGATGCGCTGTCCGTTCTGCGGCGAGGGCGACACCCGCGTCATCGATTCCCGGCTCGCCAACGAGGGCGCGTCGATCCGGCGCCGGCGCGAGTGCAGCGCCTGTTCCGAACGCTTCACGACCTTCGAGACCGCCGAGCTGGTCTATCCCCATATCGTCAAGCATGACGGCACACGCGAACCGTTCAACGAGGACAAGCTGCGTCATGGCATGCTGCGTGCGCTGGAAAAACGTCCGGTCGACATCGAGCATATCGAGTCGGCCATCGATCGTATCAAGCATCGCCTGCATGTGTCCGGCGAGCGCGAGATCCGCTCGCGCACGCTCGGCGAGTGGGTCATGGACGAACTGCGCGAACTCGACGAGGTCGCCTATATCCGCTTTGCGTCGGTCTATCGCCGCTTCCAGGACGTCAATGCGTTTCGCGAGGAGATCGAGCGCCTGCAGAGCGGCGCCTCGCCGGAACTGAAGAAACGCCAGATCTCGCTGCTCGATCCCGGCGGCAAGGACGAGTCATGAGCGATCGCGATGATCGCGCCTGGATGGCGCGCGCGCTGGCGCTGGCGGCGCGCGGTCTGTATACGACGGACCCGAACCCGCGTGTCGGTTGCGTGCTGGTGCGTGACGGCGCAATCGTCGGCGAGGGATTTCACGAATATGCCGGTGGTCCGCATGCCGAGGCCGTTGCGCTGGCCGCCGCCGGTTCGCGCGCCGCCGGCGCAACGGCCTATGTGACGCTCGAACCCTGCCGCCACCACGGCCGCACGCCGCCGTGCAGCGAGGCACTGATCGCGGCCGGCGTACAGCGCGTCGTCGCGGCGATGGGCGATCCGGATCCGCGCACCGCGGGGGCCGGGTTCGCGCAATTGCGCGCGGCCGGGATCGCCGTCGATGACGGCGTGCTGGAGGCAGAGGCCCTGGCATTGAACCCGGGCTTCGCGTCGCGTCACCGCCTGGGGCGGCCGTTCGTGCGCTGCAAGCTCGGCATGACGCTCGACGGCCGTACCGCAACCGCGAGCGGCGAGAGCCGCTGGATCACGTCGGCGGCGGCGCGTCGCGACGTACAACGGCTGCGCGCGCGCAGTTCTGCGATCCTGACTGGCATCGGCACGGTACTGGTGGATGATCCGTCGCTGACGGTGCGCATCGATGAACTGTTTGACGGCAATGAGGCCGCGACCTGTGACCCTGCGCGCATCCAGTCGCCGCTGCGCGTGATCGCGGACAGCGGTCTGCGCATCCCGGCCTCGGCGCGGATATTGTCGCCGGGCGCCCGTGCGCTGGTGGCGACAGCGGTATCTGCCGAGCGCGCGGACCTCGCCTCCCGCGCCGGGGTCGTGGTCCGCCGGGTGGCGGCAGGCGCCGACGGGCGCATCGAACCGGCGGCGCTGCTGGGCGTTTTGGCGGAATATCAGGTCAATGAGTTATTATTGGAGGCCGGTCCGACGCTCTGCGGCGCGTTTCTCGCCGCGGGACTGATCGATGAACTGGTGCTGTATATGGCGCCGAAACTGCTCGGCGACACGGCGCGCGGTCTGTTCACGCTGCCGGGGCTCGACCGTCTCGACCAGGCGGTCGGGCTGCAGATCGTCGATATCAGGGCCGTCGGGGACGACTGGCGGATTACCGCGCGGTTGACCTGATTCCGGCAGTCCCCCGGAGAGTGCGCGGTCGATCCGTCAGGAGTCATCTGAATGTTCACGGGGATAGTCGAGGCGGTCGGGAAGGTCGTGTCGCTCGAGGCGCGCGGCGGGGACCGGCGCATCCTCGTCGATGGCGGTGAACTCGCCGTCGCCGATGCGCAAATCGGCGAGAGTATCGCAATCAACGGTGTATGCCTGACTGTCGTGGCGCTGGACGGGCAGGTCTTTGCCGCCGATGTGTCGCTGGAGACACTGGCTTGCACGACGCTCGGTGCGCTTGCGACCGGAGCGCGCGTCAATCTCGAGCGCGCGCTGCTGCCGACGACCCGGCTCGGCGGGCATCTGGTCAGCGGTCATGTCGACGGCGTCGGCGAGGTGCGGCGTATCGCCGAGGCGGCGCGCTCGTGGGAGATCGTGATCGAGGCGCCCGCCGCGCTCGCGCGATATATCGCGGCCAAGGGCTCGGTCTGCGTCGACGGCGTCAGCCTGACTGTCAATGCGGTCGATGGCGCGGCGTTCTCGGTCAATATCATCCCGCACACATGGGAGCAGACGATCATCGGTGAATGGCGGGCGGGCAGCCGGGTCAACATCGAGGTCGACGTGATCGCGCGCTATCTCGAGCGCCTGCTCGCGGGACAAACGGAGACACCGCGCGGCATTGATCCCGCTTTTCTGAAAGAACACGGATATCTCAACGATGGCAGATAGCAGCCTGTCGAGAGGGTGCGGCGAGTTTGCGCAGCGAAGTCAAGCGCAGCCTCGCCGGAGCCCGAAGGGTGCCGCGC
>CAYLKC010000114.1:0-5387 GCA_964384095.1 uncultured Chromatiales bacterium
TTTGCCGACGACCATCATCATGTCGGCGAGTTCGTCGATGATGACGACGATATACGGAATCGGCTGCAGTGTCGGCGGCGCCTCGCCCTCGGGCGGCTTCGCGAACGGGTCAGTGATCGGAGACTTTGCGTCGATCGCCGCCTGCACCTTGCGGTTGTAGTTGGCGATGTTGCGCACGCCGAGGTGCGCCATCAGCGCATAACGGCGCTCCATCTCGGCGACCGACCAGCGCAGCGCATTCGCCGCCTCCTTCATGTCGGTGACCACCGGCGCGAGCAGGTGCGGGATGCCTTCGTAGACCGACAGCTCCAGCATCTTCGGGTCGATCATGATGATGCGCATGTCGTTCGGCGAGGCGTTGTAGAGCATGCTCAGCACCATCGCGTTGACCGCAACCGACTTGCCCGAGCCGGTGGTGCCGGCGATCAGCAGGTGCGGCATCTTCGCGAGATCGACGATGACCGGATGACCGCCGATGTCCTTGCCGAGCCCGAGCGACAGCGGCGACGCCGCATCGTCGTATTGCTTCGATTGCAGGATCTCGCTCAGGCGCACGGTCTCGCGGTGCTCGTTCGGGATCTCGAGGCCGATGACCGACTTGCCGGGGATGATGTCGACGATGCGCACGCTGACAGCGGACAGCGCGCGGGCGAGGTCCTTGGCGAGATTGCTGATCTGGCTGACCTTGACGCCGGGCGCCGGCTCGAGCTCGAAGCGGGTGATCACCGGGCCGGGGTTCACCGCGACGACCTGGACCTCGATGCCGAAGTCGGCGAGCTTCATCTCGACCTGGCGCGACATCGCCTCGAGCGTCGCGGTCGACAGCGCCTGGCCGCTCGGCTCCGGCGGGTCGAGCAGCGACAGCGGCGGCAGTTCGCCGCTGTCGACCGGTGCGATGAACAGCGGCACCTGGCGTTCCTTCTCGGCGCGGATGCTCGGTTCGATCTGCTTGATCACCGGCTCGATGCGCGGCGGGGTGCGGGTCTTGCGGACCTTGCGCTCGTCCTCGACGGCCTCCGAGCGCTGGCGCCGGGCCGCGCGCGCCGCGCGCCAGTCGCGGAACTTCGCGCCGATCACGCGGAAGCGGCCGAAGAATTCCAGCGTCACGCGGCCGACCGTGTCCATCAGCGCGAGCCAGGACAGGCCGGTGAACAGCGAGACGCCGGTCAGGAACAGCGCGATCAGGAACAGCGTCGCGCCGATGAAGCTGAAGGGCGCAACCAGCGCGCCGCTGACGATGTCGCCGAGGATGCCGCCGGCGTTCGCCGGCAGGGTGCCGTCGATGCCGCCGACATGCAGCGTGGCGAGTCCGCAGCCGGCGACCAGCGTCAGCACGAAGCCGGCGCCGGTCAGCAGCGCCTGGCGGCGACTGGTGCGCATCTCCTCGCGGCGGCCGCGGAACAGCAGCCAGCCGGCCCACGCGACCAGCACCGGGAACAGATAGGCGAAATAGCCGAAGTAGTGCAGGATCACCGACGAGAACCATGCGCCGGCAAAGCCGCCGATGTTGCCGACGCGATCGACGCTGGCGCTGTGCGACCAGCCGGGGTCGGCGGGGCTGTAGCTGAGCAGCGAGATCAGCATGTAGATTGCGATCGCGCCAAGCACGAACAGCGCGCCCTCACGCAGGCCGCGCACCATGTGGCTGGCGATTGGCAAGGTCTGCTTGCCGGATTTTCGGGTTGCCTGGGACAAGGTCCTCTCCGTCGGTCGCGCCGATTATGCCATAATGTCGGGACGGCCCTGGCAAGCAGCGGTCCGGCCCCTGGTGGGCTGCCGGGTCATCGACATTTATCCAGTCCGTACAATACGATAACGGACTTTATCACAGTCCCGCACGGATTCGAACACAACGGAGCGTATTCCGATGAGTCAAGAAAGACACTGCCGCCTGCTGATCCTCGGTTCAGGCCCCGCCGGCTATTCCGCCGCGGTCTACGCCGCGCGCGCGAACCTGCAGCCGGTGCTGATCACCGGCATGGAGCAGGGCGGCCAGCTGACGACGACGACCGATGTCGACAACTGGCCCGGCGACGCCGACGGCGTGCAGGGGCCCGAGTTGATGGAGCGGATGCGTCGCCACGCCGAGCGCTTCGACACCGAGATCATCTTCGACCACATCAACAAGGCCGAGCTGACGCAGCGGCCGTTCCGGCTGACCGGTGACCAGGGCGTCTACACCTGCGACGCGCTGATCATCGCGACCGGGGCCTCGGCGAAATACCTTGGCCTGCCGTCCGAGGAGGCCTTCAAGGGCAAGGGCGTGTCGGCCTGCGCGACCTGCGACGGCTTTTTCTACCGTAATCGGAAGGTCGCGGTCATCGGCGGCGGTAATACCGCGGTCGAGGAGGCGCTGTACCTGTCCAATATCGCCGCCGAGGTCAATGTCGTGCATCGCCGCGACAAGTTCCGCGGCGAGAAGATCCTGCAGGACAAGCTGCTCGCAAAGGCGGCCTCCGGCAACGTGAAGATCCACTGGGATTCGGTGCTCGACGAGGTCGTCGGCGACGACAGCGGCGTCACCGGGATCCGCATCAAGGGCGCGCAGGGCGGGGACGCCCGCGCGCTCGATGTCCACGGCGTCTTCATCGCGATCGGTCACCAGCCGAACACGGCCCTGTTCGAGGGCCAGCTCGAGATGCGTCATGGTTATATCGTCGTCAACAGCGGTATAATGGGCAACGCGACAGCGACCAGCATCCCGGGGGTGTTCGCGGCCGGGGATGTGGCCGATTCGGTCTATCGCCAGGCCGTGACCTCGGCGGGCAGCGGCTGCATGGCGGCCCTCGACGCCGAGAAATATCTCGACAAGCTCGAGGGCGCCTGACGGCTGACGCGCTCTCCGGGGGTGCGATGAACCAGTTGGCGGAACACCGGGAATATCCGCGCATGGCCATCGATTGCGATATCGCCTGGCGCGCTGCCGGCAGCTCTGCCGCGGGTAGCGGCATCGCCCGCAATCTCAGCGGCAATGGCGTCCTCTTCGTCGCCCCGCAACGACCGGGAGTCGGTGAGCGGCTCGAGATCACGCTCAGTCCCGGCGTACTGTCGATTCCCGCCCTCTCCGCGCTGGTCGAGGTCGTCCGCGTCGAGCCCGAGCCGTCCCTGCAGGAGTCCGTGTCGGGCGCGCCTGCCTGGCGCATCGGCGCGCGCATCGTCACTATGAGATAGCCCGTCGATGACGCCGCCCGGGTCCGTCGCAATCGCTGCCGCGCTCGGTGACAAGGCCGGACTCACGATCACTCGCTATTCCCATCTCGGCGCGGTCGAGGCCGCGGGCTGGGACGCGCTGATCCCGGACGCGTTGCCATTCACGCGCCACGCCTTCCTGGGTGCACTTGAGCGACACGGCGCGGTCGGTCACGGCAGCGGCTGGCAGGCGCGCTATCTCGTCGCCCAGCGTGACGGACTCATGGCCGGCGCGCTGCCGCTGTATCTGAAGACCCATTCCTTCGGCGAATTCGTCTTCGATCATGCCTGGGCCGCGGCCTACCAGCATCATGGCCTGCGTTATTATCCGAAGCTCGTCGTTGCGGCGCCGTACACGCCGGTCACCGGCGCACGCGTGCTCGCGCCGCGGGACGCCGATGGCGATGCGGTTGCCGATGCCCTGATCGACGCCGCCCTCGGCGAGGCCCGCGCACTCGGCGTCTCGTCGCTGCACTGGCTGTTCACCGATGCGCATGACAGCAAACACCTGCGGTCGCATGGCTTTCTCGAACGTCATGGTTGCCAGTTTCACTGGGACAATCCGGGCTATGATGATTTCGGGGATTTTCTCGCCAGTCTGCGCGCGCGCGACCGCAAGGAGATCCGGCGCGAACGCCGCGCCGCCGCCGCTCACGGACTCGATATCGACATGGTCACCGGCCGCGAGGCAACAGCGGCGGATCTCGATGCGATGCACCGGTTCTATGTCTCGACCTTTGATCGCAAGGGCAATGTCGCGCCGCTGTCGCGCGGTTTCTTCGGCGAGGTTGCAGCGAAGCTCGGCGACTGCCTGCTGCTGATCCTCGCCCGCGATCAAGGCCGCGCGGTCGCCGGCGCCCTGTTCCTTACCGGCGGGGACGCGCTCTATGGCCGTCATTGGGGCACCGATGGCGATTACCCCGGGTTGCACTTCGAACTGTGTTATTACCGCGCGATCGAGTACTGCATCGCGCGTGGCCTCACGCGCTTCGAGGCAGGTGCGCAGGGTGAGCACAAGGTGCGTCGCGGCTTTCGGCCGACCCTGACGCGCTCGATGCACTGGATCGCCGATCCGCGCTTTACCGCGGCGATCGCCGATTTCGTCGAACGTGAGCGCGGTGCCGTCGCCGCGTATCTTGACGGGATGCGGCGCCACTTGCCCTATCGCGAATCCGCATGAAGGGTGAAGGTCGACGCTTTCCGCTGCTGCTCGATCCGGATGCGCGTGAATGCGAATTCCCGGACGTGTCGCGCGCCTTGCTCGATCCGAACGGGCTGCTCGCGATCGGCGGCAACCTCCAGCCTGATTGCCTGCTGCGCGCCTATCGTCGCGGCATTTTCCCCTGGTACGAGGCCGGCCAGCCGATCCTGTGGTGGTCGCCGGACCCGCGCATGGTGCTCTTTCCGCAGCGCATCCGCATCTCGCGCAGCCTGCGCAAGGGGCTACGCCAGCAGCGTTACCGGATCACCTTCGACCGCGACTTCGAGGGCGTGATCCGTGCCTGCGCTGAACCGCGCAGCGACGAGGGCGGCACCTGGATTACGGCAGAGATGATCGAGGCCTATGTCCGCCTGCATCGCCTGGGGTATGCCCATTCGGCCGAGGCCTGGGAGGGGGATGCTCTGGTCGGCGGCGTCTACGGCATCGCCCTCGGCCGCGTGTTCTTTGGCGAATCGATGTTTCATCGCGCCCGCGATGCATCGAAGCATGCCTTCGTGCGACTGGTCGAACGCCTCGCGTCCCGGGATTGCGCGGTCATCGATTGCCAGATGCAGACCTCGCATCTGCTGAGCCTCGGTGCGGAGACCATCACGCGCGAGGTCTTTGTCGGCTTGCTCGCGCAGTGCGATGTCGCGGGTCTGCCATCCTGCTGGCACGAGGCGAACTGAAATGTCGCTGTTTCGCACCGAGGGATATATCCACTTCTACCGCACCTTGCCGCATGCCTGCGGTTATCTGCCCGGTCGCCTTGCCTCGAACGCGGTTGTCGATCCCGAACTGCGCATGGAACCGTGGCTGTATACGCGGCTTGCCGAGATCGGTTTTCGCCGCAGCGGTCCGCGCGTCTATCGGCCGGCCTGTCCGGGATGCCAGGCCTGTATCCCGCTGCGCCTTCCGGTCGTCAAATTCCGGCCGAATCGTTCCCAGCGCCGCATCCGGCAGCGCAATCGCGATCTCGAGGTCATCGAGCGGCCGG
>CAYLKC010000115.1:0-1800 GCA_964384095.1 uncultured Chromatiales bacterium
AGCTTGTCGGTGCTGATGCCGATCTCGGCGCCGAGCCCGTATTCAAAGCCATCGGCGAAGCGGGTGGAGGCATTGACCATTACCGAGCTCGAATCGACCTCGCGGAGGAAGCGGCGCGCGCGGGCGATCTCCTCGGTCAGGATCGCGTCGGTATGGCCGGAGCCGTAGACATGGATATGCTCCATCGCCTCGTCGAGGCCGGCGACGACACGGATCGACAGGATCGGCGCGAGATACTCGGTACGCCAGTCCGCTTCGCTCGCGGCGGCGATGTCGGGCAGCACCGCGCGAGTCTCGGCGCAGCCGCGCAGCTCGACGCCATGCTCGCGATAGCGCCGCGCCAGCGCCGGCAGTACGCGGCCGGCGACGGCGCGCGCGACCAGCAGCGTCTCCATCGTGTTACAGGTGCCGAAGCGCTGGGTCTTGGCATTGACCGCGACCTCGATCGCCTTGTCGAGGTCGGCGGCATCATCGATATAGACGTGACAGATGCCGTGCAGGTGCTTGATCACCGGGATCTGCGAATCCGCCATCACGCGGTCGATCAGGCCCTGGCCGCCGCGCGGGACGATGATATCGACAGATTCCTTCATCTTCAGCAGCTCGCCGACCGCGGCGCGGTCGGTGACCGCGATGACCTGGACCGCGTCGGCGGGCAGGCCGGCCTCGGCGAGGCCGCGCTGGACGCAGGCTGCAATCGCCTGGTTCGAGTGCACCGCCTCCGAACCGCCGCGCAGGATCGCCGCATTGCCGGACTTCAGGCACAAGGCGGCGGCGTCGGCGGTGACGTTGGGGCGCGATTCGTAGATGATGCCGATGACGCCGAGCGGCACCCGCATGCGGCCGACCTGGATCCCCGACGGACGATAGCAGAGGTCGCTGATCTCACCGACCGGGTCGGGCAAGGCCATGACCTGACGCAGGCCGTCGGCCATCGCGCGGATGCGGTCGTCGTTGAGGCCGAGGCGGTCGAGCAGTGCGGGATCGAGGCCGGCGGCCCGCGCGGCCTCGAGGTCGCGGGCATTCGCCGCGAGCAGCTCGGCGCGCGCAGCCGTCAGCGCAGCGGCGATCGCATCGAGCGCGCGGTCCTTGTCGCGGCTTTGCGCGCGCGCAATGACGCGCGACGCCGCGCGGGCGCGGCGCCCGATGTCCTGCATGTATTCCCGGAGGTCCATGTTCATCCTGCCTGCCGCGGGCGTCGGCCCGCGGGCGATCCCGCGATCATGAGGCTCAATTGTAGCAATTCATCCTGCACATTGCCCGCCGCCCGCCCCTTGATCATGCGGTCGACCGCGCCCGCCTGCCGCAGCATGCGCCACCAGCTGCGCAGGCCGTGGCGGCCCAGCGCGCGCCGGATCAGCGGTTGCCGCCGCGACCAGGCCTTGTCCCACTGGATCAGGGTCTCGAGCCGCTCGCCGCGACCGATCGCCGCGGCGAAGCGGGCATGGGCGCGGATCGCCCGCGCCAGCGCCCACAGCACCAGCGTCGGCTCCACGCCCTCGCCCTCGAGGCCCCGTGCGATACGCACACAACGCACGGGATCGCCGTCGAGGGCGCCGTCGACGAGATCAAAGACATCGTAGCGGGCGCTGTCGGTCACCGCCTGGATGACCCTGTCGGCGTCGACCGGGCCGGGGCCGTTCAGCAGGCGCAGCTTTTCGATCTCCTGGACGCAGGCGAGCAGATTGCCCTCGACGCGCTCGGCGAGCAGCGCCGCCGCGGCGGCGTCCGGCTCGAGCCCCTGCGTCCGCATGCGGCGCGCGACCCAGTCGGCGAAGTCGGCCCCTTCGGGCGGCCAGA
>CAYLKC010000115.1:1900-5345 GCA_964384095.1 uncultured Chromatiales bacterium
CGCGGATCGCATCGACGGCCTCGCCGACCAGCAGCGGCTCGTCGCCGCTGACCAGATAGAGCGGCGCCAGCGTCCCCGCAAGGTGCCCTTCGACCTGCTCAGCCCGCAGTTTCATCCCGTGTCTCCGCCTCTTCCGCGCCTGCATCGAAATCCAGCGCCTGCAGCAGGCGCAGGATCTGCATCACCGCGTTGCGTTGCATGTCACGGAACAGGAACTCTTCCTCGTTGCTCTTCGCGATCACGTCCGCTTCATCGAAATCGAAGTTGCGCGTCTGGGTGACGATCCGGTCTTCGAGGAACCGCCGGCCATCGCGGTCCTCGGCGTGGAAGCGGATCTGGTAGATCAGTTCATATTCCTGCACCCGGCCGCGTGTGCCGACCGACAGCACCCGGCGCGAGCGCGTGACATCGGCGACGGTGACGAGCAGCCCGGCCTGCGCGGGATCCTCGACGACCGTGGTGCCGCCGGAGCGCAGGAACTGGCGCAGATCGAAGACTGCGGGGTCCTGGCCGAGGACATGGGTCGGCGGCATCGACTCGAACTCGCCGAGCGAGCCGCGCAGGCGAAAGCCGCAGGCCTCCAGCGCGACCAGGCACAGCAGCAGCGCGCACAGGCCAACGACGCGGCTCATACTACGATGTTCACCAGCTTGCCGGGCACGACGACGACCTTGCGGATCGCCTTGCCGTCGATGAAGCGCCGCACGTTCTCGTCCGCCCTCGCCGCGCGCTCGACCGCGTCGCGATCGGCATCGGCGGGCAGGCTGAGACGGGCCCGCAGCTTGCCGTTGACCTGGACGACGAACTCGACCTGATCGCGGGTCAGCGCGGCCTCGTCGGCCTCGGGCCATGCGGCATCGACGACCAGACCCTCGTGACCGAGCGCCTCCCGGAGCACCTGGCAGATATGCGGCGCCACCGGCGCGAGCAACAGCACGACGGCATCGACGGCCTCGCGCATGACCGCGCGACCCTGCGGCGAATCGTCCTCGAAACGCGCCAGCATATTGATCAGCTCCATCACCGCGGCAATCGCAGTATTGAAGGTATAACGCCGGCCGATATCGTCGCCGACCTTGGCGATGGTCTCGTGCACCCGGCAGCGCAGTTCGCGCTGACCGGCATCGAGCGCCGGCACCTCCAGCGCCGGCGCCGGACCGCGCGCGGCCTCGGCGGAGACGAAGCGCCACAGGCGCTTGAGGAAACGCGCGGCGCCTTCGACACCGCTGTCGGACCAGTCGAGCGACTGCTCCGGCGGTGCCGCGAACATCATGAACAGTCGCACGGTATCGGCGCCGTAGCGGTCGATCAACGCTTGCGGATCGACGGTATTGCCCTTCGACTTCGACATCTTGGCGCCGTCTTTCAGCACCATGCCCTGTGTCAGCAGGCGGGAAAACGGTTCGTCACAGTGAACGAGGCCGGCGTCGCGCATCAGCTTGTGGTAGAAGCGCGCGTAGAGCAGGTGCAGGATCGCGTGCTCGATGCCGCCGATATACTGGTCGACCGGCAGCCAGTAGCCGGCGCGCGCATCGAGCATCACGTCATCGCTGCCGGGACAGGCATAGCGCGCGTAATACCACGACGACTCCATGAAGGTGTCGAAGGTGTCGGTCTCGCGCTCTGCATCGGCGCCGCATTGCGGACACTGCACGCGATAGAATTCCGGCATCCGCTTCAGCGGCGAGCCGCCGTCGTCGAGCTCGACCTGTTCGGGCAGCACCACCGGCAGGGCCTCGTCGGGCACCGGCACCGCGCCGCAGGCGCCGCAATGGATGATCGGGATCGGCGCGCCCCAGTAGCGCTGGCGCGACACGCCCCAGTCACGCAGGCGGTAGTGGACCTTGCGACGGCCCTTGCCGAGGGCGGCGAGGCGATCCGCGATCGCGTCGAAGGCCTGTGCGGATTCCAGACCGGTGAACTCGCCGGAGTCGACGAGCACGCCGGGATCGGTGAAGGCCGCGGCCTCGAGGTCGATCGCAACACCAGCGCCACTCGCGCCTGCCGGCGCGATGACCTGGCGGATGGCCAGTCCGTGCCCGCGTGCGAACTCCCAATCGCGCTGGTCATGCGCCGGCACCGCCATCACCGCGCCGCTACCGTAGGCCATCAGCACGAAGTTCGCGATCCATATCGGCACCTCGGCGCCGGTGAGCGGGTGCACCGCAGTCAGGCCGGTCGCGATGCCGCGCTTCTCCATCGTTTCGAGGTCCTCCTCGGCGGTGCCGGTGCGCAGGCATTGCTCGATGAAGGCAGCGATCTCCGGCTTGCCGTTCGCCGCGGCGCGCGCCAGCGGATGTTCGGCCGCGACCGCGACATAAGTGACGCCGAACAGCGTATCGGGACGCGTCGTATAGACGCTCAGGATCTCGTCGCGACCGCGGATCGCGAATTCCAGTTCGATGCCCTCAGAACGCCCGATCCAGTTGCGCTGCATCGTGCGCACCTGTTCCGGCCAGCCGTTCATGCGATCGAGCTCGGCCAGCAGTTCGTCGGCGTAATCGGTGATCTTGAGGAACCACTGCGCGATCTCGCGGCGCTCGACCGGGGTATCGCAGCGCCAGCAGCAGCCGTCGATGACCTGCTCGTTCGCGAGCACGGTCTGGTCCTTCGGGCACCAGTTGACCGGCGCGGTCTTTCTGTAGGCCAGCCCCTTGCGGTACAGCCGCGTGAACAGCCACTGCTCCCAGCGGTAATAGTCCGGGTCGCAGGTCGCGAGCTCGCGCGACCAATCGTAGGCGAAGCCGAGGCGTTTCAGCTGGCCGCGCATGTAATCGATGTTGTCACGGGTCCAGCGCGCCGGCGCGACGCGGTTCTGGATCGCCGCGTTCTCGGCCGGCAGGCCGAAGGCGTCCCAACCCATCGGCTGCAGCACATTCCTGCCGCGCATGCGCTGATAGCGGGCGATGACGTCGCCGATCGTGTAGTTGCGGACATGGCCCATGTGCAGCCTGCCGCTCGGATAAGGGAACATCGACAGGCAGTAGAACTTCTCGCGCGCGGGATCCTCGACGGCCCGGAACGCGCCGAGCGCCTCCCACTGCTGCTGCACTCGTCCCTCGAACCCGGCCGGATCGTAATCGCCGGGGTTGCTCTCATTATTCATGGGTAAACAAAGGCTTGGATAAACGGAACGGATCAGGCGAACGATGCTAGCATAACCCGGGACGGCGCAAATGGACACCGGTCCGCGCGCGGAACAGAGGAGCGACGACGATGAGCGGGAAGGACGGACACGACGGCCGCCTGGTGACGGCCTACAACCGGATGCTGGAACAGGTACGCCATGCCGGCGAGATCGCCGAAAAGGAGGTCGGGCCGGCGCTGACCCACCTGCTGGAGTCCGCGAAGGACAAGGCGGTCGAGCTCGGCGAACTGACCCGGGAGGATGCCGAGAAGGTCGCGGCCTGGGTCCGTCGCGACATCGAGGATGCCGCCGACTATC
>CAYLKC010000116.1:0-5283 GCA_964384095.1 uncultured Chromatiales bacterium
AATGCAGGGAGAAACTGCCGAAGCCGCGGATCTCGATGCGCTCGCCGCTGGCCAGCGACTGCGCCATCTGCTCGATCATCGTCTTGACCGCAAACTCGATGTCTTTGTAGGAAAGGTGCTTCTGCTTCTGCGCGATCGTTTCTATTAGTTCTGATTTCGTCATTGCCATAGCCCCCAATCCCTGAAAACGAAACCTGCATCGAAATCAGCGCCCGTGCCGCTCTCCCCCGGCACGGGCGCACACTTTCGTCTACTTGTTCATCTGCTCCTTGATCAGGTCGCCGAGCGTGGTCGCGGTCGTGCCCTGACCGCTCTTGCCGTACTCCCTGACTGCCTCGGCCTCATCATGCTCGTCCTTCGCCCTGACCGACAGCGTCAGCGTGTGGTTCTTGCGGTTCACGCCGGTGAACTTGGCCTCGATATCGTCGCCGACCTTGACCACCAGGGTCGGATCGTCGACGCGATCGCGGGCGAGATCGGCGGCGCGGATGTAACCCTCGACACCTTCCTCGAGCAGCACGGTGACGCCTTTTGCATCGACCTCGGTGACCTTGCCGGTGACGATGCTGCCCTTCGGGTGCTCGCCGACATAGAGTTCGAACGGGTCGCGCTCGAGCTGCTTGACGCCGAGCGAGATGCGCTCGCGCTCCGGATCGATCGCAAGGATCACGGCCTCGAGTTCATCGCCCTTCTTGTAGTTGTGCACGGCCTCTTCGCCGGGCAGGCTCCACGACAGGTCGGACAGATGCAGCAGACCGTCGATGCCGCCCTCGAGTCCGACAAAGATACCGAAGTCGGTGATCGACTTGATGGTGCCGCTGATCTTGTCGCCCTTGTTGTGGCGGGTCGAAAAATCTTCCCACGGATTCTGCTGACACTGCTTGATGCCGAGCGAGATGCGGCGGCGGTCGGCATCGATATCGAGTACGACGACCTCGACCTCGTCGCCGAGGTGCACGACCTTCGACGGGTGGATGTTCTTGTTGGTCCAGTCCATTTCCGAGACGTGGACCAGGCCTTCGACGCCGTCTTCGATCTCGACGAAGCAGCCATAGTCGGCAATATTGGTGACCTTGCCGAATACGCGCGCGCCGACCGGATAGCGGCGGGTCAGGTTCTCCCACGGATCCTCGCCGAGCTGCTTCAGGCCGAGCGAGACGCGGTTGCGCTCGCGATCGAACTTCAGCACCTTGACCTCGATCTCGTCGCCGATGTTGACGATGTCGGACGGCTGCTTCACGCGCTTCCACGCCATGTCGGTGATGTGCAGCAGACCGTCGATGCCGCCAAGGTCGATGAAGGCACCGTAGTCGGTGAGGTTCTTGACGATGCCCTTGATGATCTGGCCTTCCTCGAGGCTGGCCAGCAGCGCGTCACGCTCGGCGCTGCCTTCGGTCTCGACGACGGCACGGCGCGAGACGACGACATTGTTGCGCCGGCGGTCGGTCTTGACGACCTTGAATTCGAGATCCTTGCCTTCGAGGTGCGTGAGATCGCGCACCGGACGCACGTCGACCAGCGAACCGGGCAGGAAGGCGCGAATGTCGCCGATGTCGACGGTGAAACCGCCCTTGACCTTGCCGCTGATGCGACCCGTGATCTTCTCGTCGTTGGACATCGCCGTTTCCAGCAGATCCCACTGCTTGGTGCGCTTGGCCTTCTCGCGCGACAACCGGGTTTCGCCGAAGCCGTCCTCGACGGCATCGAGCGCGACTTCGACGTCGTCACCGACGGCGACCTCGGGCTGACCCAGGTCGTTCAGGAACTGCTCGATCGGAATGACGCCCTCGGACTTGAGGCCTGCGTTGACGATGACGACATCGGATTTGATTGCGACGACGGTGCCGATGACGATGGAACCCGGACGCATCTGCTTGCCGGACTGGCTCTGCTCGAAGAGCTCTGCGAAACTTTCACTCATCAGGTTGACGTTAGCTTGCCCGAAACTGCGGGCAATTCCTCTGGTTGGGTCCGCGGACGCGGACGGATAACGTATCTGCCCCGCAGCGTCCGGGATCACCGGATGCGCGCGGGACGCCAGTGCCGCCTCAACGGCGCGACCGCCACAGTCGCAGGATTTCGTTGACGACCTCGGCGATACCCATACGGGTCGTGTCGATGATGACGGCATCCCCTGCGGGCCGCATCGGCGACGTCGTGCGCCCGCTGTCGCGTGCGTCGCGCGCCTCGATGTCCCGCAAAAGGGCCTCTAGACTAACATCCATTCCCTTTCCCTTCAACTGTTTATGGCGCCTTTCCGCGCGTTCGCGCTGGCTCGCCTCGAGGTAGATCTTGAGCTCCGCGGCGGGAAAAATCACCGTGCCCATATCGCGGCCGTCGGCGACCAGGCCGGGCGGTTCCAGGAAGGCACGCTGGCGTTCGAGCAGGGCCGCGCGAACCGCCGGCAGCACCGCGACCTTCGAGGCGGCGTCGCCGCTGGTCTCACTGCGTAACTCGATAGATACATCGGTATTTTCGAGGAAGATGGACGCCTGTTCGCTGCCATCCGAAACAAATCGGGCATCGAGCGTCGCCGCGACCCGCGCCACGCCCGCCTCGTCGTCGAGGGCGACGCCGCGGCGGATCGCGGCCAGGCCGACGAGCCGGTACAGCGCCCCGCTGTCGAGGAAATGCCAGCCGAGCTCCGCCGCGAGTATCTGGCTGACCGTCCCTTTTCCCGAGCCCCCGGGCCCGTCGATGGTGATCACCGGAATCCCTTCCCCCGTCATCACCTCAGTCCTCGGGGTCAGCGTCGCTGCGTCTGCCGGGTGACGGCGCCTGCCCCCGGATCTGCAGGCCGGCGCCGCGGGCAAGGTCGATGAATCCCGGGAACGAGGTGTTGACGTTGGCGCAGTCGCGGATCGTGATCGGCGCGCCGGCGCGCAGCGCGGCGATCGCGAAGGACATCGCAATGCGATGGTCGCCGTGGCTGTCGATCGTGCCGCCGCCGGGCGCGCCTCCTTCGATGATCATGCCGTCCGCCGTCGGCCGCGCGTCGATGCCGAGCGTATTCAGTCCGTCGGCCATGACCTGGATGCGATCGCTCTCCTTGACGCGCAGTTCTTCCGCGCCGCGCAGCACGGTCGTCCCGGTCGCGCAGGCGGCGGCGATGAACAGCGCGGGGAATTCGTCGATCGCAAGCGGCACCTGTTCCAGCGGGATGTCGATGCCGCGCAGCGGCGCGCTTCGCACACGCAGGTCGGCGACCGGTTCGCCGCCGGCCATACCCTCGTTCGCGAGCGTGATGTCGGCGCCCATCCGGCGCAGGATCTCGATGACGCCGGTGCGGGTCGGATTGATGCCGACGCCGGTCAGTGTCAGGTCCGAGCCGGGCGCGATCGCCGCGCCGACGAGGAAGAAGGCCGCCGACGAGATATCGGCCGGCACGCTGATCGGTGCCGCGACCGGCTGCTGGCCGCCGTCGATGCAGATGCGCGCGCCCTGCGTCTCGACCCTGACACCGAAGGCGCGCAGCATCCGTTCGCTGTGGTCGCGCGTCGGCGCAGGCTCGGTGACGCAGGTGCGGCCCTCGGCATAGAGACCGGCGAGCAGCAGCGAGGACTTCACCTGCGCACTCGCGACCGGCAACGCGTATTCGAAGCCGCGCAGGCGCGCACCCTTGCGGATATGCAGCGGCGGCGTGCCGTCGGCTTCCGTTTCGATCCGCGCGCCCATCCTGCCGAGCGGTTCGGACACGCGGCGCATCGGACGGCGCGACAGCGAGGCATCGCCGGTCAGCGTCACGTCAAACGCCTGCCCCGCGAGCAGGCCGGCAAGCAGACGCATCGAAGTGCCGGAATTGCCGAGGTCGAGCGCGCCGGCCGGCGCGCTCAGGCCGTGCAGGCCGACACCGTGGATCGTCACCCTGCCCTGCCGCGGTCCGTCGATCCGCACGCCCATCGCGCGAAACGCGGCGAGCGTCGCGAGGCTGTCCTCGCCCTCGAGAAAACCGTCGACCTCGGTGACGCCGTCGGCAATCGAGCCGATCATGATCGCGCGATGCGAAATCGACTTGTCTCCGGGTACGCGCAAGGCGCCGGTGAGACAGCCGCCGGGACTGGCGATGAAGGTATCCATGGACTGACTCATATTATTTCAGCGCGCGGTCGCGGGCGGCCTTGGCGCGTTCGAACAGCCGGATCAGGGCGTCGCCGTCGGCACGTTCAATGGCCTGGCTGACCTCGTCGAGGCGGCGGCGATAGGCCTCGAGCGCGGCAAGGATCGCGTCGCGGTTGGCGACGCAGATGTCGCGCCACATCAGCGGATCCGATGACGCGATGCGCGTGAAGTCGCGAAAACCGCCCGCAGCATAGTTGAAGATCTCCTCGCCGTCATCCATGCCCGCCAGCGTCTCGACCAGGGTGTAGGCCAGCACATGCGGCAGGTGACTGGTCGCGGCGAGGATGCGATCGTGGCGCGGGGCGTCCATCTCGATGACCCGTGCGCCGGCCGTCTGCCACATCGCGCGCACACGCGCGAGCGCGATCGGCCGGGTCTCACTGACCGGCGTCAGCAGCACCGCGCGATCCTCGAACAGGCCCGCGGTCGAGGCCTCGACGCCGCGGCGCTCGTTGCCGGCGATCGGGTGCCCGGGCACGAATTGCGGCAGTATCTCGCCGAGCGCGGCGCGGGCGTCATCGATGACGCTGCCCTTGGTGCTGCCGACATCGGTGATCACCGCATCGGCGCCGACATGCGGCGCGAGTTCGCCAAGCACCCGCGCCATCGAGCCGACCGGCACCGCGACGACGATCATGTCGGCGCCCTGCACCGCGTCGGCAAGCCGCGTCTCGAAGCGGTCGATGACGCCGAGCTCGAGCGCGCGTTGCAGGTTCAGGTGATTGCGGCCGTAGCCGACGATCTCGAGGCGTTTGCCGGCGCGGCGCAGCGCGCGCGCGAGCGAACCACCGATCAGGCCGACGCCAACGATCGCCAGCCGGCGAAACGGCGTCTCGCCGGGCAGCGGGTCGATGCGCCCCTCGGTCACATCCTTGACGGCGCGCGGACTCAAAGCGTGCGACCGAGGACTTCGGCGATGCCGCGCAATTCGGTCATCAGCGCGGCAAGTTCATCCGGCGACAGCGCCTGGTCGGCATCGGACCAGGCCTCGGGCGGACGCGGGTGCATCTCGACCAGCAGGCCGTCGGCGCCGGCGGCGATCGCGGCGCGCGCAAGTGCCGGCACCATCCAGGCCTTGCCGCCGGCATGGCTCGGGTCAATGATCACCGGCAGGTGCGTCTCGCGCTTCAACACCGGCACCGCGGTGACGTCGAGCATGTTACG
>CAYLKC010000117.1:0-5233 GCA_964384095.1 uncultured Chromatiales bacterium
CAAGATCCTCAACGTCGAGAAGGCGCGCTTCGACAAGGTGTTGGCATCCGCGGAGATCGGTACGCTGATCACCGCGCTCGGTTGCGGCATCGGCAAGGACGACTACAACCCGGACAAGCTGCGCTATCACCGCATCATCATCATGACCGACGCCGATGTCGACGGCTCGCATATCCGCACGCTGCTGCTGACGTTCTTCTATCGCCAGATGCCGGACCTGATCGAGCGCGGCCATGTCTATATCGCGCAGCCGCCGCTGTACAAGGTCAAGCGCGGCAAGCAGGAGCGCTATGTCAAGGACGACGCCGAGCTGAACACGTGGCTGCTGCAGAATGCGGTCGAGGGTACGCGCTTGCATGTCAACGATACCAGCCCGCCGATCAGCGAGCAGGCCCTCGAGCTGTTGGCCAGCCAGTACATGGCGGTGATGTCGACGATCCGGCGCATGTCGAAGCGCTGGAGTCCGCGTGTGCTCGAGGCGATGATCTATCTGCCCGAACTGACCACGAGTGATGTGCGCGACCCGGTCGTCGTCGACCAGTGGTGCCGCGAACTCGAGAAACGCCTGAACACCGATGTCAGTGGCGGGCTGCGCTATGAGATCCGCGTCGAGCATGCGCCGGGTGACGTCACCTGGAAGGCCGCGGTCATCGAATACCTGCACGGCATCGCAAACCTGCGCGAACTCGGCCACGAGTTCTTCGCCTCGGCCGAGTACCGCAGCATGGCCAATCTCGGCCGGCAGATCGACGGCCTGATCGGCGCCGGCGCCTGGATACAGCGCGGCGAGCGCCGTGAAACGGTGACGAGTTTCGCGCAGGCGTTCGGGTGGATGATGGATGAGGCCAAGCGCGGCCAGCAGATCCAGCGTTACAAGGGTCTCGGAGAGATGAACCCGGACCAGTTGTGGGAGACCACGATGAACGCCGAGACGCGCCGGTTGCTGCTGGTGCAGATCGAGGACGCGGTGGCCGCCGACGAGATCTTCACGACGCTGATGGGCGACCATGTCGAACCGCGTCGCGAGTTCATCGAGAAGCACGCGCTGTCGGTCGCCAACCTGGATATATAAATCGCGCCACGAGAGCGGATCTGCAGAAATTTCAGCAGGCCCGCGAACCCTGACTCGCGAGGTCCTGCGCGAACACCACCGCGCCGAGCAGGCCGACCGACGGGTCCATGATCACCGAGACCGGGATCGATGCTGTCAGCGCGGACATGCGGCCCTTGTCGTTGAAGGCGGCGAGGAACGGGCCATCACGCAGAAGGCCGATCAGTTTCGGCGCGATGCCGCCGGCGAGATAGAGACCGCCTTGCGGCAGGAGGTTCAGCGCGAGATTGCCGGCGACCGCGCCATAGATCGACAGGAACAGGTCGAGCGCCTGCACGGCGGGAGCGCTGGCGGCCTCGCCGGCGCGGGCCGTGATCCATGCGGCGGGGTCCGGCGCCGCGAGCGCGCGGTCGAGTTCGGCGGCCGCGGATGCGCGTTCGCAACAGAAGCGGAACAGATCGACGAGGCCGGGTCCCGAGACGATACGTTCGACGGAGACATGGCCGCGATGATGGTCCTCGAGCCAGGCCAGCAGTTCGCGTTGCACGACCCCGTTCGGCGCGAAATCGACATGGCCGCCTTCGGACGCAAACGCGCGATAGCGCGTGCCGTCGTGGACCAGCCAGCCGACACCGAGCCCGGTGCCGGCGCCGAGGACGACACGCGGCGCGCCGGCCCGTGTTTCACCAGCTTGCAGCGGGACGAGTTCGCCGGCATCGACGCGCTCGATGCCGAGTCCGACCGCGGCGAAATCGTTGATCAGCGCGGTCGGTGCGCCGCCGAGGCGCGCGGCAAGTGCGTCCGCCGTGATATGCCAGCCCAGGTTCGTCAGCCGCGCCGAGCGCGCATCGGCGGACAGCGGCCCGGCGACCGCCAGGCAGGCCGCCGCCGGCGGGGCGTCATCACCATCTGCGAGGAAGGCATCGAGCAGGGAGTCGAAGCCGGTGAACCCGGCGTTGTGATAGCGCTGCTGTCGCAACAGGCGGCCGTCAGCCGTAGCGATCGCGAGCAGCGTCTTGGTGCCGCCGATATCGGCGCAGAGCAGGTTCATGGCTTGAGCGCGCGCGGACCCAGACGGGCGGCGGCCGCGGCGTCGAGCAGCCACTCGATGGTATGCGCGGGGCGCAGGCGCTCGACCGGATAACGCGGCGCGGCGGATTTCGTGTGGCCAAGGACCTCGGCGACGATCGCGGCCTTGGCCTCGCCCGTGACCAGCAGCAGGACATGACGCGCGGCATTCAGCAGCGGCAGCGTCAGGCTGATGCGCCAGGCATCGAGGCGGTCGACTCGATTCGCGCCGACCCAGCGCCGGTCCTCGTCGAGCAGTTTTGTGCCAGGGAACAATGAGGCGATGTGGCCGTCGGCGCCGAGGCCGAGCAGCACCAGGTCGAGGTGCGGCGGTCCCTCGCCTTCCGGCGTGAAGTGCGCGCGCAGCGCATCTTCGTAGCGTTGCGCGGCCTCCTCCGGCGTGCGCTCGCCCTCGATGCGATGGATCTGCGCCGGCGCGACGTCGATCGCGTCGAACAAGGCCTCGCGCGCCATCCGGTAGTTGCTGTCACCATGATCGGGGGGCACGCAGCGCTCGTCGCCGAACCAGAAATGCACCGCGCACCAGTCGATGCTCGCGCGCCATTCCGGATTTGCGAGCAGGCGGTAGAGCGTGCGTGGCGTCGAACCGCCGGCCAGCGCGACATCAAAACGCCCGCGCCTGACGATTGCATCGGCGGCGATCGCCTGCCAGCGTCGCGCGGCGGCGGCGGCCAGCGCGTCGGGATCGGCGAATACCTGGTATCGGGCCGCGTCGTTCATCCATTCTCCATGCAAGCGAATACGTTAACAGCCTTTGCCGGGGCGGGGAAGCAAGCCGGTTGCCGCCGACGCGGGCAGGGTCGATAATGAAAACCGGATCACCGAGAAGGACGGAAGGGGGAACAGATGGCCTGGTGGCATTGGGCATTACCCGTGCTGGCGATCGCCGGAGTGGCGATCGGATTCTTCATCGGCCGCTCGAGCAGCGCCGGCGTCAAGCGCTCGATCCAGCTCGACCAGGAATTGCGCGAGACCCGCGAGGAGCTCGAACGCTATCGCGGCCGCGTCGTCGAGCACTTCACGACCACCGCCGACCTCGTCAATCGCCTGACCGCTGACTACCGCGCAGTCTACGAGCACCTCGCGAAAGGCGCGCAGTCGCTGGCCGGTAACCAGGTTCCACGGCTCGAGGCGATCGCCTCGACGCCGGAGCGTCCGGTCGAGCCGCCGGCCGGCGGCATCGCCGACGGCCTGCATGAGGACATCGACGGTATCGACAAATCAGCGCCGGACCGCGACGACGACCGAGCCGCCAGGCGCAAGGACGAGGCGGCGGGCAAGCAGGAAGGCTGGTATGACGATGTCGCGCCGGGGACCGAGGTGCCCGACTATGCACGGGAGGAACGTTACCGCTGAGGCGGGCGCCGTTCCAGCACGCGGAAGCTGTAATTGAAGCCGTTGTCGCCGTCGGCGGCGTGATCACTGCGGGCGGTCTCCTGCCAGCTCGTCATGTCGATCTCCGGGAAATGCGCATCGCCGTCGAAGTCGGCATCGATGACCGTCAGATAGATGCGCGCGGCGCGCGGCAGGGCCTGGCCGTAGATCGAGCCGCCGCCGATCACCATCAGCTCGGGGCTGTCGCGAAAGGCCTCGAAGGCCGTTTCCAGGTCGCTGAACACCTCGCAGCCGTCGGCGTGATAGCCGAAGCGGCGGGTGATGACCACATTCCTGCGCTCGGGCAGCGGGCGGCCGATCGACTCAAAGGTCTTGCGTCCCATCATCACTGGCTTGCCGGTCGTCAGGCGGCGGAAGTGACGCAGGTCCGCGGGCAGGCGCCAGGGCAGCGCGCCGTCCCGACCGATGACGCGATTGCGGCCCATCGCCGCGATCAGCGCGATCGTCATGTCAGACCGCGACCGGCGCGCGAATCGCCGGGTGCGGTTCGTACCCGCTCAGCGCGAAGTCTTCGAACACGAAATCGAACAGCGAGCTGCGATCGGGATTCAGCGTCATGCGCGGCAGCGGGCGCGGCGCGCGCGACAGCTGTTCATCGGCCTGGTCGAGGTGGTTCAGATACAGGTGGGCGTCGCCGAAGGTGTGCACGAATTCGCCGGGCGCGAGCCGCGTGACCTGCGCGATCATCAGCGTCAGCAGCGCATACGAGGCGATGTTGAACGGCACGCCGAGGAAGATGTCGGCGCTGCGCTGATAGAGCTGGCAGGACAGCCGGCCGTTGGCGACATAGAACTGGAAGAAGGCGTGGCAGGGCGGCAACGCCATGCGCTCGATATCGGCGACGTTCCACGCGCTGACGATCAGGCGGCGTGAATCGGGGTTCGTCCGGATCGCCTCGACGACGCCGCGGATCTGGTCGATCGTGCCGCCGTCGCGCGCCGGCCACGCCCGCCACTGACGGCCGTAGACCGGGCCGAGTTCGCCGTCTTCATCCGCCCATTCATCCCAGATCGAGACGCCGTGACGCTTGAGGTAGGCGATATTGGTATCGCCGGCGAGGAACCACAGCAGTTCATGGATGATGCTCTTCAGGTGCAGCTTCTTCGTCGTCACCAGCGGAAAACCGTCGGCGAGGTCGAAGCGCATCTGGTAGCCGAACACGCTCAGCGTGCCGGTGCCGGTGCGGTCATCCTTGCGCACGCCCTGTTCGCGGACGTGGCGCAGCAGTTCGAGATATTGTTTCATCGCTTCCGTTTCGACGGCGAGGGCCCAGGCTCCGGCCGGGTCGGCGTGCGCGCCGCGAGCACCATCAGCGCGATGCCGGCGAGGACCATCGGGACCGACAGTATCTGGCCCATCGTCATCCAGTCGCCGGCGATGAAGCCGATGTGCAGGTCGGGCATGCGCGTGAATTCGACCGCGAAGCGGAATACACCGTAACACAGCAGAAAGAGCCCGGAAACCGACATCAGCGGGCGCGGCTTGCGCGAATAGAGCCAGAGGATCGCGAACAGCACGAGGCCCTCGAGCAGGGCCTCGTAGAGCTGCGACGGGTGACGCGGCAGGCCGCCGGCGCGCGGATCCGCGAACACCATCGCCCACGGCAGATCGCTGACCCGGCCCCACAGCTCGCCGTTGATGAAGTTGCCGATGCGCCCGGCGGCCAGCCCGATCGGCACCAGCGGGGCGACGAAGTCG
>CAYLKC010000118.1:0-5205 GCA_964384095.1 uncultured Chromatiales bacterium
TTGGGGCTGATCAGCAGGAACAGGCCCCGTTCATCATAGAGTTTGCGCTGTTTGCGCTCTGGCTTGGCCTTTTTGATGGCGGTGTCTGTGAGCGGCATTTGGGGTAACTGCTCCGTCAGTCTTGGGGTAACCCCAATAGTTACCCCTGTGAGATTCAGGATTCTATGGGGTAACTTTAGACGCTATCGGACGAGCAGGCAATAAAAAAGCCCGCTGTTACGCGGGCTTTCGGACCTTCTTGGATGTTGCTGGGAATTGAATTGGTGGAGGCGGCGGGAATCGAACCCGCGTCCGCAAGTCCTCTGCCGTTGGTTCTACATGCTTAGCCGAATCTTTGATTTAACCGCACGCTTCCCGACCGGCAGGGTAGTCGAACGGCGAGCCCGTAAGGTTTTTAGTGCGTCAGCCCCGGGCAGGCCTCAGCACGATCTTGCGAGAGATGACACCTGAGGCGTCCCCGAAGGGACTCCGGACGCGCAAGCACGGCTCCGGTCAGATGCTGGCTGTCTTAAGCAGCCAGGGCGTAGTTGTCGTCGTTGGCAACTATGTTGTTTGCAGTGATGATTTACGAGGTCATCTGCCCCTCGGCATGCCCCTCGGGTTTCGCAACCCACGTCGAAGCCAGGTCGCCCCCTTGGGAGGATTATAGGGGTATATCCACGAGTATCAAGGGGTTTTGGTTCAGGTTGCTGACCGGAAACCCTCGGGATTGCGCTGCTCATCTACGCCCGGCGTTCAAGGCATAAGCGGCAAACGGGGCTGGCCATATTCTGAAGGGGCTCGCTGCGCTCGCATCTCCCCTGGCCCCCCTTCGTTCAGAAGGGGGAATTTAAAGGATAGCGTCCCGCCTTTATCCCAGTTTTCTGTTCCACTCGTCGATACGGGCCTGATGGGCCGCCAGCAGCGCCGAGGCATCTCCCTCGATGCGGATGTTGCGGATCGCATCGCCCTGCCGGATGTCGTTGACGACCGCGAGGTCATCGTCACCGATCACGCAGCCGAACACCGTGTGATTGCCGTTCAGCCAGGGCGTCGGCACATGGGTGATGAAGAACTGGCTGCCGTTGGTGCCGGGACCGGCATTGGCCATCGACAGGATGCCCGGGCGGTCATGCCGCAGGCCGGTATCGACCTCATCCTCGAAGCGGTATCCGGGATCACCGCGGCCGGTGCCGTCAGGGCAGCCGCCCTGGATCATGAAATCACTGATGACGCGATGGAAGGTCAGGTCCTTGTAGAAATCATGCTGCGCGAGGTTGACGAAGTTGGCTACCGTCAGCGGCGTTTCCTCGCTGAACAGGCGCAAACGGATATTGCCCTTGCTGGTCTCGATGACGGCCGTCAGGTTGGCGGGTGCGGACATGGTTTTTCCTCGGTGGTTACTGTTTCAGTATGCGCTGTTTCTCGCGCTGCCAGTCGCGTTCCTTCTCGGTCGCGCGCTTGTCGTGCTGTTTCTTGCCCTTGGCGAGACCGATGCGCAGCTTCGCGCGGCCCTTGCTCCAGTGCAGGTTCAGTGGCACCAGCGCATAGCCCTTGCGCTCGACGGCGCCGATCAGCTTGTCGAGTTCGGCGCGGTGCAGCAGCAGTTTGCGGGTGCGGGTCGCGTCGGGGTGGATGTGTGTCGATGCGGTCGGCAGCGGCGAGACATGCGCGCCGAGCAGCCAGGCCTCGCCGTCCTTGATGACGACGTAGCTCTCCTTCAGTTGCGCGCGACCGGCGCGCAGGCTCTTGACCTCCCAGCCCTCGAGCACGATCCCGGCCTCGAAGTCGTCCTCGATGAAATAGTCGTGGCGGGCCTTGCGGTTCTCGGCGATCGTCGCCGACGGGCTGCCTGCCTTGTTGTGCTTGTCCTTGGCCATCGGGCCGTCATTATACACAGCGGACCTGCGCGGGGTCGCTCAAATGGTTGAGCCATCGGGCGAAATCACCCACAATACGGCGAACGTCGATCTCCAGACAACAACAGACGGGGCGCATGTCAGCCAGACCCAGCAGCAGCATCCACGGCGAATGGTCGTCCCGCTGGATCTTCATCATGGCGACCGTCGGCTCGGCGGTCGGCCTCGGCAATATCTGGAAATTTCCGTATATCACCGGCGAGAACGGCGGTGGCGCCTTCGTGCTGGTCTATCTGGGCTGCATCCTGCTGATCGGCCTGCCGCTGATGATGGCCGAGATCATGCTCGGCCGGCGTGGGCGCCAGAGCCCGATCAACACGATGCTATCGCTGAGCGAGGAGGCCGGCGCCTCGCGCCTGTGGGCGCTGGTGGGCTGGAGCGGCGTCATTGCCGGCTTCCTGATCCTCTCCTATTACAGCGTCATCGCGGGTTGGGCGCTGGCCTATATCTGGCACAGCGCGACCGGCCTGTTCACCGGCGCCGGCGCCGAGGAGGTCGGGCAGATCTTCGAGGGGCTGGTCTCGAATCCGCTGTACCTGCTCGGTCTGCATACGCTGTTCATGGTGATGACGATGGTCGTCGTGGCGCGCGGCGTGCGTCACGGACTCGAAAAGGCCGTGCGGCTGATGATGCCGGCGCTGTTTGTGGTGCTGTTCATGCTGGTGTTCTACGCGATGACGACCGGCGCATTCATGCAGGGCCTGGTGTTCCTGTTCGAGCCGGATTTCAGCAAGCTCAGCGCGACCGGCGTGCTGATCGCGATGGGGCATGCATTCTTTACGCTCAGTCTCGGCATGGGCGCGATCATGGTCTATGGCTCGTATATGCCGGGCAGGGCCTCGATCGCGACCGCGTCGGTGATGGTCGTCGCCGCCGACACCCTGGTCGCGTTGCTGGCCGGCATGGCGATCTTCCCGATCGTGTTCGCGAACGGCCTCGAACCCGGCGCCGGCCCCGGACTCGTGTTCCAGACCTTGCCGCTGGCCTTCGGTCATATGCCGGCCGGGGCCTTGTTCGGCGCGCTCTTCTTCGTACTGCTCGCGTTCGCGGCATGGAGTTCGTCGATCTCGCTGATCGAACCGGCGGTCGCATGGCTGGTCGAAAATCGCGGCGTCAGCCGTGTCCGCTCCGCGATGATCTGCGGCATCGGCGTCTGGGTGCTCGGCATCGGCACGATCCTGTCATTCAATCACTGGGCGGAGTTCCAGTTGTTCGGCCGTACCTTTTTCAGTCTGCTCGACTTCCTGACCTCCAATATCATGCTGCCGCTCGGGGGGTTGTTCGTCGCGATCTTCGCCGCCTGGGTGGTGAAGGCAGAGATCAGTCGCGGAGAACTGGCGATCCGCCGGCCGTTCGCTTATACGCTGTGGCGCTTTCTGGTACGCTATATCGTCCCGGTGGCGGTGATCGTCGTATTCCTGAACCTGATCGGCGTGATCCGCTGACGGCCGCCGGACTTCACGATGCCGACAGTCAACCGAAATGCCCTGGTGCCCTACAGCGCCGAACAGATGTACGCCCTGGTCGATGACATCGAGGGCTATCCGGCATTTCTGCCCTGGTGTCGCAGCGCGAGGGAATGGTCACGCAACGACGACGAGGTACGGGCATCGATCGAGCTGCAGCGCGGTCCGGTGCACAGGACCTTCACCACGCTGAACCGCTTGCAGAAGAACAAGATGATCGAGATGCGCCTGGTCGAGGGGCCGTTCAGCCACCTCGAGGGTTTCTGGCGCTTCACCGAGCTCGATCGCGATGCGACCCGCGTCGCGCTTGATCTCGAATACGAATTTTCAGGCACGCTGCTGAAGCTTGCGATCGGACCGGTGTTCGCGCAGATTGCCAACACCCTGGTCGATGCCTTCTGCCAGCGCGCCGCGGAGCTGTATGGAAAACGCTGAAAAAATCGATGTCGAGGTCTGTTACGCGCTCGCGGACGAGCAGACCGTGATGCCGGCCCGCATCGACGCCGGACAGACGGTCGAGCATGCGATCGAACAGTCCGGGATCCTCGGCCAGTATCCGGAGATCGATCTCAAGATCAACAAGGTCGGGGTCTACGGCAAGCTGGTTCGGCTGGATGCGCCGCTGCAGCCGGGCGATCGCGTCGAGATCTACCGGCCGCTGATCGCTGACCCGAAGGAATCCCGCCGCAAGAAGGTCGAGGAAGAGAAGAAGGCTGCCGACTGACAGGCTGCTGAAAAGGCCCGTCGGGTTTGCGCAGCGAAGTCAAGCGCAGCCTCGCCGGAGCCCGAAGGGTGCCGCGCAGCGGCAGCGAGGCGAGCCATTCGCGGAGCAAACCCGACGGGCCTTTTCAGCCACCAGTCAGTCAGCCGCTGATGCCGCATCAATCCGTCGTAGTCGCAGTCGCTTCGCCTTCGCTGTCTTCGATCGTCACCAGGGTATCGCCGTCGAAGTACAGAGTGATGTGCCGTCGCACGAGGTCCTCGCGCGGCTCCTTCAGCGTGTAGACATAGTCCCAGCGATCCTGGTGAAAAGGATCACTGATCGTCGGGGTTCCCATCACGTTGCGCACCTGGGCGCGGGTCATGCCGGGTTTGAGTTGTTCGGTCATCTCTGGTGTAATGATGGTCCCCTGCTGGATGTCGATGATGTGCATCGAGCAGGACGTCGCAAACGCGGCGAGGCAGCACAGCAGGCCGATCCGGATCATGTTCATGGGCAATGAGTTCGAGGGGTGCAAAGACATCCTGGGTGCCTATGATAGCCGGTCCTGCCGTCGTCTGATACCCCGGCCCCTGACGGGACCGATTGCACGGACTCCGTAGCGCGATGAAAGATACCAATACCGAAGGCCAGGATCTGAAAAAGGCGGGTCTGAAGGTCACCCACCCGCGCGTCAAGATTCTCAGCATCATGGAGAACAGCGAGAAGCGTCACCTCGGCGCCGAGGAGGTCTACAAGACCCTGCTCGAGACCGGCGAGGACGTCGGACTCGCGACCGTCTACCGGGTGTTGACCCAGTTCGAGGCCGCCGGCCTCGTCATGCGCCACCACTTCGAGGGCGGACATTCGGTCTACGAGATCAACCAGGGCGAGCACCACGACCATATCCTGTGCGTGAAGTGCGGCCGCGTCGACGAGTTCGTCGATGACATCATCGAAGAGCGCCAGACCGCGATTGCCCGCGAGGCCGGCTACGAGATCACCGACCACTACCTGAACATCTACGGCATCTGCGCCGACTGCCGCGGTCAGAAATAAATAATTTCGGAGTCAAAAAGGATTCGGGGCCCGGTGGGTTTGCGCAGCGAAGTCAAGCGCAGCCTCGCCGGAGCCCGAAGGG